>DLBE01000044.1 GCA_002494205.1 Caryophanales bacterium UBA7029
TGCGATTTCGATAGTCATAATCAATCTCCTTTCGATTTGACGAGATAACTTTATCATCTATATTGTAGTTGCCTCCACCAACTTTGGTTAGAATTTTCGCAACTATTGGTTACATTATACTTTTCAAAAATACGCAAAATTCCCTGAAAAAACCGCATATTTCTCGGAATTTCCTATGTTTTTCATTGTTTTTCTTTAAATAAAATAAAAGGACACTTAGGTCCAAAATTTTTAAGTGATGGCGCCCTAGGAAGGAGTCGAACCCTCAACTTCCAGATTCGAAGTCTGACACTCTATCCAGTTGAGTTACTAGGGCGTGAGAATATTATAAGCAAATAATTTTATTATATTCAACAATATGGTAATATTTGTGATATGAAAATTCTTATTGTTGGAGCAGGCGCTTCTGGAATGGTTGCCGCAATTAACTACAAAAGAAATCACAAAGATGATGAAGTTTTAGTTATTGAACACCTTGAACAACCTCTTAAGAAAATTCTCGTAAGCGGTAATGGGAAATGTAACTTAGGCAACTCAAAAATTGATTTCAATTTATACAATAATCCAGAATTTGCCAAACAAATAATTAATGGTTATAACTATAAAGAATTTTTTAGTTCCATTTCAATTGAGACTAAGTTAAATGGAGAGCTTGCCTACCCAGTTAGTGAATCAGCTGTTTCTGTAAAAGAAGCTTTGCTTCTAGAAGGGCATAAAAGGGGTATTGAAATATCCTATGGAGAAAAGTTAATAGACTTCTCAGTTAATAATCAAATAGAAGTAACTACAAGCAAAAGAAAACTTGTTGTTGATAAATTAATTCTTGCTGGCGGTCTTAAATCTTCTCCTAAACTTGGAAGTGACGGATCAGTTCTAGATATTCTTTCCAAACACGGATACAAAATTAGAATACCTCAACCAGGGCTTTCGCCTCTATTTACAAAAGAAAAGACTAGAACTATTGACGGAGTAAGAGTTAAAGCAAATGTTTCGCTCGTAAGCGATGGAAAACTAGTTCACAAAGAATTAGGTGAAGTTTTATTTAAAGAACACGGATTATCTGGAATTGTTATTTTTAACACCATGTCTTTAATATCTAGAGAACCTAAAAAGACACATAAAATTTACTTAGATTTACTCCCTGATTTTTCCGATGAATATTTAAAAAACTACAGGAATTCCCATAAATTTTCAGAATTTTTGCTCGCTTTCTTAAATCCAAAAATCGCAAACTACTTACGGGATAGATTTAAAAATGAAAATGAACTTTTTAGTTCGATAAAAGGACTCGAATTTAACTTTGATAAATCCTATGGCTTTGACTTCTCGCAAGTATCTATAGGTGGAGTTGATGTTTCAGAAGTAGATGAAAAACTTATGTCTAGACGCGAAAAAGGCGTTTATATCATTGGTGAATTACTTGATATTGATGGCCCTTGTGGAGGTTATAACTTAACCTGGGCTTTCGCTAGTGCAATTAAATCCACAAAATAATTTGTTGATTTATGTATGAAAGGTAATATAATCATAACTCGTTATGACAAAAAGATTCAGATTAGCAGCATTTGTTTATAGCGTTATATGTGGCATCCCTGTCTCATTCTTTTTATGCATTACTTCTGCAATTGTTGCTCAATCAAATTTAGAAAACGGAATTTTGACCATTAACTTCACAACAATTGACTGGTTGAACTTTGTAACAAACTTTGTCATTGCTCTTTTCTTATCAATTATGATTTCAAACTTTATTCCATTAACCGCTATCGGTAGATGGTTTACAGGTTTATTCCATGTTCCAAATGAAACCTATACAGGAAATGTCAAATATAGATTGCTTGCAACTTTAAGCTCTACAATCATTTTCTATTTAATCATTTCACCAACATTGACAGTTGTTAACTGTGTTATTTATCCAGCAATAAAACACGAGCCAATGTTATCAGGCGGACAAATATTACTCTCAATGCTTATATCTATGCCGATTATGTTGCTTGTAGGTTTTGTATCATCACTTATAAATGACTTGATGGCCTATCGAGCAGCACATCATATAGATCATAGTTTCTAAAAGAAAAGGGCAATCCCCTTTTATTTTTTAAATGTTACTGTAACATCTCCAGTTGAGGTCTCAATAGAACATAAACCACCGTTTTTTGATTTTGGAACATTAACTTCGCCAGTTGATGATTTAGCATAAACAATTTTGCTTGTCCTAAATTCGGCTGTTACATCACCAGTTGATGTTTTAATATCAATTTCATTTGCATCAGAGTTTTTAATTTTAACATCTCCAGTTGATGATTTAATTATTAATTTGTTAGCATTGCAATTATCTAAAAAGTGATGACCTGTTGATGTTTTAAGTTTTAAATCTGTAGCACTTTTAACCTTTTCTAAAGCAATATTGCCAGTCGATAAATCAATATCTACTGAATTCGCATTTATATCATTAAAATTTACATCACCAGTAGACTGAATCACACTCAATTTATTAGAAACAAAACTATTACTAATGCTAAGATCACCAGTTGAACCTTTGATCACTCCATAGTTAAATTTAAAGTTCTCTCCAATAAATACATCACCAGTTGAACGATAAATATTGAGCTTATATTCAGTTTTTACAGGTATATAAACCTCAAGTTGTCTTTTAGGAGAAACTATTAAGAATGGAAAGTTCTCTTTTCTATCTGATTTAATCTTTAAAGTATTACCTTCAACTTTTACATCATGTTTTGCGTATGAAGTTTCAATGCATTTTACGTATGGATCAGATCCTTGATATTCTTTTAAATAAACATCTGCTGTACCAACGTTAATGTCGATGCTATTAAAAGTTTTACCTTTAAGTTTATGTGTTGTTTCGACTTTAGTAGCAGCATTTACTACAAGACTAACACCAACGTCAACAGCAACAGCGCCAAGAACTGCACCTACAACAATAAGTGTAATTTTTAAGCCTTTTTTCATAATTAATTACTTCCTTGTGTTTGGAAACGACTAAATTGTACTCTTTATAAAATAAAAAGAATACTTTTTTGATGATTTAAACTCCAAATGTAATCGTTTTCATTGACAAATGATTATTATCATAAGAAAATAGTGATAGTTTAACTCTCAAAAATATATTCAAACTATCATGGGCTTTAAAGATTTAAAGAGGAACTATATAGTAGAAACTGCTAAAAAGTTATTTTTGCAGAGCTCAATTTCTGAAATAACTATTAAAGATATTTCTTCAGTGAGTGGTATTGGCGAAGCAACAATTTATCGTTACTTTGCGACAAAAGAAAACCTCGCCATTGCCGTCTCATTATCAATTCAACAAGATATTTTAAAAGTTCCTCAAGAAACAGAAAATAAATCTGGTTTAAAACAAATTGAGGACTTTTTTAATCTATTTAGAAATATTTTTGTTCAAAATAAAAACTATTTTAAGTTTATCGCAGAGTTTGACACTCTCTATCTCAATACAATTAATAATAAGGATAATAAAGCATATTCCCTTAGTCTTGATTTATTCTATGAAATGTTTAAAAAGTCATATCAATCAGGACTTAAAGATAAATCAACAAAAGAAATTAAAGATATAGATCTATTCTATTACACCGCTACCCACTCTTTACTTGAGCTTTGTAAAAAACTTGCATCTAGTGATTCTGGTTTAAAACAAGATAAAGAGGTAAACAAACTTTCAGAGATTGAATATTTAATCTCGCTATTTATTTCGGTTTTAAAAGCTTAAGCTTTTTCATTTTATTCGTTTAGGAGGTTTATAAATGAAAAGATTATCTAAAAAACAAATGATCATCTTCGCGATTGGTCAACTTGGATGGTCAATATTAGGCGGCATCATCAACGCATGGCTTGTCACCTTCTATTTACCAACTTCAAAGGACTTAAAACCAATTGCTGAAGGCGGAAACGGAGCATCTCAATTCATTGTTCCAGGTCTCGTAATTGGAGGATTTTTAACAGTTTTAGGTCTAATTACTGCATTAAGCCGTATTTTTGATGCTGTTACCGATCCACTTATCGCTTCATTGAGTGATAGAAGTAAAAACCCACGTGGTAGAAGAATGCCATTTATGAAACTTGCTGCTATCCCATTTGCAGTCGTTACAGTTTTATTATTCTGTGCTCCAGTAAACGCAATTAGCGGATGGAATATTGCATGGATTGCTGTCTTCATTGTCTTATTCTATTTATTCATGACAATGTATTGCACACCATACAACGCATTAATTTCCGAATTCGGTAAAACACAAGATGACAGAATGTTCATCTCCACCGCAATTTCATTAACTTATT
Source organism: Caryophanales bacterium UBA7029 (assembly GCA_002494205.1). Classification (GTDB taxonomy): domain Bacteria; phylum Bacillota_I; class Bacilli_A; order RFN20; family CAG-826; genus Fiminaster. Next base: position 4,312 of record DLBE01000044.1, read on the forward strand.
TTGCTGGTACATTACTTGCTTACACACCATTCGTTTTTGCTGGTTTCTTAAGAGGTGCTGTCGGAAACTCATGGGCATATAGAATTTGCTTTATTGTTTTAGCAGTTGTCGCATGTGTTTGTATGTTGCTTCCTGCTTTCCTTATTAAGGAAAAAGAATACACAGATGCAAAACCATCAAACGAAAATGTATTCAAATCATTAACAGCAACATTCAAAAACAAAGATTTCAGAGTCTTCTCAGGTTCAGACATTATGTACTGGGTTGGCTTAACTCTTTTCCAAACAGGTTTACCATTCTTTGTTAAAGTCTCAATGGGATTTGATGAAGGCATGGTTATGTTATTCATGGGTGGAATGACCTTATTAAGTGCTGTTTTCTATCCATTTGTTACAAATATGGTTAAGAAATTTGGCAAGAAAAAACTTGTTATTGCCGGTTTCTTAGGTCTTGCAATTTGTTATACAATTACCGCAATTTCATCAATTCCTGGTATTTTACCAGTAGAAGGAAAAGCCAACATTATGAGCTGGGTCTTTGGTATCGTTGTTATGCTCATTAGTGCTCTTCCAATGGCTTTACTTGGAATTATTCCACAATCAATCGTTGCTGACGTTGCTGAAGCTGAAGCTAAAACAACCGGCCAAAATAGAGAAGGTATGTTCTTTGCTGCTCGTACATTTGCCATGAAGCTTGGTCAATCAATCGCTATGTTACTCTTTACA
>DLBE01000035.1 GCA_002494205.1 Caryophanales bacterium UBA7029
ACTTGCATCTTTTACATGTGATAAATGGTGCGTAGGAATAGTTTTATCGCCTAATCTAATTTCATAAAATAGACCTGGTCTTAAGGCATGACTAACAAAGGAATTATCAAGAGTATCGTTTAGCTTAAAGAAGTGACTTTCTTTACTTTTTCCTTTTCCGTCAACAGGTTTTAAAAGACACGTCGGGCGAAGTTTACTACTTTGTAGTAATCCAGGTTTTTTAATTAAAGCTATGTAATGGCCTTCCCCTTCAAAGCGAGATGGGAAAAGGTGGACACTTTCTTTATATTTTATTGATCTAAACTCACCTTTAAATGAAGGAATATTTTCTAATTTTGCATCTGAATTTTCTAATAAATATTCAATAACCTCTTCATCTTCTTCAAAAGAATAAGAACAAGTTGAATAAACTAAAGTCCCACCTTCTTTAAGCATTGAATAGGCCATTAAAATTAGTTCTTTTTGGATCGCGGCATTTTTTAGAACTTTTTCGTATGTCCAATCTTTCTTCATTTCTTCTGATTTTCTAAACATTCCTGAACCTGAACATGGTGCATCAAGAATGATTTTGTCAAAAAATCCTTGAAAATCCTTATAAAACTTCTTGAAATCATAAGAAGTAACAACGGTGTTAGAAATTCCTAAACGTTCAATATTTGAAAGAAGAATATTTGCTCTAGATTTTGATAAATCATTAGCAATTATTAAACCCTCATTTTGCATTTTTAATGCAGTTTGAATAGTTTTTCCACCAGGTGCAGCGCATAAATCTAAAACTCTTTCGCCAGGTTTTGCATCCAAAAAATGAGCGACTAGCATCGCTGATGGTTCTTGAATATAATATGCTCCTAAGTCATGGTAAATTTTCTTACCAAGTTCGTATTCATTTTTATCATATAGATAACCATTAGGAACAACAGGATGAGGTTTTAAATTTGGGAAAAGTGAAAGTAGTTTATTATCACTCATCTTAACATTGTTAAGATATATTGCCTTTTTCTCTTCGTTAGAAAAAGACGAGATTAGTGAATTAATTTCGTCTTCGCTTAAATATTTATTTAAATGAGTTTTAAAATCCATTATTATCCAAATACTTTTTGAGCCCATTCAGGATGATCAATGTATGGGTTACGATTGTGTTGGAAAGATTGCACTAAACCATTACGATTGATTTCAAATTTATCAGGTGGATCTTGAGTGTTCCAAGCTAAAAGTGTGCTTAGATAACCCCATTTTCCTCCTGATTTATCAGTACCATTTGTTAAAGCAAGAGCTACATTGCCTGAATCAGCACTGCTAATCATATAGCGGGTTGCCATATAAAAGAGGGCTCTTGCAACATCTCCTTTATCAGAGTCTCTAGGTTCAAAAACGCCATTTTCTAAATAATTATCAGTTCTACGATTTTGAGTATAGTCAAATGAAGCATTAGAAGTTGTGTGATTTGTCACATTCGAGAAAGGGTTATTACCCCTGGTGTTATTACATTTCCAGTCACTTGCTCTTAGATGATGTAAATCAGAATATGCCTTGCAACCACTAGATTTACCGAAACCATTTGATTTTGCCCAAATATGTTCCTTATTCCAAACATAACCTGATTGTGCACCATAAGATCCTTGCGAAGTGCTCCATTTTTTTGCCGTAGATTTACTTCCATTATAGTCTGCATAAAGAAGTTTCATATATGGGTCATAATTTTCAGGTTCATTTTCTGTAACTGGATCGAGATCATAATCGCGGTCAGTAACTTTCATTTGAACTTCTAAAGAACCATATGTGCATTGAGTATGATTTTTTATAAGATTATAAAGTTGAGTTTTTAAAGTATTGCCAGTAGCGGTTGTTGATATATTTTTGTAATATTCTTTAACTTCTTCATTCTCGCTTGGATCTGGTGTTGGTGGGGTTGGTGGAGGGTCTTGATCATCAATCACGCTTACATCAACTTCATCATAAACTTCGTGATTTTCAGAACTTGTTAATCTTACTTTGAGATCTCCAACTCCGACACCATAAATTTTCCCATCTTGATAAACAATGGCGCAGTCCTCGTCAGAACTTTCATATTCAACTGACTGGTTTGCTTTTTCAGGTAAGATTGTATATTCAATCTTGTAGTAGTCACCAACTTTAAGTTCAATTTCTTTATTTTCAATAACAATTGATTCAACATTAACCTTTTCTTCTTTTTTCTCATCTTCTTCTTTTTGTTTTTGTTGTTCTTGGTTTTCTTTTCCTGGAAAAAGATTGCTAAAAAAGTCACATCCGGATAAAGATAAGGATGCAAGAAGGGCTAATAAGAAATATCGCTTTTTCATATCTCTACTATTGTAGAACATATAGAAATTATTTTCACTACAAGTAATTATATGTTTTCATTCTATAAATAGAATTGTTGTGATATAGTTAATATGAGGTTTTATTCATATGAGAATGGTTGATATTATTACTAAAAAAAGAGACGGCGGAGTTTTAACCAATGAAGAAATTGATTTCTTTATTGATGGTTATGTAGAAGGAAGAATTCCTGATTACCAAGTTTCCGCTTTACTTATGGCTATTGTGTTCAAAGGTATGACGAACAAAGAAATTGTTCATCTTACAGACAGAATGGAACATAGTGGCGATGTCATGGATTTAAGTGATATTCCAGGCAAAAAAGTTGACAAACACTCTACAGGCGGTGTTGGAGATAAGACTTCTTTAGCTCTTGGCCCTATGGTTGCTGCTTGTGGAGCAGTTGTTGCAAAAATGTCTGGTAGAGGTTTAGGCCATACAGGCGGAACGCTCGATAAATTAGAATCAATTCCTGGACTTAATGTCTTTATGGAAGAGAAGAAATTTAAAGAAATTTTAAAATCAAATGGTGTTGCAATTGCTGGTCAAACAGGAACTTTAGTTCCTGCTGATAAAAAACTTTACGCATTACGTGATGTTACAGGAACTGTTGAATCAATTCCTTTAATTGCATCTAGTGTTATGTCTAAAAAACTTGCTTCAGGTAGTGATTGTATTTTACTTGATGTTAAGTTTGGTAATGGTGCATTTATGAAAACTAGAGAAGATGCCAAGAAGCTTGCAAAAATTATGTGTGCAATTGGTAATTCTTTAAATAGAGATACTCGTGCAGTTTTAACTTCAATGGATCAACCTCTTGGTTTTGCCGTAGGCAATGCTTTAGAAGTTAAAGAAGCAATTGATACATTGCATGGCCATGGTCCAAAAGATTTTCAAGATCTTTGTTATCAATCAGGAGCAATTATGCTTGAACAAGCCGGAATTGCTAAAGATGAAGAAGAAGGTCTTAAGATGCTCCATAAAGTTGTTGAAGATGGTTCAGCCTTTGAAAAATTTAGACAAATGGTTATCGCTCAAGGTGGTGATGTAAGTTATATCGATCATCCAGAGAAATTCCCACTTTCTAAACACATTATTGAAGTTAAGGCTTCAAAACCTGGTTATGTCAAACACATTGTTGCCCTTGAAATCGGAGAAAGCGCTATGCGCTTAGGTGCTGGTAGAGAAACATTTGATGATGTTATTGATATGAGTGCAGGTATCGTTTTACGAAAGAAAGTTGGCGATAAAGTTGCTAAAGGCGATGTCTTATGTGTTGTTCATACAAACAAAGATGACTACGAGTCAATTTTAAAAGATATAGAAAATTCATTTACAATTGTTGATGGATTTGTTGATTATCCTCCAACAGTTCACGATTACATTAAAGGTTAATGAGAATTGTCGTTCAAAATGTAAATCGTGCAAAATGCACAATTAATAACAAAATCGTGGGAGAAATCTCCCGCGGTTTTTGTGTTTTTGTAGGTTTTACTCATAGCGATACAAAAGAAGTTGTAGATAAAATGGTTAATAAGTTAGTCTCTTTGAGACTATTTGACGACGAAAATGGAAAAACCAATCTTTCATTAAGCGACGTTAATGGTTCAATTTTGTCTATTTCACAATTCACCTTATATGCATCAGTAAAAGATGGCAGACGTCCAAGTTTTGTTGATGCAATGAGACCTGAAGAAGCTACAAAAATGTATGACTATTTTAATGAATGTTTAAGAAACACTGGTATTCATATTGAAACTGGTGTTTTTGGTGCAGACATGAAAATTTATTTAGAAAATAATGGTCCATTCACCACGATTATTGATTCAAAGGAACTTGGCTTATGAAAGTAATGATTGGATTAAGTGGTGGTGTTGATAGCGCAGTAGCGGCTTATTTGCTTAAAAAGCAAGGTTATGAAGTTGTCGCTGGTTTTATGCGTAACTGGGATGCTCTTGCTAATGGTGATTATTTAGGAAATCCGACCGTTAATAATGATCAATGTCCACAAGAAAAAGATTATGAAGATGCCAAAAAAGTGGCTGAAAAACTAGGCATCCCTCTTTTAAGAGAAGATTTTATTAAAGAATATTGGGATCATGTTTTTTCCTTTTTCATTTCTGAATATGAATGCGGAAGAACTCCAAATCCTGACATTTTATGTAATAAATTTATTAAATTTGATGCTTTTTTAAAGTTTGCAAGAAAAAATGGATGCGAAATGATTGCGATGGGTCATTATGCAAAACGAATTGAAAAAGATGGTCATTATTACTTAATGAAATGTAAAGACACAAATAAAGACCAAACATATTTTTTGTCGCAAATAAATGAAGAGCAAATTAAATCTTGTTTATTCCCACTTGGAGACATTGATAAAAGTGAAGTAAGAAAGATTGCCCATGAGCTTGAGTTAGAGTCAGTTATGGATAAAAAAGATTCCACTGGAGTATGTTTTATTGGTGAACGTAACTTTAGAGAATTCCTTAAAAATTACATTCCTGCTCAAAAAGGCAATATCTTAGATATTGACTCTGGTAAAAAGGTTGGAGAACATCGTGGAGTTTATTATTACACGATTGGCCAACATAAAGGTTTAGGAATCGGTGGAATTTCGGGAGAAACTGCAACCGGCTGGTTTATTGTTAAAAAAGATGCTAAAAAGAATATTCTTTATGTTACACGTGGAGACACTCAAAAGTATTTAATGTCCAATAAATGTATCGTTAGAAAATTAAATTTCATAAATGAACATGAAAAATTCCCTCAAAAAGTGGGGGTTAAATTTAGATATCGTCAACCAGACCATCCAGCGACTATCACTAGAAACGGTGAAGAAATAATCTGTGAGTATGATTATTACAAAGCTGTCACTCCTGGCCAAGAAGCTGTCTTCTATAATGGAGAAGGACTCATGATTGGCTCAGGAACAATTGATGAAGTTTATAGAGACAATCAAAGAATCGACATTTAAAAAAGGCCGAATGGCCTTTTATTTTTTGTTAAGTGAAGCAAGTTCGGCTTCATCAAACATTTCTAATAATTTTTCGACAGTTAATTTTTTCTTTTCTTCTCCACGTATATCGTGAATTATTTTTCCTTCGTAGAACATAATTAATCTATCGCCATAAGTAATTGCGTCACGCATATTATGAGTAACCATAAGCGTAGTTAATTTGTTCTCGCGAACTATTTTTTCAGTTAAAGTTAAAACTTTCTTTGCAGTTTTTGGGTCTAATGCAGCAGTATGCTCATCAAGAAGAAGAATTTGCTTTGTTAAATCGTATTTACGAACTTTATTATCAAATTCGTTCCATAACTTTTCAGCACGTTCTTTTCTTTCTTTTTTAGTTAAAGATTTATCTTTAGAAAGCTCTTTGAGTTCTTTCTTATAGGTGTCTTTAGCTTCAACATAAACATTAGTCACTTCTTCTTTAGCTTTTTCCTTATCGCCCATAAAGAATTTAGAATAATCTTCAATTATTTGACGGTGTGAAGGTTCTGCTCTAAGAGTAGCCATTAACAAAGTTAATGCTTGTCTTTGACCACCTGAAAGAACTTCTGTTTTGGTAGTTAATCGAGTTTCTAAACCTAAATTGAGAGTTTTTAACATCTCAATATATTTTATTTTTTGTTCTTTATTAATGTACCAACCAAGACCATTCGTGCCACCTTTTCTAGATGCAATAGCAAGGTTTTCAATTACTTGCATTGATCCAGCAGTACCTTTCATAGGATCTTGGAAAACACGAGCAAAATACTTTGCTCTTTTGTTTTCGCTCATATTGGTGATGTCTACATCATTTAAATAAACTCCACCTTTATCAGGAGAAATTGAACCTGTTAAAACGTTTAAAGTAGTTGATTTTCCGCTTCCATTTCCGCCTATAATGGTGACAAATTCGCCATCATTAACGACAAATGAAACATCATCAAGAGCCTTCTTTTCATCAGCAGTGCCTGGATAGAAAACTTTAGTTACGTTTTTAAAAGATAACATTATTCTACCTCCTTAGCACGTCTATGTTTTGAACGCATATTTTTAATATATACATCTTTAATGTATGGAATTGCCAGGAACAAAGCAACAACAATGGCGGATAACATCTTTAACAATTCTGGTTCGTTTGTGAAATAAACGATTAATTGGAAAACAAAGAAGTAAATAATTCCGCCAACTAAAACGAATCCTTGAGTTATACCAAAATTCTTTGATAAACGGCCGAATAATGTAGTTCCAATAACGATTGCTGCTAAACCAATAACGATTGCGCCTCTGCCCATGTTAATATCGGCAGAACCTTGGAATTGAGCATATATTGCTCCCGCAAAAGCAACAATTCCGTTTGAAATCATTAAGGCAACAATTTTACGAACATTAATGTTAATTCCATTTGCTCTAGACATACTTTCATTCGCGCCTGTTGCACGAACAGATGAACCGAATTTGGTTCCAAAGAACCAATATAAAACTAAAATAAGTCCAACTGCAATACCTATAACAATTGGTATTGTGGTGTAAACTCCAGAGCTTGCATTCATTGAAATTAATGAATCTCTACTGCTTACTGGCATAGTTGCTTGGCCTAAAATTTTATAATTTATTGACCATAACATTAACTGGGTTAATATACCTGCTAAAATACCTGGAATTCCTAGATAACAGTGAAGAATAGATGTTATTAAACCAGCTAAAGATCCGGCTAAAAATGCAATAAGGAAAGCAACTGGAACAGGAATGTGAGCGGCTGCAAGAATAGCAAATACACAACCGCCTGTTGCGAAAGAACCATCAACAGTAAGATCTGCAAAGTTCAAAATACGAAAGGTGATAAAAACACCAATCGCCATTATGCCCCAGATAATACCTTGGTCTAAAACTGATGGAAGTGTATTGAAAAAACCGCTCATTTTAAAACCTACTATTCCACGATGATTTCTTCGTAGCCTTGGCCTTCAGGAATTTCAATACCTAAAGCTGTACAACGTGATTTAACATATTTTTTGACAGGATTTGGATCATATTGAATGGCATACTTACGAATATCTTTCTTTCCAAGAAGAACGTTATAAGCCATTTCGCCAGTGATTTCTCCTAAGCGATAGTAATCAATTGTTAATGTTGCAAAACCACACGCTTTACAAATTCCCTCTTCTCCTGCAAAAATTGGCTTGGTTCCGCCAAATGCTGAAGCAATAGCTTTGCTATTTGTTGCACAGAAGTTATCTGTAGGAATGTAAATTGCATCTTCTTTGCTCTTTGCAGAGTTACAAATTGCATTTAATGTATCGGTGCCTGAAATTGCGTATTCGGTTGCCTTAAGTCCTTTTTTATTAAGATATTTCTTAACTTCTTGAACTTGATATTTAGAGTTTGCTTCTTCTGAGCAATAAAGAATTCCAAATTTTTTAGCAGCAGGAAGTAATGAAGTCATAATATCAACTTGAGTTTTAAGTGGTGCAAGATCACTTGTACCAGAAACATTTGTTCCTGTTGCTCCATCCTTAAGTTCAACATCTAAAGCAACTCCATATTCAGTAACTGATGTTCCGAGAATAGGAATTGTTGAGGTTGCTGTATAAGCTGCTGAAACACATGGTGTAGCATTTGCCATAATTAAATCAACATCTTTGCTTACAAGGCTGTTAACAATAGTTGCACAGTTTGGAACTTCGCCAGCAGCATTTGTTACCTTGTATTCAACTTTACGTCCTGCCTTCTTTAAGAGACTTTTGAGTTTAGTCTTAAATCCGTTTGTTGCAGCATCAAGAGCAGGGTGAGGTCCATATTGAGCAATACCAACTAAGTATTTTTCTTTATCTGGGTTGATTTTGATTTCTCTTGAACATCCAGTTAGCGCAAGGGAAACAACCGCACCAAGAAATAGTAATGACTTTTTCATAAAATTTTCCTCTGTTTCGTTCGTTAGGTTTTCTAAAGGTTGTTTACAACTAGAACCCTAAGTGTAATTAATTAAAAATCAATGCTTAAATTCTACATAATTTAAATAAACTTGTATATAAAAATTTTTTCATAAAGTTAAGATTACTATTGTAATTAGTTTATCGGTATTTTATAATTATTCCGCAAAGTGAGGAAAGGAACAATGTATATTTCAGTTAAAGATGCTGCTAAAAAGTGGGGTGTAAATGAACGCCGTGTACGTCTTTTATGCCAAGAAAATAGAATTGAAGGATTAGTGAAGAAAGGCAAAATTTATTTAATTCCTGAAGATGCCCCAAAACCTTTAGATAGAAGAGGCAAAACTGGTCCAATTAAATTAGCAAATATTTCCGATATTGATTTCGCAACATATCGTAAAGTTTACCCAAACGAAGAAGGTTATTTTGGTCCTTACGGTGGTTCATTCGTAGATGAAAAAACTAAGAAAACATTTCAAGAAATTTATAATGGTTATCTTACTATTTGTAAGTCTGCAAAGTTTATTTCTGAACTACGTCAAATAAGACATGATTTCCAAGGTAGACCTACTCCAGTTTATCATTGTGAACGTTTATCTAATTATTTGGGCAAAGTTCAAATTTATTTAAAACGTGAAGATTTAAATCATATGGGATCCCATAAATTGAATAACTGTATGGGACAAGCTTTGCTTGCAAAAACATTAGGAAAGAAAAAGTTAATCGCTGAAACAGGTGCTGGAAGTCACGGTTCGGCTGTCGCAACAGCAGCCGCTTACTTTGGCTTAAAATGCGATATTTACATGGGAGAGGTTGATATGATGAAGCAAGCTCCAAATGTAAATCGTATGCGCATTTTAGGTGCAAATGTTATACCTGTAAAAGAAGGAACTAGAACATTAAAGGAAGCAGTGGATGCTGCTCTTGAAGCGTTCTTAAAAGAACAAAAAGATGCTTTTTATCTAATGGGTTCTGCTGTTGGTCCTCATCCTTATCCTTTAATTGTTAGAGAATTCCAAGAAATTATAGGTAGAGAAGCACGTGAACAATTCCAAGAAATGACTGGAGAATTACCAGATATTGTTTGTGCTTGTGTTGGTGGCGGAAGTAACGCAATCGGTATGTTTGAAGCGTTCCTGAATGATCCAGTTCAAATTGTCGGTGTTGAACCAATGGGTGAAGGTAAAGAACCAGGAAAAAATGCCGCAACAATGACTTTCGGTAAAGAATATGTTTTGCACGGTTTCAAATCTAAGGTCTTAATGAATAAAGATGGTAGCGTAGCAAATGCTTATTCTATTGCATCAGGTTTAGATTATCCTGGTGTCGGACCAGAACATGCTTTCCTTCATGATATTGGAAGAGTTCAATATGAGGCAGTTACTGATGAAGAAGCTTTAGAGGCATTCAAACTCTTATCAAGACTTGAAGGTATTATTCCTGCAATTGAATCAGCGCATGCTCTAGCGTATGCTATTAAAATAGCAAGAACTAGGAATTCAGGATCCATTCTTGTCAATTTAAGTGGTAGAGGAGATAAAGACTTATCATACTTAATGGAGAAATATCCCGATCTTCTTAAATAATTCAAAAAAGGTTCCGAACTCGGAACCTTTTAAATTTATAATTTAATCTCTATTCTTCTTCGCGTCTTAACGAAAAGTCGCCATCTTTAATCCAACCAAGTTTTCTAAAGGCTAAATCAATGAAGAACACTAGAATAATTGGAGCAATTATTTGTAAAACAAATATTCCAACCCAAGTTTGCCATGAGTTCTCCATAGATGCAAAAGTTCCAATTTGACCTACTAAACCAGCAGTCCCCATACCAGATGATGCACCCATGCATTTTAGTTTTAACCAGCAAGTTGAAATAGGTCCAAGAATTGCTGAAGCAATAATTGTAGGTAACCAAATGACAGGTTTTCTTAAAATATTCTTAAATTGAAGCATACTTGTGCCTATTCCAATCGAAATAACTTGTCCGATATTGTTGTCACGTCTAGATTGAATTGCAAATCCAACCATTTGTGTGGAACAACCAACAACTGCAGCCCCTGAGGCAATCTCTAAACCTACAGATGGATTTCCTAAAGCGGTGGTGAAGATAATTGCGCCGATAGCAGCACTTGAAATTGGAGCGGTAAGTGCCATTCCCATAAGGACAGCGACAATTATTCCCATTAAGAAAGGAGCGACTGTTGTGCCTTCGGCAATTAACCATTGAATTGCGAATGTAACATACGCGGATGGGTATCTAATTCCTAGAGAAAGAATTAATCCAACAGCAGCTGAAAATAACGGGACGATTAAAATATCTACTGAGGTTTTTCTTCTTAGTACTAATTTCATTAGTAATGCAACCGCAATACATACTAAAAAGATCGTAAGAGGATCGCCAACTTTTATTCCGTTCGCTTCCACTAAATGCCCATGCATATCGGTAGTCATTGAAAAATAAGCGGCAACTTCACCAACAGCAGCTAAGCAAATCGTTTTTAAAGCATCAAATTTTAACGCTAAAGCGATGCCGACTCCGATGCCGGCACCAGTGAGCATTTGTAAAACAAACGATAATCCACTTTTATGAGTAGATGTTCCAATAACATCAACCATAAAATTACAAAATCCACTTTCAGGCCAAATGGCAAAAAATGCGCCAATTGTAGCGAATATAGTTCCGATTATTAGCGTTGCAAATAATCCATTTGCCATTCCGCCTAGTGTAATCGTAAAGAAGTTTAATATTTTCTTTTTCATAGTCTAAATAATGATTTGTATTATATTGCTCTTTTTGTAAAAATACAAAATTTATTTATAGTATCATCGATATTATAACCGCTTACAACGAAAATTTATTTGAATAAAAAATATATTTTTATTAATATATAGTCTTATGAAAAAGTTGTTTAGATGTTTAATTACCCTATCCCTTAGCGCTGGTGCACTTAGCGCCTGCTCATTTGAGGACATTTTCGGAGGTGGCAGCACTTCCGACAAACCTGCCGATCATATTGATGTTCGTGACTATTCTACTGAGGTAACAAAAGGTTCAAAATACGAATTTGATGGCAAGGTTTTTGCAGTTTATGAAGATGAAACTGAAGCTGAAGTTACAAAGAAATGTACTTTTACTACTCTTGATACTTCAACGCTTGGAACTTCAAAATTTGTTGTTAGATACGAAGACTCAAAATATATTCACAAAAAGACTATTTCTGTTGAAATCGTTAAAGATTCTTATGTTGCATTACAATCCATTTCACTTCCTGAAAACCTCAAAGTAAGACAAGGAAGTACAAAATCTATTACTCCAACATTTGTTCCAAGTAATGCATCAAATAAAGAAGTTAGTTTTTCTATCGCTAATACAAATATTGCGACAGTTGATAGTGCTGGAAAAATTACACCAAAATCACTTGGTGAGACAACTCTTACAGTAACTTCAAAAGAGAACAGCTCAATTAAAGCAACTACAAATCTTATTATTCACAATAATGCTCAAGATGAATGGACGATTTTAATGTATGTTTGCGGAGCAAATCTTGAAAGTGGAACCGACGATTGGGGTAATGTTCCTGATGCAGATGAAGCTGCAGGACTTGCATCTGCTGATATTGATGAAATTTTAAGTGTTAAAAATCAACCTGACGATGTTAATATTGCAATTCAAACCGGCGGTGCAAATGTTTGGCAGTCCGGCCATAGTTATTTGATTGATAAAACAAAACTTCAAAGATGGGAAGTAAATAACAAAACTCTTGTTAAAAAAGAAACACTTTCAACTTATAAAAGTATGGGTAATTCTTCTACTTTAAAAAGCTTCCTAGAATGGGGAATTGAAGAATATCCAGCCGAAAAGTATGGTCTTATCTTCTGGGATCACGGCGGAGGAATGTCTGGTTGTTGTTTTGACGAAAGAAAAGGTAGTGACGGATTGACTCATGATGAAATTGTTACTGCTGTTAGTGGCGCATTTTCAAGCAAAGGTGTCGATAGATTCGAATTTGTTGGTTATGATTGCTGCTTAATGCAGATGATGGAAATTGCTGAATTTAATAGTCCATATTTTAACTATCAAGTTACATCTCAAGAGTTAGAAAATGGAACTGGTTGGGCATATGATAAATGGTTAGATTACCTCTATGGCGGAGCAAGCACAGAAACAATTTTAAAAGCAATTGTTGATGGCTTTATTGAAGTCAATGGTGGCAAAGATGGAACTGGTTATTCTTACCAAGGTGAATATTATGCTTGTGATCAAACTTTATCAGTCATTAATCTTAGTAAGGTTTCCGCATTCAAGAGTGCTTGGGAAGACATGGCAGAAGCAACAAAAGCTAGAATTCCTAATACTTCTTCTGCTAAATCAAGTTTCAAGACAAAAGTTCTAAATAAAACTAAGGTTTTTGCCGAAAGTGTGGGTGCAGACAAAGATTATTCCGAGTTTGATTGTTATGATTTCTTATTAAAATTAGAATCCGAATCAACATTTAATCCTGGTAGTTCATACATTAATGCTGCTAAAAATGCTTTTAATGAAATGGTTACTTATAATCTTGTTCAATTAGAAGGTTCAGCCGATGCTCACGGATTAAGCTGCTATTTTGGCAATGATGGCTATAACACGTCAACATACACTCATTTCACGAAATGGAGTAGCTTAGTTTCCCATGTTGGTGGTTATTAATAATTAGTTAAGTTTATGAAGAGAATCCTATTTGGGTTCTCTTTTGTTGACTACGTAAAATTTTATTGTATAATAAACTCACTCCCATAAAGGAAATATATGCCACTCCTTTGGAGTCGATGAAAGTCGACGTAGTTCTGCGTTAAAGACGAATAATTAAGTGCAATACAAAGTATTGAATTAGGATGGTACCGCGATAAAACTCGTTCCTAGTTGATACTTTTTTATTTTGTTTAGGAGGCCTAAGGTATGAATAAATTGACAGGTCAACAAATTAGAGAAACATGGTTAAAGTTTTTTGAATCAAAAGGACATCATATTGAAAAAGGCGCAAACCTTATTCCTTATAATGATCCATCTCTTTTATGGATTAACTCTGGTGTTGCAGCTCTTAAAAAATACATGGATGGTAGTGAAGTACCACCAAATAGAAGAATTACAAATGTTCAAAAATCAATTCGTACAAACGATATTGAAAATGTAGGTTTCACTGCAAGACATCAAACTTTGTTTGAAATGTTAGGAAATTTCTCTATTGGAGACTATTTTAAGAAAGAAGTTATTGCTTGGGCATACGAAATTCTTACAGACGAAAAATATTTTGGAATGCCTAAAGATAAACTTTATTTCACATATAATCCAATTGATGAAGAGACTCATAAACTTTGGTTAGCGCAAGGTGTAAGTGAATCTCATCTTATTCCTTTGGAGGGAAACTATTGGGAAATTGGCGAAGGTCCAGCAGGCCCAAATACAGAAGTTTTCTTTGATAGAGGCGAAAA
>DLBE01000058.1 GCA_002494205.1 Caryophanales bacterium UBA7029
TTACCAATTGATCCTGAACTTGCAAGCCTTGTTGACAAAGGTGAAATTGAAGAATACGAAACATCCGATTTAGACGGCTTAGTCTCATTATTGGAGCAATACAAATAAGTCAAATTATTGACTTTGAATAATTGGTGCTGTATGATAGTCGCACAAGATGTTAAATAGGATAACGTTTTATGAGAAAGAAAGTTATTTTAATTTGCCCTGAGTGCTTAAGTAGAAATTACACTACTTCAAAGAAGGAAGGCGCTACTGAACGTCTTGAGTTAATGAAATACTGTCCACATTGTAATAAACAAACATTGCACAAGGAAAGTAAGTAGGAGGAATGACTATGGGTGTTAGAAAATATGCAAAAGAAGTCATTAGAGAAGGCAAAAGAGTACGTTGGCCAAAGAGAGATGTTTTCTTATTGGCATTAGTTACTACTTTAGTAATCTGCGTGTTTTGTGCTTTAATCCTTAGATTAGAAGACTTAGTAGCTGGCGAACTTATCAAAGCACTCAAAAAAGTCTTTGAAGGAGTTAAGAAATAACGGAGGAAAAAAACGATGGCAGAATTAGGTGAGAAACATTGGTATATTGTTACAACTTATTCACAACACGAAAGAAAAGTTGCAGACAACTTAACAAAAAGAATTGAGACCTTAGGTCTTGGTGACTATATTTTCAATGTCTTAGTTGCAGAACAAGAAGTTCCAGTAATCGATAGAGCAACTGGACTTCCAACTGGAAAGACAAAAATGAAAAATCTTTTCCCTGGAAATATATTCGTAGAAATGATTATGACAGACAAAGTCTGGTATGATGTCCGTAATACTCCAGGTGTTACAGGTATTGCAGGTTCTGCTGGTGGTGGTCAAAAACCAACCCCAGTTTCAAAAGAAGAAATTGAACCAGTTCTTAAACGTATGGGCATTATCGATAGCTCAATGTATGATCATTACAATGTTGGTGATCCAGTTAGAGTTATTCGTGGAGCTCTTGAAGGAACTGAAGGCAAGATTCTCTCTATTGATAAAGAAACTGGTGCCTGCAGAGTTGAGACAATTTTCTTCGGAAGATCAACTCCAGTCGATGTAGATTTTTCTGAAATTGAAAGATTATAATTGAAAAATACTTAATTAACACACTACATAGTAGTGTGTTTTTTAATTTTACCAATTCGCTTGACTATATGAACGGTCATTCATATAATATTAGCGATGAAAAAAGAAAGAACAAATATTAAGACTATAAAAGAAATGAAACGCGTGCTTAGTGCATGTGCTGATGAAACACGCTTAAAAATCATGCTTGCTCTTCTTGATGAGGGTGAACGTTCCTGCTGCTGTGGCGAGAATTGTAACTGTGGTAAGTGTAAGAGCCTTTCGTGCATGGTTGAAAGAAGTGTTTCTGAAATAGTAGAAGAAACAAAATGTTCCCAATCATTAGTCTCCCATCAATTAAAGGTTTTAAAGGATCTTGAATTAGTCAAAGCTAGAAAAGACGGACTAAGAGTCTACTATTCAATTATTGATGGTCATATTAAAGAATTACTTAATTTATTAAAAGAACACGTGGAGGAAAGATGATATGTCAAAGAAGGTTATTTATCACATTTCTGGATTTGACTGCCCAAACTGTGCAGCGAAAGTAGAAAGGTTTCTAAACAAGGAGGAGTATATTCAAAGTGCATCGATCGATTTTACAAATGAAAGAATGTACATCACCTATAGAGAAGAACCTCTTGAATTAGAAGAACTAAAAGAAACAATTAAAAAAGTTGAAAGTGATCCGCTAAGAATTGAACGTATTCAAAGTGGAAGAAGAACGACTCAGTCCATATTCGACAAGAAGTTTATTTTTAATCTTTCACGCATAATTTTTTCTGCTGTTTTGATGCTTGTAACAATGATCTTTGTGGAAGAGAAAAATTATCTTCTTGCAGTCATTTTATACGGGATTTCCGCACTATTTTGCCTTTATGACATTATTTGGAAGCTCATCCAAAACATCATACATTTGAGAAATCCGATTGATATGAATTTACTTCTTACGATATCGAGTGTTGGAGTATTTGTCTTATCAATTTTAATCACATATAACGTCCTACCAATGGGCCGTTTCCATATTGATTTAATGGATGGCGTTATGGTCATAGTTTTATATCAAGTTGGCGAATTATTTGAGCATATCGCAACAGGAAAATCTCGTAATGCTATCTCAAATGCGATTGATTTGCGTGCCGATACAGCAAACCTTATTACCGACAATAAAGTAGTAGAAGTAAAACCGGAAACTTTAAAGGTTGGAGACAGAATTTTGGTTAGAATCGGTGAAATCGTTCCTGCTGATGGTGAAATTATCGATGGCCAAGGGACCTTAGATACTTCCTCTTTAACGGGTGAACCAATGCCAGTTGATGCCCTTGTTGGAATGAATGCTTTAAGCGGTTCTATTTTAAAGAGTGGATCCATCACAATTCGAATCAACAAGGTATTCGCTGACTCTACAATTTCTAAAATATTAGACCTTGTCCAATCTAGCGGAGAACGTAAATCAAAGGCTGAAAAGTTTATTACAAAATTTGCAAGAATTTATACCCCGACCGTTTTCTTAATTGGCATAATTTATGCGGTTTTATATGGTATTTTCTCACATAATTGGGCTGAATCGCTATTTGGTGGACTTGCAATTTTAGTTGTCTCTTGTCCATGTGCAATTGTAGTTTCAGTTCCTCTCGCGTTCTTTGCCGGTATCGGATTAGCATCTAAACGAGGTGTTGTTATTAAGGGTGCAAACTACCTTGATAGCTTGTGCAAAATCGGTACATTATTTGTTGATAAAACTGGCACTCTAACTTATGGTAATTTTGAAGTATCAGAGTATGTTACAAACGGTGTTTCAAAGGATGAATTTAAAGAGGCGTTACTTGCCGCAGAATCACGCTCAAATCACCCTATCGCAAAAGCCATCTGTTTACACCAAAATGTTTCCCGTATTGCTTTAAAGCAATCTAACTATGAAGAAATAGCTGGTTTAGGAGTTAAAACAACATATGATAAAGACACAATTTTAGCAGGCAATTTTGAACTGCTAAATAACAATGGTGTAAAGCTTGAAGAAGCAGATGTTGCAGGTACCGCAATTTACGTTGCAAAAAATGGCAAATACATTGGTTATGTTGTGCTTAAAGATGTGGTTAGAGATAAGGCCAAAGAACTTATCAGAAGACTTAAAGAAATGGATATCAAAGTCGTCTTACTTTCTGGCGATAAAGAGACTACTGTAAAAGAGGTTGCAAATGCGGTTGGAATTGAAGAATATCATGCCAAACTTTTACCTCAAGAAAAGATAAAATATGTGGAAAAAGCCGTAGAAAATCGAGAAAATGGCAAACTTGTTGCGTTCGCTGGAGATGGTATAAATGACACCCCTTCAATCATCCGTTCTGATGTTGGTTTTGCTATGGGTGGAATTGGGTCAGATATGGCTGTTGAAAGTGCTGATGTTGTCATCATGCAAGATCATCCATTAAAGATTTATGACTCTATCAAAATTGCCAAGAAAACTAGAGGAGTTGCTATCTTCAATATCATCTTCTCATTGCTTGTCAAAGTCACTGTCATTACTTTAATTTTAACTGGTTTACTTGGACATGCTGGCATGCTTGTCGCAGTACTCGCAGACACAGGACTAACAGTGCTCATGACATTCAATTCTTTAATGCTCATATACCGAAAAATCAA
>DLBE01000066.1 GCA_002494205.1 Caryophanales bacterium UBA7029
AGGACTAAATCCATCTTATCTCCTTTTATTAAGGAGGCGATTAAAATTATTCTATTTGGAAGTTCGTTATTTTCTCTAAGTTTTCTTACAACAACTATGTCAAGCGGTCTAAAGTGAGCAACGGTAGCAAGATAAACTTGCCCGTCAGCGACAACTTCAATATTGTCACCAACTTTGCATCTCATAACTCGAGTTAAATGAAAAATATCGTCATCTTCAAGTATAACTTGTTTTCCCAATATTCGACCAAAGTAACGTTGCATTATTCTAAAAACTCCCCGTTAGCATCTTGTATGGAGTGATTCCTAATATAAACTGTAGCAAAATCAATCATAACGGCTTCAACAGCGAAATAAGGAACTAAAAAGGCAAAAGGTGTTTTCCAACCAACAGCGAAAAATAGGATTAATCCTAAAATTAGGATAAAACTAACAGAAACGCCTAAAGTGATTAAACCTTTTTTATTCTTTCCTAAATAAAATTGGTGAAGTCCAAACAAACCGAATAAAAGGCATAGAATAGCAGCAATTATTCTCTTTTTATGTTTGATTTCAACTTTGTTGTCTAATTGATCTATGACTTTTGTAACGTCTTGAGTTGAGGTATCAGTACCTTCTAATGGTTTAATTCCACCACAAAAAGGGCAGACATCTTTATCTAGCCTTGAAATAACCTCATGACAGTACTTACATTTGGCCATAGTAATTTTATTAATATATTAATAATTTGTTTTATTTTCGATATTTTTGTATTCTTGATAAAGTTTTAAACATGCTTTTCTATCAAGTTCAAATACCATTTTTTCTCTGCCGCCATTTTCGTTGAATTCATAGAAAATTTTATCTCTAAATCCAATATCTTCGGTATCAACAATATTACATCCGTAATATACTTTTTCGATATTTGCCCATAAAATGGCAGCCATGCACATTGGGCAAGGTTCTCCAGTTGTATAAAGTTCGCAACCACTTAAATCAAAAGTTCCGAGCTTTTTACAAGCTTTATGAATTGCCATCATTTCACCATGACATGTTGGATCGTTGTTTTTAACAACTTCATTGTGACCTTTTCCGATAACATCACCATTTTTAACGATTACTGCGCCAAAAGGTCCACCATGACCATGACGAATTCCTTTTCTTGCTTCAAGAATTGCTAAGTGCATGTATTTGTTCATATTAAAATCCTCAATTAGTATTCTACAAAATATAAATCTATTTATAAAGCGAATAATAAAAAAAGGCAGCTTTTTACCAGCTACCTTTGTATCCTTTACCGTATTCGTTAGTGTAATAATCAATACGTTTTGAAGATTTCTCATCATATAAAGGTGGATATAAATTTTCACCTTTTTTCCATCCTGCTAAAGCACATACTGCTTCATGAGCCCTAATTGTTAAATCTTTGATCATTTGATCTTTTGGCAGCTCTTTGTTTGCAAATAATGGTTCACCAATATTAAGCGTCAATTTTGCGATTTGATGGAAAATTTTCTTTCTAATCCAACCGCATTCTCTATAAGAGAAAGCCATTGGTACTAGAGGTTTATCGGCTTTAACTGCAAAATATGCTGCGCCTTCTTTGAAAGGTCTAATTGGTGCATAATATTCCCACATCGAACCTTCACCACAGACGTGTAACCAACCACCTTTTTCGACAAAATCTAAGGTTTGGCGAGCCATCTTAGCAAAGCCTCTCATATTTTGAGTAGGAATTGGAATTCCACCAATCATTCTTACAAAAAATGCATTTTCGCCTGAACAGTTTTTATCCCAAACAATAATATTTGGTCTACGAGGCATTAAAGCTCTCATAACACATGGAAAATCCCACATATGAATATGATTTGCGACACTTACAGCACCATTTTTGTATAGTTTTTTATATTTTCGAAGGTTCTTTTTGCCTTTGTATCGAATCCCCATTCTAATTCTAGTAAGTGGGAACATTATTAAAATAATGCAAAATTTAATAAAACCACGTTTAAATCTAAACCAAAAACTGTTGTCTATGTAAGGATAATTTTC
The DNA here is from genome assembly GCA_002494205.1 of Caryophanales bacterium UBA7029. Taxonomy (GTDB): domain Bacteria; phylum Bacillota_I; class Bacilli_A; order RFN20; family CAG-826; genus Fiminaster. The sequence goes on from DLBE01000066.1 coordinate 2,028, forward strand.
ATCATAAATGTTGCCGTTGTCCTTCTTAACAGGTAAGTAATGTTTCGCTGTATCTTCTGGATAAGGAAACTTATTAGTTTTTGGATCAAACATAGCAAAATCATAACAAAAAAGATTGGCAAATGCCAACCTTATTTCTTGAATGCTTTCATGAACTTTTCAAATATCGATTCGTCTTTACCTTCAGAATCTCGATATTGTTCAAGAAGTTTTTTCTGTTCTTTAGAAAGTTTCGTAGGAGTTTTAATCAAAACATGTAAATATTGATCTCCCGGAGTACCTTTTCTCATGTCTTTAATACCACGACCTTTTAGACGAAGTATTGAATTTGGTTGAGTGCCTGCTGGAATATCAACTTCACAAGTACCGTAAACGGTAGGGACATCAATTTTCTTACCAAGTGTAGCATCTACAAAGCTAATTGGAATGTCGATGTGAATATCATTGCCATCACGTTTGAAGTATTGATGCGGCACGATAACGATTTCTAAGTACAAGTCACCGTTTTCGCCACCATTTATACCATGTTCGCCCTTTCCACGAACTCTAATTTGTTGTCCTTGGTTAATGCCTGCAGGAATATTAACTTCCATATCACGTTTTACGTGTTTGTAGCCTTTTCCGCCACAATCAGGACATTTATCAGTAATAATTTTGCCTCTTCCGCCACATTCTGGACAAACTTGTTGAGTTTCCATTGTGCCGAATAAAGTTCTTTGTGTACCAGTTACATAGCCACGTCCGCCACAGCGAGAACATGTTTTGATGCTAGAAGCACTTTTTGCTCCGCTTCCACCACATGTTTGACATGGTTCGTCATATTCTACTGGGACCAAAACTTTCTTGCCTAGAATCGCATCCATGAATTGGATACGAATTCTTTGAAGAGTATCTTCACCACGTTGAGGACCAACGTTTGCACGTCTAGAAGATCTTCCTCCACCGAAGAATGAATTAAATATATCGCCTAAGTCAACGCCACCGAAACCTTGAGAACCAAATCCGGCACCACTAAATGGGTTTCCTGCACCACCAGTTGAAGCACCTTGTTCAAAAGCTGCCATACCAAATTGGTCATACATTTGTCTTTTTTTCTCATCACCTAAGACATCCCATGCTTCTTGAACTTCTTTAAATTTTTCTTCAGCACCAGGTTCTTTATTTATGTCTGGATGATATTTCTTAGCAAGTTTACGATAGGCAGATTTAATTTCATCAGTTGAAGCTGATTTATTTACGCCCAGGACTTCATAGAAATCTCGTTTTGCCATTTGTTCTCTCCTTTCTAACGGATAAAGCGAAGGGGCAAAGCCCCTACGCTTAGGAAAAGTTTATGCGTTAAACTTAGTTCTTCATTGTTGAGTCGGCATCAACTACATCATCTGCAGTTTGATTGCCTTCTTGTTCTGGTTGTGCACCAGATTGAGTTTTATTTGATTGCATTGAAGCCATCATTTCAGCGGCTTTTTCAAGTTCGCCAATTTTGTTTTT
>DLBE01000063.1 GCA_002494205.1 Caryophanales bacterium UBA7029
GCCGATGATCGTGCTAAAAAGGCAAAGTTTACAATTAAAATAGACCACCACCCTCTTGTTGAACATTTTGGCGACATTGAAATTGTTGATGAAACAATGTCTGCGGCAGGAGAACTTCTTGCATCCATTTTCTTTTCTAAAGAAGAGAAGTACAAAGTCAACAAAGAATGCGCTGAAAATTTATACAAAGCAATAGTTGGCGATTCAGGAAGATTCTTATATGAATCTGTTAACGCTCATACCTTCTTAATCGCTCAAAAACTTTTATTAGCAGGTGTTGATTTACCTAAGGTATATCATGAAATCTACGATAACGATAAAAATGATTTATTAGTTAAAACATATATTTTGAAACATTACAAAGTAACTCCACATGGCGTTGCTTATTATGTTCTAACAGATAAGTTATTAAAGAAATTCCATCTTCAACCAATTCAAGGTAAAGAAAATGTTAATATTTTCGCTCATTTTAATGGAATTAATGCTTGGTTATCAATAACCGAAGATAAAAAGAAAGGAAACTGGAGAGTTTCAATTAGAAGTGCCGGCACTCCAATTGACAAATTAGCCGAAAAATTTGGAGGCGGAGGCCACGCTCAAGCAAGCGCAACAAAATTCAAAACTCGTAAAGAGATTAAAGAATTTATCGATGCACTTGATGAATTATTTGCTTAATTTTTATGAATTACACCCCACTACACGTCTATAGCGGATATTCGCTTTTAAAAAGTGGTCTAAAAATAGACCAATATTTAGAGGCGGCCAAAAAGATGGGGCTTACCACCGTTGGCATTTCTGACTTTATGACATTTACTGGTGCACCAGTCATTTATCATGAAGCAGAAAAACGGGGTTTAAAGGTTATCTTGGGTGAAGACTTAATAATCGAAAACTTACTTTTCTCTTTCTTTGTTCTTAATGAACAAGGTTATAAAAATCTTCTTAAACTTTCTTTAGAAGTTGAAAAAGGAAATAACCTGAAAGACGTAATTTTAGAACATAACGAAGGACTAGTGATTGTTTTGTCCACCAATAATGATGTTTTGAAACAATCACTAATTAGTGAAGAAGAAAGTTTTGCAAAAAAACTTGCGAAACTTACTAGAGGTTTTGAAAACTTTTATCTAGGTTTAGAAGTAACGGACGAAACTTCTTACATAGAAACTATTAGAGATTTTGCTTTTTCTCATGGCTATAAACTTTTAGCGTTTCCATCAATTAAATACGTTAAAAAAGAAGATGCGATTGTTTTAGAAATGATGAAAGCAATCGATTCCAAAGAAGTTTTAGAGATTAAATCTCTAGAAGGTAATGAATACCTTAAAACACCTGAAGAAATTTCTAACCTTTACACTGAAGAAGAAATTAAAAATATTGATGAACTTGTCTCGCATGTTGATTTTAAATTTGTTAAGCCAAGAGGAAAATTAATATCTTGGTTAGAAATTACAGGTGAAAAAGGTGATGATGCTTTAGCAAGGCTTTCAAAAGAAGGACTTATCGCTAAAGGAAAAACAAGTGAAGAATATTCTTCAAGACTAGAATTTGAACTTAAAACCATTAAAGAAATGGGTTATAGCGACTATTTCTTAATCGTTAAAGATTATATTGATTTTGCTAAAAGTCACGATATCGCTGTTGGCCCAGGTAGAGGCTCTGCCTCTGGTTCATTAGTTTCTTATGCTTTAGGAATCACAGTTCCTGATCCATTAGAGTACAACTTATTATTTGAGCGTTTTCTTAATCCTGCAAGACAAACAATGCCGGATATTGACGTTGACTTTAGTGATATCCATCGTGAAGATGTCGTTGCTTATATTCGTCAAAAATATGGCGCAAGTCATGTTGCAAGAATTCAAGCGGTACAAACATTAGGTGCTAAAGCAGCCCTTAATGATGTTGGTCGAATCTTTAATTATGAGAAACATGACATTGAGCTTTTTACCAAACTCATCAAAGATGAGGGCGAAGATAAAGATACACTTAGAGACATTTATAAGAAAAACAAAACCTTTAGAGATTTAGTAAATTCTGACAAATATTATTTAGAAATTGTTTCGCTTGCTAGCAAAATTGAAGGACTTCCAAGACAAGGTTCTCTTCATGCTGTTGGTATTGTTTTAAATGCAGAACCATTAGAAGGCGTAATTCCTTTGTCAAAAGCTTTTGATGGCGGCTATGTTGAACAATTTGAAAAAGATTATATTGAAGAACAAGGTTTCCTTAAGATGGACATTTTAGCACTTCGTAATTTAACAATTGTTGAAGATTGTTTAGCGCTTCTAAAAGAAAGAGGAATTACCATAAATAGAGATGAAATTCCTTATGATGATCCTAGCGCGATTAAAGTAATCGCTTCTGGTAAAACAATGGGTTTATTCCAACTTGAATCTGCCGGAATGAGAAATGCTATAAAGACCTTAAAAATAAAGTCTTTTGAAGATGTTGTTCAACTTTTAGCTTTATACCGTCCAGGTCCAATGGATTCTATTAATGAATTCGCAAAAAAGAAAAATTCAGGTTTGAAACCAAAATATCTTTCTCCAGTTCTAGAAGAAATACTGTCTTCAACATATGGCACAATTGTTTACCAAGAACAAATTATGCAAATAGCTTCAAAAATGGCTGGTTTCTCATTAGGAGAAGCTGATTCATTTAGAAGAGCAGTTTCAAAGAAAGATTCTAAAAAATTAGAAGCATTAAGGTCTTCATTTATAAAAGGGGCTATATCAAAAGGTTACAAACAAGAAGAAGCAAATAATGTTTTTAATCTTATCGATAAATTCGCAAATTATGGTTTTAACCGTTCACACTCATTAGTTTATGCAATCTTCACTTGTCGTATGGCGTATCTAAAAGCGCATTATCCAAAAGAATTTTATGCTTCGATATTATCGAATGCTTCCACAACTGAATTTAACAACACCATTTCAGAGATGAAAGCTCTAAAAATTAAAGTTAAATGTCCTGACATCAATAAATCTGGATTTTTATTTAAACTTGAGGGAAACGATATTCTTTTCCCTATTACTTCCGTTAGAGGTGTTTCAGGAGTAACTGCAACTAATATCCAAACCGAAAGAACCTTTGGTGAATTCAAAGATCTTTTCGATTTTGTTATTAGAATGAAGAAATATCGATTTAGCGATGCTCAACTTATGTCGCTTATTGATGCCGGAGCATTTGACTCAATTGAGCCTTCTAGAGCATCTCTTAGACTTAATATTCCAAATGCACTTTCTTATGCTGATGCGCTTCTTGATGACCAGGGTTTAGTCTCTATTGACCCTAATTTCTTACCAAAACCAACGATTATTAAAACCGAAGATGATCTTTTAGATAATCTTAACCGCGAATTTAATGCTTTAGGTTTAATGGTAAGTGGTTCTCCTCTTGATGCATATCAAAGCAAAATTAAATCTTTAAGAGCAATTACATTAGATCAAATTAGTGCTTCTACAGGTGATGTTAAGGTGGTTGCAATTGTTAAATCAATAAAGAAAATTACAACAAAAAAGAGACAACAAATGGCATATGTTACTGTCTATGATGATACTAGCGAAAAAGAACTTACAGTCTTCCCTGAAGCATATGCTAAATCTGTCTCATCTATTAAAAAGAACAACATAGTTGTTATTGAAGGATATTATCGCTCTTTCAAAGACGAATTCTCGGTAACTCAAATTACATCATTGGAGGAAAAGTAAATGGCAAAAATATATATAGTAGATGGAAACTCATTACTTTTTAGAGCTTACTACGCCACTGCCGCTATGTCTGGCATGGACAATTTAATGCGTGCACACGATGGCACTCCTACTAATGCTGTTTTCGCATTTTCCAATATGATTAATAAAATGCTTCAAAATCTCAAACAAGGAGATGGTTTATTTGTTGGATTTGATACAGGAAAAGCAACATTTAGACATAAAGAAGATGAAAAATACAAAGCAAATAGAAAACCTTGTCCAGAAGAATTAAAAATTCAAATGCCTTTAGCAAGACAATTCTTAGATTCTCTTAACATTTTTTGGTTCGAGAAAGAAGGTTTTGAGGCTGATGATGTATGCGGAACAGTCGCAAAAATGGCTGGAAAAGAAGGAAAAGAAGTAATTGTTTATACATCTGATAGAGATTTCCTTCAATTAATCGATAAACATATTTCTATTCATATTATTAAGACTGGAATGTCAAATATTGACATTATGAACGAAGAAACTATGCCTGCAAAGTATGGTTTTTCGCCACTTCAAATCATAGATTTTAAAGGTTTAAGAGGAGACTCCTCAGATAATCTTCCTGGAATACCTGGTGTTGGTGATAAAACTGCTACTCAACTTATTCAAGAATATGGTTCATTTGAAGCTATAGTTGAAGCCGCGAAAGGAATGACTTCAAAAGTTGGTCAATCAATCGTCGCTAATCAAGAACAAGGTAGACACTGTTACGAAATGGCGCAAATTCAAACTAATGTCGAATTACCATTTACCATAAAAGACATCATTTATGAAGGCTATGATTATTCAAAAATTAACGCTTTCTGCAATTCTTTGGACATGAAGCAACTTCTAAATAGGCTTCCTTCAAACCTTAAAAAATTGAGTTATGAAGAAAATGTTGAAGTTAAATATGAAGAGGTAACTGACCTTAAAGGTTTAGAAGCAGGGGACGAAATAGCAATTGCTTTAGACATTGAACCTGGAAATTATAATGATGCTACAGTTTACGGAATGGCAATTGCGACACCTTCAAAAATAGTCTATATTCGCGAAGAAAATTTCAAAAATACCCCAGATTTCGCTGAAATTTTGAAAAATCCTGGTATTAAAAAGTATTGTTATGATTACAAGGCTATTAAAGTTGCTTTAAACCACTTAGGTTTTGAAATTGAAGGATTATATTTTGATGTATTGCTCGCTGCTTACTTACTAGATTCAACACTCAACAACAATGCAGATCAAATAATGAACTACTTAGGTTCAGATATTTCTACAAAAGAAAAAGAAGGATTATCACTATTTGATAATTCAAACCCAGAAAGAGCAGCAAAACTAGCATTTGCTTCTAAACATGTCTCAAATAAATGCTTTACTGAACTTGAAAAACTAGAATGCAAAAAACTTTATGAAGAAGTTGAAATTCCTCTTGCCTCAGTTTTAGCAGAAATTGAAATTGAAGGTTTCCCATTACATGAAGAAGTTCTTCTAAAGATGGGTGAAAACTTCAAAGTTAATTTAAATAATATCAAAGCTAGAATTTTTGAAATGGCTGGCGAAGAATTTAATGTTGATTCGCCAAAACAAGTCGGAGAAATTTTATACAATAAACTTCATTTAGTTGAAAACCCAAAGAGTATGTCAACTTCTGTTGATGCGCTTAAAGGAATTCTAGATAAACACCCAATTGTTAGTGAAATTCTATTATATAGAAAATATGCTAAATTGCTCTCAACTTATGTTGATGGATTAATTTCTCAAATAAGAGGCGATGGCAAAATTCATGCTATCTTTAACCAAGCTTTAACTCAAACAGGAAGACTTTCTTCAAGTGAACCAAATTTACAAAATATTTCGGTTCGTGATGAAGAAGGAAAAATGATTAGAAAAGCTTTCTATTATGATGACGAAGATATTTCGATTTTGTCTTTAGACTACAGTCAAATTGAGTTAAGAATTTTAGCGTCACTTTCTGGTTGCAAAGCTCTTCAAGCAGTCTTTGAAGCTGGCGAAGATATTCACTCCGCCACTGCTAAGAAAGTTTTTAAAACCGATAATCCAACCCCATTAGATAGAAGAAGAGCTAAAGCTGTTAATTTTGGTTTAATTTATGGTATTTCAGAATTTGGTTTAGCTGAGCAAATTGGCTGCAGCCGTAAAGAAGCAAAAGAAATTATGTCTAACTTCTTCAATGCTTATCCAGAAATTAATGATTATTTTAAAAAAATAAATGAAGAAGTTAACGAGAAAGAATATGTCTCTACCTTGTTAGGTAGAAAACGTTTCCTTAGAGAAATACATGATGCAAATTATCAAGTTAGAGAATTTGCTAGAAGAGCAGCAATGAATGCACCTATCCAAGGAACCGCTGCTGACTTAATTAAAATTGCAATGATTCAGGTAAACAAAGCACTTAAAGAACAAAAACTTGAAAGCAAAATTATTTGTCAAATTCATGACGAATTATTATTAAAAGTTCCTTCGAAAGAAAAGGAAAAAGTATACAATTTAGTGAAAAATATCATGGAAAATGCCATGAAATTAAATGTTCCACTAGAAGTTGATGGAGGATTCGGCCGCACTTGGTACGATTGTAAATAATGCCAGAATTTCCAGAAGTACACGTAGTAATTGAAAAATTGAAACTTAAGACACTTAGCAAAACGATTAAGAGTGTTGAAGTTTTTAGAAACCAAACAATTGAAGGTGATCCAAAAGAATTTGCTAATAAATTAAAAGGGGCAACCATAAAAGACATTACTCAAGTTGGTAAATTCCTCGTTTTTCATTTTGATAATAAAAATGTAATGATTTCTCATTTAAGGATGGAAGGCAAATATTTCTTCAAGGAAGAAAATGCTCCATATTCTAAACATGACTTAGTTGTCTTCCACTTTATCGATAGCACAAAACTAATTTATAACGATACACGTAGATTTGGCCGAATGAGTGTGGAAAGTGAATCA
>DLBE01000019.1 GCA_002494205.1 Caryophanales bacterium UBA7029
ATCTGCTGTGCTTTTTCAGCATTCCATTCAGCTGTCTGCTGTGTTACAATATTCCAACTATCTTCTGCATCAACCTGTTTCTGTAATGCACCTGATCTACCCTGCTGAGCAGCTGTACCCATAACACCCTGAATATGGATTACATTGTATTCTGAAAGGCCCTGACCTTTAAGCCATTCAACCGCTGTTTCACCTTCTTTATTCATATCTGAAACAACTGAAGCTTCATAAAGGCTTTCATCTGCATCTACTGTACGGTCGAAAAGAATAACTTTAACACCTTCACTCTTAGCATCCTGTAAAACTGTATCCCAACCTGCTGTATCAGCTGCTGATAAAAGTAAGTAATCAACGCCGTCCTGAATCATAGTCTGTGCATAATTAATCTGCTCTTCGTTCTTAAGAGAATATGAAAACTTAGCTTCATAACCATTAGCTTCTGTAAACATTTCTTTTAAGTCCTTATCATTAGCTGTTCTGTATCCAGATTCGTTAGGATCGTTGTTGATGATGCCAACTTTAATTAACTTTTCAGTTTTAGCCTCACCTGAACCGCTTGTACCTGTTGTGGCACCCTCTTTCCTATCTCCAGCCTTAGGACCACAGCCTACAAGCTGAGTCATGGCCATTGTCGCAACTAAAAGAGTTGCTAAAAGTTTCTTTTTCATTTAATCATTCCTCCTTAATTAGAAAATTAAACTTCATTCTTGATTTCAATCAAATTTGTTTTTAGATTGCATTTAAGTCATTTTCTTTATCAAAATAACTTTTCATGTTCGCACCAATCTTATGTGTAGATGTTAACATTTAAAATTTTTCAAAAAAACAAATCGCACTTTCTATTTTTTGGGAAATGATTACCTTTTCAAAAATTCCTTAATTTAATTTTTGGGAAATGATTACTTTTTTGGGAAATGGTTACTTTCTGACAGTTCCTTAACAATCACCGAAACCGCTACGCTTGTTTCGGGATTGTATCACGGTCGTCAAATGCTAGTAAGCAAGCTTACTGCATTTTCCTCGTCGTGTAAACAAAAAACGGACCTGATTTACAGGTCCGTTTCCTATCTTACTTTTATTCTGTCCATTCTGACTTAATTAATGACTTATCAATTTTTGAAGTTATAGATTCACTACATCCTTCAAATGCATCCTCACCAATTCCCTCAAGCGAACTTGGGAAATTGATTTTACTCAAACTCTTACAGTCCTTAAACTGTCCAAATCCAATGTACTTTGTTCCATCTGCCAAAACAACACTTTCAAGTTTTTTACAACATGCAAAACTAATAGGCTGCTTATTTGTCTGCGCTGTTTCAAAAACAACAGATTTTAAACTCTTCATGTTCTGACATGATCCACCTTCATCACATCCATCAACCACATCACATTTTACAACAAGTTCCTCAATGAATTCATTATCAGCAAATGCATCATCATAAATTACAGATACACTTTCAGGAATTTCAAACTTCTTATTCTTATCACATTTAACCGGATAAAGTAAAAGTGTTTTCATGTCCTTAGAAAAAAGTGCTTCATTATCTACAACATAATTTTCACTTCCTTCTTCAACAGTAATCTTTTTAAGATTTTCACATCCACCAAATGCACCATAATAAATTCCATTCATTCCTTTTGGAATTACAACTTCCTCAATGCCAGGACACTTACTAAAAGCTCCACCTTCTATTAAATCAATACTTTGGCCAAATACAACTTCTTTTAAATTCTTTAAATTTTTAAAGCTGTATGCATAAATCTCTTTAATTGAATCTGGGAGAATAATTTTTTCAATTTTATCATTATCCACAAATGCTCCATTAATTTTCTCAATTCCATCTGGAACCTCAACGACTGATTCATCACCCTTATATTCAATAAGGTCAGTTCCATCTTCACCCACAACAAAATTCTTATCATCTATAGGCTTTTTAGCTTTAGTTGTTTCCTCAATTGTAGTTGTTTCTGCATTAGCTGTAGTTGTTTCAACAACTGTAGTTGACTCTTTCTTTGTAGTTTCTTCTTTTTTTGTCGAGCCACATCCTGATATTGCTAACGCAACAACGGCGCTCACCATTATAACATTTATCTTTCTTTTCATTAAAATCCCTCCAGCATATTGTTAATTAAAGCTTTTATTTTGCCTTTCTAACATATACACAATTCATCTTATAAAAAAGTCACAACTATATAAAAGACTTGATTTTTTTCAAAACCAAGTCTTTGTATTATACTCTTTCTTTTTTTATTTTTATAGTGGAAATTGTGCCCTTATTATATTCACTATCAATATACAGACCACAGTCATCACCATAATATCTTCTAATTCTGAAGTTAACATTGGCAAGACCAAAACTTCCCTTGTCGTGTTTATTTATATCGCCATTAATATTCTCCCTTACTTTTTCAAGGGTTTCTTCTTTCATTCCAATACCATCATCTTCAACAACAAAGATTAAATATTCACCTTCCACATTACCACTAACACTAATTATGCTCTTACCACGTTTACATTTAACTCCGTGATACAATGCATTTTCTACAAGTGGCTGTAATAAAAGTTTTGGTATGTTATATTCCAAAATACTTTCATCAAATTCAATCTCATAATCCATAATGTCCTGGTATCTAAACTGCTGAATTTTAAGATAACTCTCTATGTGATTTTTTTCTTCGCGAACTGTTATAAATTCACGACCCTTACTAAGAGTTGATCTAAAGAATTCAGAAAGTGAAGTTACCATTGAAACAACTTCTTCATTTCTATTATCTTCAGCAAGCCACACGATTGTATCAAGTGTGTTATACAAAAAGTGTGGATTAATCTGCGCCTGTAAAAGTTTTGTTTCAAGTAATGATAAATCCTTTTGCTTTTCTGTAATGTCCTCAACTAGTTCACCAATCTCTGCTGCCATCTCATTAAAACTTTCAGAAAGAATTGCAATTTCATCGGTACTACTAACCTTTGTCTTAACATTGAAATTACCTTTCGAAAGTTCCTTACTCATATCACAAAGTCTTCTAATAGGCTCTGTTACAGCACGAAGCGCACGATAAATATTTATAAGTGAAATCATAACAGCCATAAGGAATATTACCAAAACCGAAATATAAACAACTCTATTTCTATTATGCTGTTCAATACGAATATCACTTAAATATTCTGTTTCATTTTGAATATACTCTTTTATTCCTTCTTCAAACATAGCAGTAAGCATGTAAACATTATCGTCAAGATACTTCATATTCTCTTCATAAGTACCTCTTCCATTTATGTCTAGTTCAAGATTCTCTATGTTCTGCTGCAAAGAATTTAGAGTGTTATTTAATCTTTTAACCTGGTTTTTATTAATATCAACAGTTGCAATATCAGATAATTCCGATAAAGTCTTTTTCATCTTTTGTATGTACTTGTATGGATTAACAGTTTTAATACCATTAACTGTTATCTCACCATTGCCAAGAGTTTCAAAATCACTCTTACCAACAACAACCAAGTACAAACTATAATTCATTCTCTCTTCAAAATCAAGAACGCTGTTTGCGTAAGTTACACTCTTAGTTGTTTTAGAATATTGTCTTGATGAATAAGACAAAGAACCCAGAGCAAATACGAGTGCAATACACATTGGAACAAATGCCGAAAGTGCAATTGCAAGCAGCCTCTTATTTAAAGGTTTGCCTTTTTTATTCTTCATCAACATTCCTCATTTTTATTCTATAATCTCTAGGAGTATAACCCCTCTCCTTCTTATAAACGTAACTAAAATAATGGGGATCATTATAGCCAATTTCAAGAGAAATCGCAGTAACTGTCATGTCTGTATTCGCAAGTAATTCTTCACCTTTTTTAAGTCTGAACTTAAGAAGATAATCAGTGAAAGTTTCTCCAGTCTCCTGCAAAAACAATCTACTTAAATATGATTTATTTACAGCAAGTTTATCTGCAATGTATCCAAGCGAAAAATCTCTGTTTACATATTCTTCTTCAATTACATGCTTAACTCTATTAATAAGTTTTGAAAACTTCTTAGTATTAACAATTTCTCTATAGTTAATTGTTTCTGTAATAATGTCCTTTATAAATGCGTATACATCATCTCGATTATTAACAGAAGTCATACGATTTTTAAATTCACTTATTACCTTTACTTCTTCAGTGTTTTCATTATTAGAATCG
>DLBE01000008.1 GCA_002494205.1 Caryophanales bacterium UBA7029
AATTTTTCCTTCTTTAGGTACAGGAATAGTAGTTTGATAATCATCGACAATTCTTATTAAATCTTGATCTTTTTTAACTCCGTTAATTAAGCCAGTTTCTTTCTTCTTATTGCGGGTATTGACCATTTCGCTTGGCAAATATTTAATTAAAGTCTTAGATTCAATATTTTTATCGTTCTCTGGGAACTTCAATTTAATAAATTCATCGTCTGGTAAGTTATCAAAATAAACTTGAACATCATAATTTAAACGAGTTTCAAAGGTTTGAGTCATCATGGTGTTCTTTGATTCGTTTAAAGATAAAGCTATAAATACAAGCATTCCACTTGCTAATAAGCAAATTCCGGAAAGAATGTATCTATTTATATTTCTAAGTGTTTGAGAAATAGTAACTTTTAGAGGGATTGGAGCTTTCTTAAATACAGTTCTTGTTAAGAATGGTGTGTTATTGTTTGTTGGAGGTAGCGCCTTCATTGCTTCAACTGGTTTATATCGAGCGATATTTAAAGAAGCAAGGAAAGAAGTTACTACTGTAACAAACACAATAAGACCAAGTGAAATCAATATTGGAACTGGATATAAGACAAATGGTTGAGGGAACAACTTAAGTGCACTTCCATAGGCAATATTTGCGATATATGTAAATAACGAACCAACGCCAATTCCTATCGCCCAAGACAATATGCCAATAATAAGGCTTAAACTAATAAATATTAAGGAAATACTGGACTTTTTCTCACCTAAAGCCCTTAAATTTCCGATATCTTTACGGCATTGTTTGACTATCTGGAATACAAATAAAGATGTGACTACTAATACGACCAAGAAGAAAACTGCAGGTGCAGAAATTGTTATTATATTGATACCTCTTAGAGCATCGTCATAAAACTTCATTGCTTCAGAATCATTTTTAGTTGTCGCAAAAGCAATATTTGATTTGAGAAGTTTAACTTGTTCGTCTGTTATCTCTGGAACACCTTTTTCGTGAAGATACTCTTTTAATGCTGTAATTGTTTGATCAAGATCTTTTTCTTTGCCTTTTTTAAAGTCAATCAAGATTTCATTAAAATATTTTAAAGAAGAATGCTCGTGGATAACTGTTTTAGGAACATAAATGTATGCAAAATCTCTTGAAGAAGATATTGAATAGGGATCAGCTTTTACAACAGATGCTTCTGGAGAAACGATGGTGGCATTGATTTTTAATTTGGCCACACTTTCATCCGGAAGTTTAACTTGAATTGTATCGCCAACCTTCAGGTTATTAGCTTGTGCGAAATAATATTCTAATTGAACGCTGTTTTTTGTAATTTTTCCTTCGACAGCATGTTGTTTTAAAAATGTATTTTCATCATAGGAAATTAAGCGTCCAGAGAATGAATTTTTTCCTTTGGAAAATGTAGTGGTATAAGTAGCTCGGTATTCTGCTTTATTGATACCCATTTTTTCATTAAAATCATCAGGAAGGTATGTTAAATATGTTGCATCAACATTTTGAATAGTTTGAGCATATAAATCTGGATAATCACATTCTTTGAGTAATGTATTAACGTTTTTATCTAAAGAATGATATGCATTTCTAAGGCCAATTAAAATTCCACAGCCAAAGGCACCGACAAAGACAACGCTTAAAAGCATTAACCAAAAGCGTTTAAGATATGGAATTAAGAAAGTTCTTGCTAATCTCATTTTAAACTACCAAACAATGTCTTTAGCATCTTTAGGATGTTCGTTAACTCTTTCTTTTTGAATCTTACCGTCTCTTAAGGTAATAACACGGTTAGCCATATCTGCAATAGGTGTTGTATGTGTAACAATAACTAAAGTTTGACCGTGTTTTCTTGATAAATCTTGTAGTAATTCTAGTATTTTTCTACCAGTTTTATCATCTAAAGCTCCGGTAGGTTCATCACATAAAATAATGTCAGCTTTTTTGACTAACGCTCTAGCGATAGAAACTCTTTGTTGTTCACCACCTGACATTTGGGATGGGTATTGGTTCATTTTTTGATTTCCTAAACCAACGAGCTCAAGTGTCTTCTCACTTAAATGTTCTTTATCTCTATGAGATAAGGACATTCTAACGTTTTCTAATGCGGTTAAGTCTGGAAGCAAGTTATAAAACTGAAAGATAAAGCCAATCTTTTCTTTTCTATATTTTGTTAAAGCTTTGTCTTTTAAACTAGTTATATCTTCTCCGCTTAAAAGAACATGACCTTCAGTTGGAGAATCCATACCGCCAATAATATTTAATAATGTGGATTTACCACATCCAGAATTTCCTAATAACACAAGCATTTCTCCTTTATAAACATCAAAGGAGACATCATCTAAGGCTTTCACAAGTGAATCGCCTTTGCCATAGTATTTTTTGAGATTTCTTATTTCTAGTAACTTCTTTTGCATACGAAATACCTCAATATGTATTTTATACCTATTAATAGGTAAAAATAAATAAGATATTGTTAAATTTCAAAATAAAAGGTCTCAAAAGAGACCCAGTTATCATAAAAAGTTAAATAATTTATTTAAGTTTAAAACCAACTTTGAAGGCGTCAGCAACTTCTTTGCCAACGAGTCTATATTTTGCATTAATTGGATCGAAAGCGATAATTTCAAGAGCCTCGGTATCTACTTTTCCATCTTTAATGTATTTTTCATCAACGCTCGCGTTAATAATTTTACCGATTAAGACACCTTCATCTTCATTAAATGAATCGACTTCACATTCAAGTGCTAAAGGAAATTGATCAAAAAGCGGTGCGTTAACTTTATTTGATTTTGTAAAAGTTAAACCGGCTTTTTTGATTTTATCTTTTTCCTTATTTTGAGAGACTATACCAATATAATCTGCTGCTTCAACAGTTGATTTTGTGGCGAAAGCAAGTGAAAAAGCTTTGCTTACCTTCAAATTTTCAGTTGTTTTGTGTTTGGAAAGAGCAATTACAACTTTATCGTAATCATACATTCCGCCCCATGCAGCATTCATTGCATTAGGGTTTCCGTCTTTATCAAAAGTACCAATAATAAGTACTGGTTGTGGAAGGATCCAAGTTTTACATCCAAAATCTTTTCTCATAACTATTCTCCAAAAAAATTTTTATCATGTAATTTTGAGCTGATTACATGCAGTGATAGAATAAACTAAATTTCAAAAATATGGAAGGAATTAAAATTATGAAAGTTTTTGAAAAAATAATTGATTTAGTCGGTGGAACTCCATTAATGGAGTTAGTTAATATTGAGAAAAAGTATAAACTCGAAGCAAAGCTTATTGCAAAGGTTGAATATTTTAATCCTGGTGGAAGCGTTAAAGACAGAATTGCAAAAGCAATGATCGAAGACGCTGAATCAAAAGGATTAATCAATAAGGACACTGTAATAGTTGAACCAACAAGCGGAAACACAGGAATTGGTTTAGCAATGGTGGCAGCGAGCAAGGGTATGAGAATTATCCTTACAATGCCTGAAACCATGTCTATTGAAAGAAGAAACCTTTTAAAGGCTTATGGAGCCGAACTTGTGCTTACTGAAGGCGCAAAAGGAATGAAGGGCGCAATCGAAAAAGCCCAGGAAATCGCGGAAAAAACACCTAATTCATTCATTCCATCCCAATTTACAAACATGGCAAATCCAAGGGTTCACTATTTGACTACTGGACCAGAAATATTCGAAGATTTAGAAGGCAAAATAGATATTTTTGTAGCAGGTGTTGGAACAGGTGGAACTCTTTCTGGCGTTGGAAAGTATTTAAAAGAACATAAACCAAGCGTAAAAGTTGTTACTGTTGAACCTGAAACATCTCCTGTTTTGTCAAAAGGAACACCTGGGCCACACAAGATACAAGGAATTGGTGCAGGGTTTGTACCTCAAACGCTCGACACAAACATTTATGATGAGATTATTACCATCGCTAATGAAGAGGCTTTTGAAAAAGGCAGAGAATCAGCAAGAACTGAAGGTTTGTTAGTTGGTATTTCTAGTGGTGCTTCTATTGCAGCAGGAATTAAGTTAGCTTTAAGACCTGAAAACAAAGGCAAAACAATCGTTGTTTTATTGCCTGATACAGGTGAAAGATACTTATCAACAGCAATGTTTAGCGAACAATAAAATTCAGAAAAAGTAAGGAAAAACCGGCGAAATTGTCGGTTTTTTCTTTATATTTTTTGAAGAACGAAACTAATTTGCTCGCTATCTAGCGTGATTTTTTTTGAAGCATCTCGAACTTCGTTTTGATAACTAGAGAAATCGGCGAATGAAATGAATAAAGCATCAGTGTCAAATTCGAATAAAGAGCTTGTAGCGCCGTATGCTCCTAAAGCAGCCCCCAAATTATTGATAAAGAATTGAACGTATTCATTTTCGATATCTTCTTGTAAATACTTACCGACCTTTATGTCATATTGAAATTCGAAATAGGCTTCGAATTCGTATGTGTTAACAAACGTTAATGGAACAACAGCATCAACAAGGTAACCGTTAAATGAATATACAAGACTGAGTGTCATATCCTCATCATCAATAAAGTTGGTTTGAATGTTAACTAATGAGTTTGTTACTTTATTTTTTGTAAGTTTTGATGTTACAACTTCCTTCATTGCTGATGGAATTGATTTAGAAAACGCGATATTAAAGTCATTTTCAGAAATGGAGAAAATTGTTTTTGGATCTGAATCTACAAGCACTGATGGTGCGTTCTCTAATGAAACATCTAATTCATCATAGAAATTAGGAATAACTTCTCCGCTATAATCGTGTTGAGTTAACGAAGAAGAACTTCTAAATTTCGAGAAATCTAAAGTAAAGCCAAGTATAGAAGGCTCAATTTTGATTACTGGTGAGCCTATCTCTTTCGCAAGCTTAAAGAAGGTGGTTGAAATGGTGCTAACTTTTGGAAAATTATCAATAAATCCCAGTGGTTTTACTGTAAAAGTGTTATTTTTTTCGTTGAAAGTTATTGGCACATTGCTGCTCTTAAAGAAACCATCAAATAAAGATGAAGTTAATATTCCTTTGTCTTTAATAAAGCTATAAGCATTGATTTTACCAAGAGTGATTTTTTCAATTGAAAGTTTAATTTCTAAATCATCTGTTGCTTTTGCTACTGTGTCGATAACAACTCTTGAAGTAATGACTGGTAAATTTAAATCAATATAGAAGTAATGGTGATTTTTGTCTCCTCTTCCATAATAGATTTGCTCCACATATTTATTATTAATAGATTTAGATGCTTTATTTAATACTGAATTAATATCTTCTTCAGGTATTTGGAAAGTGAACTTTCCTGTTGTGTTGGTATCTTTGAAACCTTCAATGTAGTTTTTCTTAATAACCTCAACTGTATCATCGCTACCAATTTTTCCA
>DLBE01000057.1:0-26114 GCA_002494205.1 Caryophanales bacterium UBA7029
TAGTGATTTTGCACTTTGGAATTGCCCTTTGGAATTTTTTATGATAATATTTCCTTATGGAAAAGAAGTACTCTAACAAATATTTAATTGAAACAGGGATTGGACTTCAGGACGTCGATGGTTTAAAAAATTCATCCTATTTTTTGTGTGAAGCAGATAGATATGTAAAAGGTGAGATATCTCTTGAACAATTAGATGATCTAGTTAACTCGTACTATGAGAGCAAACAAGGAGAAAACGAAAGAACAATTGAAGCAGATATTGTTTCAAATAGAATTGCTCAAATTATTTCAGATGATTCCTTTGTGTTTACAGTTGGACAATTAATTAGTATTCACAAGCGATTGTTTGAGGACGTTTTTACTCATGCTGGAACGTTAAGAGATTACAATTTTATTAAAAGAGAATGGGTACTTGATAATAGATCAGTCGTTTATGGCGATTATGTTGAACTTCAATCGACGCTTGAATATGACTTTGATGTAGAAAGAAAATTTAAATACACTGGACTATCAACAGACGAGATTATTGAACATTTAGCAACATTTATAGCAAATCTTTGGCAAATCCATCCTTTTAGAGAAGGAAACACCAGGACAACCGCAGTGTTTTTCATAAAATATCTAAGAAGTTTAGGTTACGATGTTACAAACGATGTTTTTGCGAAAAATGCTTGGTATTTTAGAAATTCACTTGTAAGAGCAAACTTCCGTTTTATACAAAAAGGCATTGAAAGCGACAAGTCATTTCTTATTCTATTTCTAAGGAACCTTATTCTTGGCGAGAAAAACACTTTAAGAAACAGGGATTTACGCATAATAATTGATAAACAAGAAACAAAACCTAGTAGAGAAACGAGAATTATAGAACTTATTGAGAAAAACCCACAAATTAGCGTAAAAGAACTATCGGAGAAAAGCAGTGTTTCACCCAGGACAATAAAAAGTATCATTGCTAGCTTAAAAGAAGCAGGCAAGATTAAAAGGATTAATGGTAAAAGATTCGGATATTGGAAGATCCTATAAAATATGCTTTTTCGACGAATTAATATAATTAAGTTGTTTAGGATAATTTACAATGGAAAGCAGAATTAATAAAAATCTAGGAATAGCGCTTGAGAAGCTAAATATACTAGATTTTCCTTTTCTAATTATTGGCGGCCTTATTTGTAATGCCACTCTTAAAGAGCACGCAAGAGAAACAAAAGATATAGACATAATTTTTGACTGTGATTTTAAAAAGATAGAAGAAATATTCAGAAAAGAATTCGATGTTGTTCGTTTTCTTTTCTTTCCTCTTTCAAATAGCACAACCGAAGAGTCGTTCTCGTGTTTTGTAAAAATAAACGAAGAAATTATTCATATTGAGGGTAGAAGATTCCTTATTTTTAATAAAATTAAGGGAAATGTATATAAACTCGACGATCACACCTTTAAAGGAGTGCCTCTAGAATTTCAAATTGCAGAGAAAATAATCGCAATGTTTTCTATTGAAATTCCGGAATACAAGCATTTAGTTGATTTATATTCATTCTCAGTCTTGGAAGATAGTTTCATTAACACTGAACTTATAAAGTATTATTTGAACTTACTACTTTCATATAAAAATGAAGTAAAAAAGAAACTCAATCTCCCACTAATAAAACTTTCCCAAAAGATTGATATTAATAAGAAGTTTGAAGGTTCCTTTTTATTGCCGTTTCAAGCACAATATAATTATTCTAAAGAATATATTATTAGTGAGCTAAATATGTGGTTACCTAAGTTTTTTAATTAATGTGGCACTTTTGTGACACTTATTTTGATAAGATAAAAATAACGAAGGAGAACTTTTATTATGAACAAAGAATTATTAGAAGGTTTAACCGAAGAACAAATTAAAAGAGTTAAAGAATGCAAAAATTCTCAAGAATTACTCGCATTAGCGAAAGAAGAAGGCTATGCCTTAACCGACGAACAATTAAGTGCAGTAAGTGGCGGTGGATGTCTTTCTACAGATGCACCAGATCTTTCAAAAACTTGCCCAAAATGTGGTAGATCAGTTCAAGGCCGTTATGTTGGTCGTAAATCATATTATGGTCTTGTCTATGAATTTAATTGTGAATGTGGATATTCTTGGAAAGGTTCCAAACACTCTGATTTATAAAATTAAGTTTTAAAAGAGGAGTTATTAAAATGAAACTTATTAAACCATTCGTCTTACTTAGCTCAGCACTTTTGATTGCTGGTTGTGTTAACAACGCAAAAGGAGCAGAGCTAACTTTGAAAAATGCTAATGAATATTTAGCATCTCTTAAAGAAGGGGAAATGAACGGAAATTACATTAAAGGAAAAGTAACATTCCATATTTACCCTAATAGCGGAAAAGGAAAACTTTTCTCACCAGACATTAAAGGAAAATGTGATATTAAAGTTAAATATTTCGTAAGTAGCTATTATACCGAAGCATATGAATATAAAGGTGTCGCTTTTACTTATAAGGAAGGCGGAAAAAGTGAATCAGGTTCTAGCATGATGGACTACTTAGAAGGTGTATTTACACCAAAAGAGAAATTCGAAATCACTGGTGTTAATGTATACGATCTTAAAGTCACAGAGATTTCCGGACACATGCTTCCATAAAAACTGCATTGATTAGATTAAGTTTTTTATTCTGTGACACTTTTGTGAATGATGATATGTTAATCTATATTTAGCCAAGGGGACAAAAACATGAAAAAAGAATTACTTAAAGGATTAACCGAAGAACAAATTGCTAAGGCAAAAGCATGCAAAAACCAAGAAGAATTATTAGCTTATGCTAAGCAAGAAGGCATCGAATTAAATGATGAACAACTTGCAGCAGTAAGTGGTGGTGTTTGCACAAGCACTCCAGATTTTACTTGCCCAGTATGTGGAAGCAAAGATATTAGTACTAGATATAACGAAAATTCAATTGCTGAATGGTGGACCAATACTTGCAAAAGCTGTGGCAAAACATGGATTGTTAATAAATAAACAAACAACAATTAATGGCTCGAAGGGTTCAGCTCACAGTTGAACTCTTTTTTATTATTCTTTTATTTAATTTAAATAATAGTGCTATAATTCTAGCGATGAAAAAGAGATTTAGATTTCTAACTCTACTTCCAATATCCGCCTTATTATTAAGCGGATGTGCTTTTATTGACTTTTTTAAGAATCTTTTTAATCCAACTGAAGAAAAAGAAAGTGAAAAACCTAAAGAAAACGTTGATATTTCTGATGTTTTATATCTTTCGGTTGGAGATGTCGAAGAAATTAGAGTAACTCCTTTTTCAAAGGATGTTGTTATTAAAACAGTGTCCTATATTTCTAACGACACAAGCGTTGCAATTATCGAAAATAACAAGGTTAAAGGTGTTGCAATTGGTCAAACTTC
Source organism: Caryophanales bacterium UBA7029 (assembly GCA_002494205.1). Lineage (GTDB taxonomy): Bacteria > Bacillota_I > Bacilli_A > RFN20 > CAG-826 > Fiminaster. The sequence continues at coordinate 3,400 of DLBE01000057.1, forward strand.
TATAAGTGTCGTGGTGAAGACAGAAAGAGGAAACACTTTTAAAGGCGAAACTAAAGTTATTGTCTCTGCTGCAGGAAAAACAAGACTAAGATACACATATGACGATTATAGTGCTTATAACGCATATCCTTTTGATAACTGCCCTCTTGAAGGTGAACCTAAACTTTTAATTCTTCCTATTTGGTTTTCAGATTCTACAGAATTTATTAAAGAATCAAAAAAAGAAGAAGTTAGAGACGATATTAGAAAAACTATTATTGGTACAAACGAAGAAACAGGGTGGAGAAGTGTTAAAACCTTCTATCATGAAGAATCCTTTGGAAAACTTAATATAAAAGGTACTGTTGCAGACTGGTATGAGACAAATGATAGTTATTTAGACTACATTGATGGAGGAAGTGAAACTATTGGCTCTAAGGCACTTTCAGATTATTTCTCAACTCATAGTTCAGATAAAAGAACTAATTACGACACCAACGGTGACGGATATTTAGATGGAGTAATATTTGTTTATGCAGCACCAGATTGTTTTAATTTAGGCTACGAGGATATGAACAATCTTTGGGCTTATTGTTCTTGGACAATGGCAAGTCCAAATAAGACAAAACCAGCAATGAATGTTTATTTCTGGGGTTCATATGACTTTATGTATGCTGAAGGTAGTCACGCAGAAGCAAAGACAGGCAAATCTTCCTATGGAAGAGGAGATACTGATTATTGCAATATCGACTCACATTGTTTTATTCATGAATTCGGACATGTTTTAGGTTTACCAGACTATTACGACTATAGTGGTCAATATAGCCCAGCAGCAGGATTTTCAATGCAAGATAATAACGTTGGTGGTCATGATCCATATTCCGTTTTAGCGTATGGTTGGGGAGAACCTTATATTCCTACTGAGACAACGACATATGAAATTAATGATTTCCAATCTTCTCATGATGTGATTTTACTCGCAAATCACTCAATAGATTCTCCATTTGATGAATATTTACTTGTTGAACTTTATAGTCCAACGGGACTTAACAAATTTGATAGTGATCATTGTTATTTAGGACGTTATCCAATTGGGCCAGAAGAATACGGAATTAGAGTGTGGCATGTTGACGCTAGACTTACTTATTGGAATGGATATAGTTGGTCAACCTCTCTTACATCTAACCCAAGAAAGGGTTATGTTTATCAAGCAATATCAAATACATATTATGACTCTGAAAAAGATAATAAAGATGCAATCTCTGTCTTAGGCACTGATTACGCAGATTACAATATCTTAGAGCTCATTAGAAGCGATGATGGATCAGGTGATTTAACCTATGAAAACATGTTTGTTGAAGATATGACATTCGATGTTTCTAACCATTCTTCACAATTCGTAAATGGGTTAAATATGAATAATGGTCAACCTTTAGGATGGTCATTTACAGTTGACGAAATAAGCAATGGAACCGCGACAATAACGGTTACAAAAAATTAGTTTACAAAGATAAGTCACTATGTGACTTTTCTTTTTTATTAACTATCAAATGAAGCTTTTAAAATAATCACTTATTTTTGAATTTTATATTCGGAATAAAAATAGCAAAAATATTAGCACTCATCGATATAATTTTTAGAAAAAATGTTTGCATATATTTTTTATTTAGTGTTAAATTATTAAAAATTTAATGGGATTGTTTGCGAACAATCTCACTAAAGGAGGTAATTATTATGACAAATCACCGTAAAAAATTTGCCTTATTAACCATATTGTCTGCGGTCACTATGGTAGGCACAATTATTGCAGCAACAGCAACGATGCCGCTTTCCACAATCCCGTCTATGAGAGCCACTGATACTGAGCTTTCACTTACATTAACAAAAGATAATGCCGTTTCTTACTCAGCAAAAGCTAACGCAACTTATAGCGGCCATTACGATAACTCGTTAAATTTCAAAACTTCTCAAGGAAACGGGGTTACAGTTTCGGTAACGAATTCAGTAACATCTATTGAATCTTCATCGAATTTAGGCAACATTTACGCAGACTCAGCTTTAGTAATTAACTCAGAATATGGCGTTTCTACTAATCAATTTCAATCTATTAATTCTTTGACAATTTCATCAGTATCAACTGCTGAGAGAACTGTTCGTTTTTATTTTAATGGTCAAGAGACATATGAAAGCATTAGTGTTCCTGCAAGAGGTAGTGCAACGTTTGATGCGACTAATCTTGGTTATAAAGTTCGTTCTTTAAAGTTAACAGGTTCGAGCGCATCTGAATATCAAACGATTGCAATATCATCACTCGTTTTAAATTATTCTTGCATTAACAACCCTCCTCAAGAGGTGACGCTCGAAAGCATTTCAGTTGATGAATCAGGAGCCAAAACAGAATTTACTATTGGAGAAACATTTATATCAGAAGGAATCGTCGTTACAGCAAATTATTCAGATTTCACACACGCAATAGTTTCACCAACTAACATTTCAAGTCCTGATATGTCTAGTGTAGGTACAAAGACTGTAACTGTTTCTTATACCGAAGGTGGAGTAACAAAAACAGCATCTTATGAAATTGAAGTAGAAGATGCTGCATCTGGTTTAAGCGGAACTTATACAGGAACATCCTCTTCATTTGAGTTTACTAGCGCAACACAAGGAACTTACACTTATATGGATAATATAATCTCTTTTACATACGAGATTTCTGGCTCATCCATAACATTTACTTATGTTTCTGGTGACAACACGAGTTTTGGAAGTTATAGATTGTTTGCAGGAGGAAGTTCACCAAAACCAAATAAAACCGGTGTGATAGTGAGCAGCACAGAGATTACTGTTAATACCTATACTGCGTGGGACACCACAAACAAAAGAACATTTACAAAATAAGGAGGAATTTTATGAAAAAATACGGAAAAACCGCAATATTTCTACTATTTCCATTCCTTATTTCAGGATGTTCACTCTTTCCTAGCAAGGACGATCCAACACCAACAGTAACTAATTATTCAGTTTCTTTTAACGCGAACGGCGGACAAGGAAAAATGAGTAAAATGGCAACTTCTGGTTCAACATTTGTGGCACCTCGTTGTAAGTTCACTTTTGAAGACCGCACTTTCCAAAAATGGGCTTTAAATAGTGCGACAGGAAAGACATATGAAGTTGGTGACATTATTAAAAATATTAAGAAAAACATTACTTTATTTGCAATTTGGGAAGAAAACGAACCAACACCAGACCCAAGTGAATCTCAACAATATGCCACAGCATTTAATAGTTTAAAATCATCTGTAACAAGTGGCCATAATTACACGATGACAATTCATTCATATCTAGAAGGTTATGAGGATGATCCTGAAACCGTCTATGATGATGAATACGTAATGATTAATAATAAAATCTTCTATCACAATAACGAGTATTCCTCGCTAGGTGGCAAAGAAGGCATAATTTCGCAAAAGAACCAAGGTTTTGTAAACTTTGATTATTATGGAAACAATGTGCTTCCTGATGGGTTTTATTCGACAAGAACAGATGCTGGCATTACAGACTTAACTGACTTAGTTGGTGAAAATCTCTTTTTAGGAACATTTACACAAGACACAACAAATGTTTCTAAATTTAAATCTACAAATGCAGATGTTATGGCGGTTATAGCAAACTTTATTTGGGATTACCCAGAATTAATTTCTAGACCTCAAGAAGTTTATTACAAAGTAAACAGCGATAAAGATAAAGCTACATTGCATTCAATCTTTACTTATTGGACAAGTGATGGAGGGGTTGATGTAGAAGTTAGAATTAATTCAACATTTGAGTTTAGCTGTGTTGGAACAACGTCGAATGCAAAACTAGAACAATATCTTGAAAATCCAACCACAACTTATAGCACTCCAACACAGTGGACAGATGAACAAAAAGAATTGTTTGGAACAAGATATGCTGGAACTTATCCGATATTTATTTCTGGTTTATCTTATTCATTAGATGTGTTTGAGAACCTCGATAAGGATGATGGAAAATACAAAATTTTAGTGCAAGATTTTGGTTCTAACGATAAACGCTCTGCCTATGGCACTCAACTTGTAGAGAATGAATTATTTACTGATTATTCAACAAGCGAAAAAACAATTTATAAGCGTGTTGATATTGATAATGAGAAAATGACTCAAACAACCTATGTTGTTGAAATGAGTTACTTAAGTCCATCTGAGACCACAAGTTTCGGAATTGTTTCACGTAGATATCCAAACGGAATTTTCCAAGCGACATTCTATGCGACAATCACAAACATGGAAATTAATACTGTTCAATTATTGAACGAATATTTCTCAACAAAAGGTTATACAAATTTTGTTCCACAATTTTCAATTTCACCATCAACGCCTGTTACCAAATTTGTTGATTCAACAGATTCTAAGAATGTTTCCCAACACAACTATGAACTTTACACATCAACATTCCGTATTTATATTGATGGTTACGATAATGCAATTTCTGCATTAAATGAATACGTAACAGCAATCAAAAAACCAACTTATGGATTTACTGATGAATCAGCATTCGTTGGAAATATGAGAAGTTATGGAAACATAACCAGATATAAATCTACTGCAACAATTATTCTCACTGATTTAAGCAAATATTCAGCATCTGACTATAGCGGTTTTATAGAAGTTTGGTTCAATATTTCTGCAGAAAAAGATGAATCCGATATTCCTCATGTTGTTGGTTTATCAATTAGTGGATATCAAACCGATTTTACTGTAGGTGACACATTCGCCTTTGGCGGATCTATTGATGCTGAATTATCTAGTGGAAGTAGTACATCATTAGCTGAATCTGATGTGACATTTACTGGTTATGATATGTCAAAAGGCGGAAACCAAACAGTTACTGTTACTTATACATGCGATGACGGAACTTTCTACAAATATTACACTATTCATGTCGCATCAAATGTTAATTACACTTGTTCATTTAAACTGTATGGAGATGATTTTATTTTGAAACTTAATCTTTGCGAAGACGGTAGCGGAACTTACATTTTCCAACGTGCTGCCAAAATAAGGTATCAATATTTTACATATGTAATTAACGGTGATCAGATTACATTCACATTAACAAGATGTGATGAATTCTCAGATTTCACTAAGTTTAGCTTATTTGCAAGTCAAAGCATTGGTGCAACTAGAATAGGAACATACGATTCCGAACTTGAAACGATTGTAGTTCAATTATCAACCACAACTGGAACTCAAGGCGAAAATAGGACATTTACACTATAATAAGCGAAGAAAACAAAAACAGAAGAAGTCACTTTGTGACTTTTTCTTTATATCTTCAGAAAACGTCAATCGTTTTTTGTGAACTACCCATTTCAGTTTATTAAGCTAATAAGGAACAAATATATAGAAATTTCCTGAAAATTTATATGAATTTTCAACATTTATTATTACCAAAGTTTGACACGTGTATATAATATAAGCATAAGTTTTACTTATTTAAAATTATGAAAAAGAGTTACTTGTTATTCGTTCCATTAATTGTTGCTGCTCTTTCAGGCTGCGAATCTGGTGGTGGTAGTTCTAAACCGTATGTTGCTCCTGCTAAAGACATCAACTCTATGGCTGATTTTGAGAAGATGGTTAGCGATAATCCTATCAATAGCAGTGCCTCAAAAACACCAGCTAGATACTCTTTAAACGTCGACTTAGATTTTAAGAATGCAAACGTCCAGTATCAAATTAAAGATGTCGAATTAATTGGAAACAAACATAGGCTCAAAAACTTCAATATTAGTGTTACAAATTATGCTGGATTATTTGCAAAAGCAGACAATTGCATTTTTTCTGACTTAACCATTATGAACGCTTCAGTGCGTGGTAACTATGCTGGCGCACTTGTTGGTAAAGTAGAGAATGCTGCAATATTTAAAAATATTAAAGTTACGAATGAAGTTGCTGTCGGTGACGGAGTTGACTATCAAGTTGGCGGCATTGTTGGTTATGCTGAAAATGCCAATATAACTAATTGTGTTAATAACGCAAAAATTAAAGGAATAGAGAGTGTCGGTGGAATTGTAGGGTACGCAAAAAATACAGATATCACCTCATGTATAAATTATGGCGACATTTCCTCACCTATAGTAGGTAATGGTATCGGCGGTGTTTGCGGAACTTATTTTAATTATTTTAGATACGAAGCTAGAGAAGACACATTCTCAGGAAACGAAAACTACGGAAGCGTTTATGGGGAACAGTCTGACTGTGTTGGTGGGCTCATTGGTGAACATCATCCATTTGTTGATTTTAGAGGAAGCAAATATCCTAAAATAACTATAGCCAAATCCACCAATTATGGCGTTATTGAAGGAAAGAACAATGTTGGTGGAATTGCCGGAACCGGCATTTGCGATCTTACTGAAACAGATTTCACCTCATGTACGAACATTGGAAGTGTAATTGGCGAAAATTATGTTGGTGGTATCGTGGGTTATACAAAAGATTTTTCAATTGATAAAGCTTATTCTCAAGGCGATGAAATTAAGCAAGTTTCATTTGTGAAATGTAAATCACAGCTTAACGAAAATAAAGACAATTTCATAAAAGGCGAAAGTTATGTTGGTGGTATTGCGGGTAACGGAACCTCGTTCGTTGTTTGCAAAAACTATGTTGATGTAATTACAGTCAAATCTGATTTCCCAGAAGTTTCAGATACATATTTTCCTGAAGAATATCAACATTCGATAGGCGGAATTGTAGGGTTTGGATATTCTGACTTCGACTTATCAGAATTTAAAGCAACAAATTGTGAAAATTATGGGAAAATCCAAGGAATTTCCGATGAAACCCCATATAAATTAGCATCATCATTAGGCGGAATTGTTGGTTTCTCCTATGGCGGTGAATTTAATAGATGTATTAATGCAGGAGAATTAAATGCTGCACAATGTGTTGGTGGCATTATTGGAACAATTGAACCAAGACAAAGCACTTACCTTTCAGAAAATACTTCAAGCGGAAATATAATTGTAAATCGCTGTGCTGGCGGGCTTATTGGAGATATTGAATCAAGCGAAGAACATTGCGCAAGAATCCAGATTGCTACAAATACAGTAAATATTGAGGAAGCTTTAGTTTATGGCTCAACAGCAACCCCTGAAGAAGAACCTTACAAATACGTAATTGGCGGGCTTATTGGAAGAGCGAACTCTACCGCAACACTTGATAATTGTTATGAAACAGTAGCATTAGCTAATTTTGAATCATCATTTAGTTATCGTTCGCCTGCAGATGCTACAAATATGACGGTCGATAAAGTTGTTGGCTATAGCAAAGTAAACGAACACGGCAAGAAACTAGTTTTATATAGCCCCACAGATGCTGACAAACACGCGGCAATAACAAGAATTGGTGATATCGAATAAAAAGAGCGGATTTTGTATCCGCTCTTTCCATAATTAACAAGTTAATTATTTTTGTAAATAACTAGTTGGATTATTTAAGTAGCTCGAACTAAATTGGACGTTATTAATCTTGTCGAATTTGCTTTGGATTGAACTTGACCAATCTCTAACAGATTCATTAACGTCTTCGAGAGTTACACTAAAACCAACAGAAATCTTGCTTGATAAGCTTCCAAGTTTGAATGCTTGAATGTTTAAAGAACCTGCTAATTTGGAGAATTTTTCGTTATTATTTCCATAAATATCAATTTCAAGTTCTTTAAGAGCATCAACGCCTGTTAAAACATCAAGATTAAGGCCGATAGACCATTTCTTCTGGCTATCATTATAACTGTAACCAGTGCTTGTAAATGTGTTGGTGTAATCGCTTGCTGGTTTTTGCTCATCGCTACTTAAATCAATACCACCAATAGCATCCACAATCTTATCTCTCATGTAAAGCATATCTCTAAGTAAATACTTAACGATATTTTCGCTTTGTAAAAGATTCTTGCTTGTTGTCTTGTAGTGTTCGATTACTTGTCTACCTGAGATAGTTTTTGTCTCAGTTGTCTTGAAGTGGAAATAGCCTCCTACTCCATCTTCTCTATTTGGATCATCTTCGCTATAAGTTTCAAAAGTAAGTTCTGACTTAAGTGAAGCGGTAGTAAGACCATATCTTTGCGCAATTATAGAAATCTTTGCATCTTCAATAACGCCATAGATTTTGCAATAAGAATCCTGGACAACAATGTAAACTTCTAAGTCGAAGCTAAAGATATCGCTTAATAATGAACCTAAACCTAAGTCTAAGTTGATATGAGCATTTAAGTGATAATAGTTGTTCTTTGTGGTGTTAATACCAAACTTGAGGAGTAAAGAAATAGTGGATAAATCCATGAATGAATTCATATTTGATTTATCAACTGAAGATTCTCTACTAGGATCAAAGGCTGCTAAAGCAACTTTAATATTTAAAAGTTTTTCGCCAGACAATTCAAAATTGAGTAATTCTAATGAATCAATCTTATTATTTTTTAAGTTAACACGTATGGTCATGTCGTGTTCTAAATCAAATAAGATTCCACCAATAGTTAAATCGAGTTGGTCGCCATTCTTTTTAGCGGACTTAATGATGTCATTTTTGAGGAGTCTTAAATAATCTTTTTCATTAAGAATATTTGTGAATTCACCCATTGCCATCATTTTGGTAATTGGCTCAATAAACTTAGTAAATTTAGGATTTTCTTTGTTATCATTCAAAAATTGTTTTGCTACATCAATGATGTCTAAAACAGATTGAATGGTAATTTTACCTTTAATATTTTTACCAGTTTTTTCGCCATAAACGAAATGAGCGTTATTAGCGGTATAATCAGATGTTGTGTTATCAACATCGATTGCAAGTTTGTGCGAGTAATACAAACCAGCACCTTTGTATTTGTATTGGTTGAGGGTTAAATCACCGAAACCATATTTTTGGTCAAGGTCTAGTTGACCTTTGCCATCTAATGTAATTCCGACACCATCTTCATCTAAAATAGAACCTTGAACAGTAAAACCGGTCTTCTTTTCTTCTACAATTGTCGATACTTGGTCAAAAACTGTTGGAAGATAGCTCATTGAATCATATGATTCAACTTCATCCACAATAATTGGTGAAAATTCATTAGAATTTAAGGCTGCATTAAGAACGAAATTGCCCATTTCAATGTCCTTGACACCAAGATTTAAAACTTTGTTTTGTGCACCAAGTCTTGAATCAAGAGCTAATGAAACTTCGGCATTTTCTCCTAATCCCATTGAAGATAAATCTAAATCAAAAGAAATAGCATTTTCATCGTTTCTGACATCTTTAAGTAAATTCAAGATAACAGAATAATCTCCGCCTTTAACAGCGGAAACAAATGATGAATCAGTAATAAATGAGAATAATTCTCCAATTGCGTCTGAATCTGTTCCTTCTCCTGACATATTTGCGATCATTCCTGGAAGTTCATCAATAATCCAGTTCATTGTTTCGGTATCAATCTTTGATTTGATAACTGAACGTTTTTGACCGACATTATCTTCTGTTTCGTTGAGTTTTAAATAACCCTCACCGCCTACATATGAAACGGATAAGTTAGAAATTTCTTCTTCGTTTTTATCTAAAATTTTGAGGTCTAATCCTAAAGAAACAGAACTTCTAACTTTGTTAGCAACATCGCCTAAGAGACCTCTTGAGCGAGTTGCAGGTTCCATTTTGTATCCACTTAAGTCAATTAACTCAGAGAAATCAGCGTTAAGCGAACCAACAAGGCCTGCAAAGTCTGCTGTATCTTCTCCATTAAGTTCGTCTAAATCTAAAGCGAAATCAAAACCAAATTTTTGATTATCTTCGTCTAAGAAATTAGCGAGTTTTTGTAACCAACCTTTGTAGTTAATAATTTCAACATAGTCTCTTCTAACTCCATGAGTGTAATTTTCTGAGTCTGGAGCGACGATGTGGTAATCAGGAATTGCATCGATATTGATGGCGCCTTTAATCGCTACGTTACCAAAGGTAATTTCGCCTAAATCAACGCGGGTAAGTCTATAATCTTGGTCAACGTCTAAAACAATTCTAAATTCGTTATCCATTGATTCATTTCTAATTTGAAGATCAAGAGTAAATTCAATGCCATCAGTGATTTCTTTTTCTGCAACTTTGATTCCAAAGCCTTCTTCACCATCTGCAAGAGGTTTTAAAGAAAGTGATGACATATCTGAAAGATTAAAGCCAGATAGTAAATCCCCTAAAGTTGAATCAATAAGATTATTAAAGGTATCATCAATCCACTTTTCAAAGTCAAATCCAATGCCGCCTTCTTCTTTAGAAGCCATAAATAATTGATATAAAAGAGAATCAATTTCTTTATCTTGGTTTCCAAGAAGTTCATCTAAAGATGTTGAACCAACTTTAACTCTTAAATCCTTAAGACCAAAATAAGCTGTTTTATCAACATAGCCAACTTCAAGTGGCAAGTGCTTGCCGTTATAATCGACATCTACATCTAAGTTAAATGAGATATTTTTGATTGTTCTTAACATTAAGTCTAAATTTCCGTTAATTCCAATAACATTTTCAGCAGAATATTCATCTTTCTTAAAAGAAACTGAAAAATCATCGAATTCGAAATTAAAACCATAGTAGGTGTTTTCGTTATTAACTGTGTCATCTAAAATACCTGTGTCTTCATTAAGTCTAGATACGAATCTCATAAAGTTTTCTGGCACATCAGAGTTTTCAATAACATCATCAGGTAAATTATAATTTAACTTAATGTTTCTTTTTCTCATTGGGGTGAGCATATAACCTGCAGCACATGATGTAGCAAAGAATAAGATGCCTGCAGTAGTTCTGAATACTAATTTTTTAAGTTTTCTACTCATATTTCTTCTCTCCTTCCAGTGAATAACTCACTTTTTGATTTAAATCCGGGATTTTGATGCTTTTGTCCGCGTGATAATAAGTATCAATATAATTAGTTATCTCCGCGGTCACGCCTAGCATAGAGGCTTTATACTTTTCCTCTGTTTTGCAATGTAGGAGTGTCATCTTGGCATCAAAAGTATAAATTTGTTTGACGTATTCAAATGTTGGTAGACCTGCAAGATTTGACATAGTCTTCATTTGAATCTTGTAGTAATACGTAGCAATTGCAGGATCTAAGCTTAATGTGACTCTTATATTTGATCCTTTTTTCTCCGTCTTACATTCGCTGAGGTTTACAGTCTTATTTGAGATTATGTAGATGAATATCTCATCAAGAGTTTTGCCCCAGTCTTTTTTGAAGTCATTAGGTTTGTAATTAGTTACATTATCTTTTGTAAATGTAGCTGATTCTTCTGATGTAGCATCACCTTTGTAGAACGAAACACCATCTTTTTCTTGGTAGTAGCGGTTTCCGACAGCAACCATTTTCGATTTTGATATCGACTCTTCAAACCATTTGTCTCCTTTTTTAATTTGGAAGTTACGAATTGATTGATCGACAACAGTCTTTGCTAAACCAACTTGGATTGAATAACAGTTCTCGCAGTTTCTGTACTTCTCTTGAGCAATATTTACAAGTTCTGGTGCAGTGAAGTCCTTTTTTGGGTTAGCCTCATATTCTTTTAATAAGGCTTTAGAATCTGCTTTGAATGTTTCGGGATCAAATCCGGAATAGGTAATTTCTTCCCCTCCGAATTTTCTTTTCATAATTATTCCGCCAGCGACACCTAGCGATATCGTTGCGGCCGCAATTATCCCGTATTGGATCCAAGCGCTTGCTTTCTTTTTATCTACTTTTTTCATGCGTTCTTTCTGCATAAGCGTATATATTATTGCGCGTGTCAATTATTTTTCACTGAACACTTAAAAACCTTCAAAATAGAGGAAAAAACCAACTCTCCTAAAAAGAGAAAAATTTATTTTTCTATTGCTAATTATTTTTGATAGTCCTATCATTAAAGCTATGGAAGACTTAAGAAAAATCATCGGAAAAAACCTCACCGAACTAAGAAAAAGACGAAATTTAACCCAATTAGAGCTTGCAGAAAAGTTCAATTATACTGATCGTGCAATTTCTAAATGGGAAAACGGAGACACATTACCGGATGTTGAAGTTTTATATAATCTTTGTGAGTTCTATGGAGTAACAATTGATTACTTAACTCACGAAGAAAATGAACAATTTAAAAAGAAAGGTGCTCCTTTAGGACTTTGGAATAAAATCGCCATTACTTTATTAATCTCATCGTTCATTTGGATGGTGGCGACTGTTGTAATGGTTTACTCCATTTTAAAAGGGAAATCTCCGGTTTGGTGGCAAGCATTTTTGTGGGCTATACCAGCAAACGCACTAGCTCTACTTTATTTTAACCACGTTTACTTTCATAAAAGATTAATAGCATTCATAGCTTTCTCTCTTATTGTTTGGGGAGTAATTACAGCATTCTTCTTTACTTATAATGATCAAGAAGTTTTGTGGCCAATATTCTTGTTGGGGATACCTGCTCAAGCATCACTTCTAATTTGGTTAAACATAAGACAAAACTTCAAAAAAAGATAAAGAAAACAAGTAAAAGGCACATTGTGCTTTTTATTTTTATAGAATATAAAGTAAGTTTTTGTTATAATAACAACAAGGAGTTTTATTATGAAAGCATTAATAGTTTATTTCTCCAGGGCAGGAGAGAACATTGTAGGCGACAAAAGAGAAATTATTGAAAAAGGTTTTACCGAAATTGTCGCTGAAAAAATCCAAAAAATAACTGGTGGAGCACTTATCAAACTCGAACCAGAAGAAGAATATCCTTTTGGATATGATGATTGCAATAAAAGAGCTCGTAAAGAATATGAAGAGAACATTTTACCGGTTGTAAAAAATTTACCTGCATCTATAGATGCTTATGACACGATTTTCTTAGGTTTTCCTCTTTGGTATCGTTCATACCCAAGAATTATTTCTTCTTTTATTCGTGCATATTCCTTTGTAGGAAAAACTGTTAAGCCTTTCTGCACAAACGAAGAAGGAACTTTCGGAATTATGCAGCTCGAACTTCAAAGCGCAATTAAAGGCGCAATCGTTAAAGATGGATTAGCAATTCATAGTTATAATGTTAATTCTTCTGATGATTTAATTGAGAAATGGGTTAAAGAATAATGAAATTATTAAAAGATGATATTTTTTATGTTGGTGTTAACGATCATCAACTAGATTTATTTGAAGGGCAATATGTTGTTCCAAATGGAATGGCTTATAACTCTTATATTATAAAAGACGAACTTATTGCAGTTTTTGACACGGTCGAGAAGAACTTTAAAGATGAGTGGCTAAAAAATGTTAAAGAAGTTCTTGGCGAAGCTAAACCAAATTACTTAATAGTCCAGCATATGGAGCCAGACCACTCTGCAAACATAATTGAATTCTTAAAAGTTTATCCAGATACATTTGTTGTAGCTTCAGCTCAAGCATTCAAAATGATGAGCCAATTCTTTGCTGAAGAAGCTAAACACAAAATTGTTGTTAAAGAAGGTGATTCACTTAATTTAGGAAAGCACATTCTTAAATTTATTGCTGCACCTATGGTTCACTGGCCAGAAGTAATAATGACTTATGACTCTACTTCGAAAGTGTTGTTCTCCGCAGATGCATTTGGCAAATTCGGAGCACTTGATCATGAAGAAGATTGGGCTTGTGAAGCCCGCAGATATTACTTTGGTATTGTTGGAAAATATGGTGCTCAAGTTCAAAATTTGCTAAAAAAAGCGGGGAATTTTGAGATTGAAACTATTTGCCCACTACATGGACCAGTCCTTAATGAAGACCTTGGATATTATCTAAATCTTTATGATATTTGGTCGAGTTATAAAAGCGAAACTGATGGTGTTGCTATCTTCTATACATCTGTTTATGGACACACAAAAGAAGCTGCCGAATTACTTGCCGAGGCATTAAAGAAGAAAGGCTGTCCAAAAGTTGTGTGCTGCGATTTAGCTCGTGAAGATATGGCTGAAGCAGTCGAAGATGCTTTCCGCTATCCGAAAATTGTTTTTGCGACAACAACATATAACATGTCTATCTTCCCATTTATGAAAACATTCCTTGATCACTTGGTTGAACATAACTTTCAAAACAAAACAGTAGCATTAATTGAAAATGGTTCTTGGGCTCCAAATGCTATAAGAGTTATGAGAGAAATTCTTGCTAAAGCAAGAAATATAGAGATATTGGAGGGTCAAATAACCATCCTTTCAGCTCTTAACGCAGATAATAAAAAACAAATAAATTCTCTTGCTGACGAGCTTCTAAAACCTAGCGAATTCTTGGCTAAACCAAGGGAAGAGAAAAAGGTTGTCAAAAAACATCATTTTGCATGCAAGATTTGTGGTTTTGTATTTGAGACTGAACTAGAAACATTACCATCAGATTATGTGTGTCCGATTTGTAGACATCCAGCATCTGATTTTGAGAAAATTGATTAAAAATTGCCGGAATTTTCCGGCTTTTTTTGTACGAATTACATTGAATTAGAAAATTATCTTATATCTATTAGCGATAAGAAATTTGCTAATTTTTCAAAGAGTCTTTCAAATAGCGATTATATTTCACTAGGCGTTAAAAATCCTGTACTTAAATCACTAATAAAAGAACGAAAAAACGATCCTGAACTTAAATTAGAAGATTTTAGATGTGGCAAATATCTTGAAGTCGACTTTATTTTCTTTGGTCTGGCGCTTTCAAGAGCAAAAACGATTGAGGAACAGCTCGATTTTATTGAACGAAACATGAGAAACGGAAAGTCATGGGTTTTGACAGATTGTTCTCAAACCTATTTAAAGAAATGCGACTTCAATACCTTCCATTCATGCTTCGAAAAGATGAGTAAATCAAAATACATTTACGATAGAAGATTTGCCTATGTTTTCGCTTTAAAATTCGCAAAAACACATGAAATTCTTGGGATTTTCAAGGAAATTTCATTAAAAGAAGAGTATATGGTTATGATGGCAGAAGCATGGTTATTAGCAACCGTTGCCATTACTTTTCCGGATGAAGTTTTTAGTTATTTAAAACACATTGATGACGTTATATTGAAACGCAAAACAATCTCAAAAATGTGCGACTCCTATCGAATTAATGAAGATATAAAGAAAAAATTTAAAGAGTTAAGAAATAAAAAGTAAAATCTCGATTCTTCTGTAAGCTCTGACATTATGATTAGGAGAAATCCCAAAGCATGTCTCGTCTTAAAGTAAGGGATGCTCGCAATTATTTTGAGTACTAATTTTCGTTTAAGTAAATTAGAAAGATTTAAGGGAGAAATAACAAAATAGTTGTAGATAAAAGCGGTTTTATGTATAATAAACGCAAAGAGAGGTAAAAAGATATGAGAATAGCTGCTAGCTGCTTACATTCTATCAGATTAATTTGGGGCAACCTCCGTGTCATCGGACAACTCTTTACTTATGGTATCTTCGGAGTTATCATTGGTCTCATCGCCGGTGCATTAGAAGTTGTTGTCGACACAATTGGAACCGTTGTTGGATTCGTCCTCATGATTCCAGTCGCACTCGTCGAATTCTTACTCAGATTAATTTTCGGTAAATTCTAATTAAGAATTAAACGAACAACAAAAAAAGAGGCATCCGAAAGCCTCTTTTTTTTACTGAAAATTACGGAAATTTCCCATAATATTAATAACATTTAGGCATATGGAAAACATATAAAATACGACTTTATGAAGAAAAAGTCATTTTCAATTACTTTTTACAAACTAAGTTTGTTATAATATACATTACACATATGAAAAAGCGTTTATTCAAAGCAAAAATTATCGGGGCAATTCTAGGATTAGTTGAACTCTTTGGGGTAGCTTTTCTTGGCGTTGCATATTACCTTGATTGGTTTTCTTTCAAAACCCTTCTTTCTCCGGTAGTTCTTTTCATATCATTAGGCTCATCTGTAATTATTGATATTCTTTACGTTTGGATTATCATTTTTTACTTTTCAAAAATTAGACAAAAAACAGATTTAAGAGCTGCAGACTTAATTGGTTCAGATATCGATGAAGCATATAACTTCGGTATGTTAGGACTTGTCGTCGTAGACGAGAACAACGTTGTTTTGTGGACTAATACCTTATTTAAAGAAAGAGCAATTGAAATTCTCGACGAAAATATTTTAGAATGGCAGCCAGAACTTAAAGATTTGGTTGAAGGATCTTCTAAAGCCGTTGCTAAAATCCAAATTAATAATAGAAACTATGATGTTAAGCTTCTTAAAGAAGCTGGACTTTATATTTTTAAAGATACAACCGATTTTGAAACAATTACCGATTATTCAAAAAGACAAGCTGTTGTTATTGGTCAAATCATCATTGACAACTACTCAGATGTATCCGGAAACGGTGAAGAAACAAACGATGTTCTTTCCAAAGTAAGAACAGCCATTTATGACTATGCTCGTGATTATTCTGTTCTTTTAAGAAAAATTCGTAATGATTCATACTTAGTTGTTTGCAATTTTGAATCTTTAGACAAGATGATCAAAAACAAATTCTCACTTCTTGATAAAGTTCGTGAAATTGGTGAAAAAGAAGCAACTCCTCCAACACTTTCTATTGGTGTCGCTTATGACTATCCTGATGCCGTAAAGTTAAATGATATGGCTGTTGCAGCTATTGAAATTGCTACATCTCGTGGTGGCGACCAAGTTGTTGTATCACAATATGGCCAAGATTTGACCTTCTTTGGCGGTAAGAGCGAAGCTCAAGAAAACCACAATAAGGTTAAAGTAAGAGTTATGGGCGACGCCGTTATTTCTCTTATTAAAAACTCAACAAATGTTGTTATCATGGGTCACCAAATGTCCGATATGGACAGTTTTGGTGCATGTTTGGGTATTAAATCTATTTGTGATTCCGTAGGAAAAACATGCAAAATCGTTTATAACCCAAAATCAATTGAAAGAAAGACTAAAGGCGCTCTTGTTTCTACTTTCTCTAAAGAAGAAATGGATAAAGTGTTTGTGAATGAAGCCGAGGGCTTAGGTTTATTAAAAGGCAACACATTAGTCGTTGTTGTAGATGTTCACAAAGCATCAATGACTTTAGCACCAAAGATTATTGAAAAAGCTAACAAAGTTATGATTATTGATCACCATAGACGTGGTGAAGACTTTATTGAGTCACCAATATTCTCAGATATTGATTCTTCAGCATCATCTACTTGTGAAATGATTGCTGAACTTATTAAATATGCTTCTAGTAACCCAAGAATTAAAATTCCTGGATCATATGCAACTGTAATGCTATCTGGTATCTTTATGGATTCAAATTTCTTTAAGGCAACAAGCGTGGGTGCACGTACATTCGAAGCATCTATGTTCCTAAAGGAATGTGGCGCGGATAACGCTAAAGCAGACGACTTCTTAAAGGATGAGTTTGAAGAACACGCTCTTGTTAACAAGATTCTTGCTAATACTAAAACTCCATATTATGGAATTGTTTATTGTATGGCCGACGAAGAAGATATTATTGAAGCTGCAACACTTGCAAAAGTTGGCAATCAATGTATGTCTATGAAAGGCATTAATGCCTCATTTGTTATAGGAAAAACTGGTGTCGATGAAATCAGAATTTCATGTAGAAGCGATGGCACAATTAACGTTCAGCTTTTAGCGGAAAAGATGAATGGTGGTGGCCACTTTACACAAGCGGCATGTGTCTTCAAGAACACATCGCTTGAAGCTGCAGAAACCAAACTTTTAAATACACTTAACGACTATCTAAATGATGCTCGTGCAGTTAAATAGGGAGAAAGACAATGAAAGTAATTCTTTTAAAGGATGTCAAAGGTATTGGTAAAAAAGGTGAGATCGTAAACGTCAAAGACGGTTACGGTTCTAATTATCTTGTCCCTAATAGACTTGCAGTAATGTATTCTCAAAAATCTCAAGAAATTCTTGATGATCAAAAACAAGCAGAAGCTGAAAATATTGAAAGAATGAAAGCCGAAGCTAGAGAAACAGCCGAAAAACTTAAAAATATCGTTGTAGAATTTGCTGCTAAGGGAAGCGGCGACGGAAGAATGTTTGGCACCATATCAACCAAACAAATTGAACAAGAACTCAAAGACAAACACAACATAGTTATTGATAAAAGAAAGTTTGTAACCAAGGAACCTGTTGATCACTTTGGATACAGTAAGCTTACTATCGAATTATATAAAGGTATAACGGGAATTGTTACAGTTCACGTTAGTGAAAAGTAAAGGAGGATCATATGGCAGAAAAGAAACTACCACATAACACCGAAGCAGAAAAAGCTGTTTTAGGCGCAATGATCCGTTCCCAAGCAATGGTTTCAGAAGGCGTTGCTAAATTAGATGTAGATGATTTTTTTGAAGAAAACGAAAACCACCGTGCAATTTTTAAAGCGATTTATGCTTTATACAATAGAGGCGTTCCAGTAGACCCACAAACAATTACAAACGAACTTATAAATTCTAAAGAATTAGAGGTTTCTGGTGCTCCTGAATATTTAATTGAACTTGCTGATGCAATTGTTACATTTGAGAACTTCTCTGACTATGTCCGAATTGTTCAAGATCAATCCGTTTTAAGACACTTCTTAGTAACGATGGATCAAATCACGAAAACATACTTTACTAAAGATATTGGTGAGGTTAGTGATTTTATTGCCCAAAGCGAAAAGAAGATTACTGAAGTAACTGAAAAACGTAGAGTTGGTGATTTCCAAAGAGCCGACCAAGTTGCAAAAAAACTTTCTGAAGAGTTAATGAATTTAAAAACTGCAACATCTGACGATACAGTTACAGGTACTCCGACTGGTTTTCCTAAACTTAATGTTCTAACACATGGTTTCCAACCAGGAGAATTTATTGTTTTAGCTGCTAGACCAGGTATTGGTAAAACAGCATTATCACTTAATTTAGCATATAATGCTACAACTAAGGCAAATTGCCCTGTTGCTTATTTTTCACTTGAAATGCCAGCTAGCATGTTATTTAAACGTTTAGTCTCAGCGGACGCAGACGTTGAATTTGATAATCTCATCACTGGTTATGGTTTGAATCCACAAAAGAGACTTAAACTCCAACAATCATGCGAAAGAATGGCTCAAAAACGTATTTACGTTGATGATACTGCTGGTATTAAACTATTAGATTTAGTCGCAAAATGTAGAAAATTAAAAGCTCAAGAACCTGATTTAGGTCTTATCGTTGTTGACTACATAGGTTTAGTCACAACAAGCACTAAGACTAAATCTGAATCAAGACAACTTGAAGTTCAAATGATTTCTCAAACTTTAAAAAAGTTAGCCTTAGATTTAAAAGTCCCTATTATCGGTGTCGCTCAGCTTAACCGTAATGTTGAAAATAGAATTGGTGGAGAACCACAACTTAGTGACCTTCGTGAATCTGGTTCTATTGAACAAGACGCTGATATTGTTATGATGCTTCATGAGAAAAAGCTTTCAACAACTAAAGACAGCAAGAATCAACTTGATAAACATAATGATGAAGTTGCGAAAGCACAAGAACAAATTGCAGGAGCTTCAGGCGAAGATATCAAGCTTGTTACGCTCTTTATTCGTAAGAATAGATCAGGAAGAATGGGTAGAGTTCCTTTACTATTTAAAAAGAACTTTTGTAGATTTGATACCCTTTCTGAAGAAGCTGAAAGAAAATACGACGAACTTGAAAACGAATCTATTAACTATTTACCAACTGAGTAATGAAAATAATCGTTGTTCAATCAGGATCTAAAGGAAACGCGACCCTTGTAATCGATAAGGGTCGTGTTCTTTTAATTGATATGGGAGTGGGTCTAAGAGTTTTAAAAATTGCTTTAGAAAAAGAAAATCTTAATATGATGAACATCAACGCGATGCTTTTAACGCATGAACATTGGGACCACACAACCGGAATTAGATATTTACCACCTCTTCCAATTTATTGCACAAAAGAAACTTGTGATAAACCAAATGTTGTGGAAGTTGTTCCTTATGAATCATTTAATATTGAGCACTTTTGCATTACACCAATTAAGACAAGTCATGACGTTAAAAACCCACTAGGATTTGTAATAGAAAACGGTGAAGAAAAACTAGTTTATTTGACAGATTCCGGAAAAATTACCGTAAAATCCCTAGAAAAAATGAAAAATGCTGATTATTACGTGATTGAATCAAATCATGATCCCGACATGCTTATGGCGACAAATAGACCTATGATGTTAAAAAGAAGAATACTTTCTACAAAAGGTCATTTATCAAATGAACAATCCGCAACCTATATGGTTAAATGCATCGGAGAAAAGACAAAAGAAATTATTCTTGCCCATCTTTCTGAGGAAGCCAATTCTCCAGAAGTCGCGTTATCTACTTATAGAAAAGTATTTGAAGATGCTAAAATATCACTCAAAGATATTGAACTAAAATGTGCTAACCAACATTATTCAGTAATTGGAGGTTCAAAGTGAACTACGAGGAATTTAAAAAATATAAAGAAATAACAGACAGTAAGTTTGTTAAAAAGTTTGAAACAAGTGACAAACATATTTTTTATATTGAACCTGCTTTTTACACACAATTCGTGGGTTTATTAGAAAGATACCCCGAACAAAAAGAAAATTTCTTAAAAGAAATGGACAATCAAATTGCTAAGAATAAAGAAATAGCTTTTGTTTACGATTTTGAAAATCCTTTCTTAGATTATAACAATGCTGTGCTTAGAGAATTTACGGATGTCACGGACGCGTGCAAGATATTTTATGAAGATAAATCGCGCGGAAGTGATTATGGTGATTAAAAAAGTCATCCAATAGGATGACTTATTTTTTAGTTTGCTGCGTATCCAGAACCGTCTGGTCTAAGTGATTTCATTGTTAACCACATTACACGTACACCAAGAAGTAGTGGGAATAATGTTGATGCGAATCTTGAAATCAAGAAGCCAAGAGCAATTGTGAGAATTGCTGGTGATGGACATGTCCAGAATGAGATTTTAAATGACTCCCAAATACTGAATAATCTGTATGGATTGTTCTTTCCGCGTGTTAATACCCAGATCATAAAGCCCATGATAAGGACAATACCAGTATTAACTGCGCTTATGATAGCAAGTTGTAAACCTGCTGCTCTTAACCTAGTTTGATTGAAGAAGTTTTTAATTAAAACTTTCCAGTTTTCCCAAGTCTTTTGAGCGGTAACAGTTTTAGTTTTTCCTTCAACTAAAGCTTCTCTAATTTGGTTGGTTTCAACATTTTTATAAGCGTTTGTACAAGCTAAAGAAACTTTAGATGTTTTTGTATCATTTGGATCAAGAACTTTAATGTAAACAGTGTCTGGTGTAAAAATAAAGAAGCTTACTTGTTGTTTATCGTAAACTTTCATATATTTTTCAACATTGTCATTTGAAGAATAACGGAAGACATAGTCAACTTTTTTAGTTTTAGCATTTGTTCTTTCAAAACTAATGCTTTCATCGCCAACTAAATAGTTTCCGTTTTGAGTCTTCTTAATTGTAAAAACCTTTTTGTCAGTTGTTGCAAGATATTCTGAGAATTCAGTGGTTGCTTCAATGGCACCATAAGTAGTTGTTTCAAAATATTTGTCGCCGTGTTTCTTTAATTCCATTACGGTTGATGGAACAACAGAGACAATGATTGATAATAAGAAGATGATAATTGCAGCGTACCAAGGTTTTTTTCTACCGCCATCAATAGCTGCATTGTTTGAGAATAATGATTTTAAGAATAATTTTACGTTTTTCATAAGCGAGATATATGTTAGCAATAATTTAATTAATTTGAAACATAAAAATCTTAAAGATATTTATTTTTGACATTATAAAATACAAAATTTTTCAAAAAATTCCCAAATATTTATATTTAGAATAAACAGTAGGACCATAGCTTTAATTGCTATAACTAAATATAAATATTAGGGAAAAATTTTACTAATTAAAATGTGCTTTTATAAACAAAGTTTATTTGATAGCATTTAGGCAACAAAACTTGATCACCTCACTTTCTGTGTTTAGATCAAAGATTAGCACTTCCAAAAAAAGTTTTGCTCGACAAAGCAAAGTCGTTAAAACTCGGAGTGGAGACCTCGCAAATCTGGGCACAGAAAGCGAGGTGATGAAAATGAAAGATAATCAAAAAGAAGCCGTATGGCTCCTAAAGGTTCTCTCGATTTGCCTGCTTTTATCTTTGATAGCCCAGCTTCTTAAATAAAAGGGGAATCCCGAACGTCTATTTGCAATAAGTGTCTGCGAGGCTCCCTCTTATGCTTACATTATAACAAACTAAAAAGATTTGTAAATAACCGCTATAACTAGGATAAATTTTCTAAAGAAGATTTATTTATGTTAATAGTTATGTTATTATCTATTCGCAAACGGGGTCGATCTAGTTTCGACAGGGTTGATCGCCTGGCACTAACTGCAGCTGGCTGGTAACCATAAATACCAAAAAAGAATAACTGACAACAGTTATATGAGAGCTCCTAGAGCTCAATCTCTCTGCTTAGCTTAGGCTACCCGACATAGGGACCGGTCAAGGATCGGACAGAGCATCTCCTAGAGTTTTATTCCTTTCACGTCTAGGTAAGGTGTCATACCAAAAGGATAGGAAGACATAGTTGACTCGCTAAAGTTCACCGAAATTCAATGAGTCTCGCTAGTCTAGTCACGATATACAATGTCTAGTTAAATTTAAAATATCGTCTAAGCTGTAGACGT
>DLBE01000057.1:26171-28078 GCA_002494205.1 Caryophanales bacterium UBA7029
AATATCGTCTAAGCTGTAGACGTTGGTGTGGGGCCTTCTCTGGACACGAGTGCAATTCTCGCCGACTCCACCAGTAAATCAATTTACCCTTCTGAAAATGAAGGGTTTTTTAATATTTTTACTAAGTAAAGACAGGACTATTCGCACGCGAGTGCTTGCTTCTTTTTCATCTTCTTTGTAAAATGAGTGTACAGTGAAAGTCACACACAAAAACTAAGGAGAAACTATGAAAAAAACAAAATTTTTGGCAGTTTTACTATTTGCTCCTCTTTTAGCAGCATGTGGTAAAAACGTCGAAGTCCCAAAGTTTGCTGACTATGGGAAAAAGGTTAAGGCGGATGCATTTTTTGAAGCCCTACAAAAAGTTCAAGAAAAGTCTGTGCTTTATAATACGGACAAGAAAATTGGTTCATTTGAACTAAAACTAGACACTCAAAATTCTGAATCCAAAATTGTTACTCGTGAGGACAAAGAAATTTTAAACAGCTTAAGCTATAGCGAGAGCAATGCAAAAGGAGGTTATTGTAAAGAAAACCTCGTTATTCGTACTGAAACCAAAACTTCAGCTTCAGGTAAATACACCGATAAGGAGACATCTGGAGCAAGCGAAGGAAGTGCTTCTGCAGTAAGTGTTATTCAATCGCAAAAGGTTGGAAAGCAATCTTATGTTGTTGTTGCAAACCAACAATCTAAGACTTATACCGAACAAAAGGAAATAACAAAAGAAGACAAAGAAGCAGACATCATTGATTTTCAAGCTAAATCTGCAGTTACATCAGCCATCTCTATGGGCATTATGTATGTCAGTATGAGATACGGTATAGATCAGGCAACTGGTGGCGACCTTAGTGCATATTCTTTCTATCAAAACGGAAAGATTTTCACATGTGAAATAAAATCTGAACAAAAAGAAGATTATAAAGAGGATGACAAAGTCATCGCTACTACCAAGAGCGAAGAAAAGGTTATTGCACAAGTTGATGTAACTGAAGGAAATTGGTTATCTAAGTTATACAGCGAACAAACTGAAACAATCGAAGCAAAAGAAACCTATTCAAGCTATATCAAAGGCACAAAAGAAGTTACCAAAAATATTATGGTACTCGAAGGTTCAGCAACTCTTAAGGACTACAAAGCCAATAAGCTTGATCTTTCAAAATATGTAGCACTTGGCTTTGATAAATAATGGAGGATAAAACAATGAAAAAATTAAAACTTTTACCAATTTTACTTGCAGCCCCATTAATCGCAAGCTGCGGGTTATCAAAATCCTCTGAACCAAAATTTGCTGATTTTGGCAAAGAATTAAGTCTAGAGAAATTTGGAAAAGCATTAGAAAAAGCTGGTGTTCCAGACAAACTTGACTTTAATGCTGATAAAAAACTTCCATCATCAGTCTTTGAGTCAACACTTAAACAATATTCTGACTACAAGTTAGTTCGTAGCGAAAAAGAAGTTGAACATGGTGCAAGAAAAGAAGAAACAACCGACACCTATAAGTTAGATACAAAAAATCTCATTTTAGAGCATACAACTGATGATGCGGCACTCTCAGAATTAGAAACACCTAATGAAAGTTCAGCCGATACCGCAGCAACAATGAGCAAGATGTCTTATCAACAAGAGACAATTAATAAAAAGAAATATGTTGTTGCTATTGATCACAAGAACAAAAAATACTTTAGAGACTCAAGCGAGGATGATTATAAAGCTGATGTAGCCTTAGATGGCAAGATGAAAGAAGCCGTTTCCGACACAGCATATTACTTCGAAATGGTTCTTAATGAGGCTTATACTGCAGATGCAAAAGTATTAAAACATTATAAGTTCTATCAAAACGATAAAGTCTTCACTATAGTATTCGAAAACGAAGAAGTTAGTAATGCTAGTGATGCTTATAGTGTAAA
>DLBE01000024.1 GCA_002494205.1 Caryophanales bacterium UBA7029
TAATACACCATCAAGATGGGGTACGCAAGCTCCATTTACCAACATCACTTTAGACTGGGTTGTTCCAAATGATATGGCAGAACTCAACGCTATTGTTGGTGGCAAAGAAATGGACTTCAAATACAAAGATTGCAAGAAAGAAATGGATATGGTTAACAAAGCCTTCATTGAAGTTATGATCGAAGGCGATGCTAACGGACGTGGTTTCCAATATCCAATCCCAACATATTCAATTACTAAAGATTTTGACTGGTCAGAAACAGAGAATAATAAATTATTATTCACAATGACTGCAAAATACGGAACTCCTTATTTCTCGAACTATATCAACTCTGATATGGAACCAAGTGATGTTCGTTCTATGTGCTGTAGATTAAGACTCGACCTTAGAGAACTCCGTAAGAAATCTGGCGGTTTCTTTGGTTCTGGTGAATCAACAGGGTCTGTTGGTGTTGTTACCATCAATATGCCAAGAATTGCATATTTAGCAACTGATGAAGCTGACTTCTATTCAAGACTTGATAAGATTATGGATATCTCTGCACGTTCACTTAAAGTGAAGAGAGACACAATTACCAAACTTCTCGAAGCTGGTCTTTATCCATATACAAAACGTTACTTAGGTACATTCGCTAACCACTTCTCCACAATCGGTTTAGTTGGTATGAACGAAACTTGCTTAAATGCTCGTTGGTTAAGAAAAGATTTAACACATCCAGAAGCTCAAGAATTTACCAAAGCTGTCTTAAATCATATGAGAGAAAGACTTTCTGATTATCAAGAACTCTATGGTGATCTTTATAACTTAGAAGCAACTCCAGCTGAATCAACTTCATATCGTTTAGCAAAACACGATAAGAAAAGATATCCAGATATTATCTGTGCTTCAGAAGGAACTGCAAAAACTCCATATTACACCAACTCATCACACTTACCTGTTGGTTACACAGAAGACATCTTCAAAGCTCTTGATATTCAAGATGGATTACAAACTCTTTACACATCTGGAACAGTCTTCCATTGTTTCTTGGGCCAAAAACTTCCGTCATACAAGTCTTGTATGAATCTTGTTAGAAAGATTGCTGAAAACTATCATATTCCATATTACACAATGTCTCCTACATACTCTGTATGTAAAGACCACGGTTATATCGAAGGCGAACAATATGTTTGTCCACATTGTGGTGCTAAAACAGAAGTTTATTCTAGAATTACTGGTTACTATAGACCAGTTCAAAACTGGAATGATGGTAAGCTTGCTGAATTTAATGATCGAAAAGAATATGATCCAGCAAAATCACACTTAACTCATGAACTTCATACTTGTAGCTGTGAAACCGAAAAGAAAGCATCTCAAATCGAAGGAATTACTTTATTTGGTACAAAAACATGCCCAAATTGCAAAATGAGCAAGATGCTTCTTGATAAGGCTGGTATTTCATACACATGGGTTGATGCTGAAGAAAATCCAGAGCTCACAAAGCAACTTGGTGTCAAAAAAGCCCCAACATTATTAGTGCCAAACGGTGATTCATTTGATTCATACGAGAACGCTTCAAATATTAAAGGCTTTATTGAAAGCAGAAACTAAAATGCACGACATTATTATCATTGGTGGCGGACCGTCTGGTTTGACGGCCGCCTTATATGCCCTTAGAGCAAATAAGTCTGTCCTTATTCTTGAAAAAGAAAACTTTGGTGGACAAATTGCTAATTCTCCAAAGGTCGAAAACTATCCAACAATTAAAGAAATTTCTGGTTCAGATCTAACTGACTTAATGGTTAATCAAGTCATGGATATGGGAGCAGAATTTGAACTTGAAGATGTTGAAAAAGTTGAGAAAAACGGTAGTATTTTCGAAGTTTACACTAATTATGGTAAGCACGAAGGCAAGACTGTTATTATCGCTAATGGTGTTAGACATAGAACATTAGGACTTCCAAAAGAAGAAGAGTTAATTGGTAAAGGCGTTTATTATTGCGCGGTGTGTGATGGCCCAATGTATAAAGGCAAAGAAGTTTACTTAATTGGGGATGCAAATACAGCTCTTCAGTATGCAGTTCTTCTTTCTGGTTATTGCACAAAAGTTCATATGTTCTGCCTATTTGATCATTTCTTTGGAGATCCTATTCTTCAAGATAGAGTAAGAGAAAAAGAAAATGTTGAAGTTACATTCAATATGAACTTAGTAGAATACAAAGGTGAAGAACATCTTGAAGGTCTTGTGTTTGAAAATACTCAAACTCATGAACTCAAAGAGTTCAAAACTGATAACGTCTTCGTTTCAGTAGGTCAAATTCCTGATAACGATAAGTTCGCTAACTTAGTGGAACTTGAAAAAGGCTTTATTCTTACAGATGAAGATATGTGCACTAAAACTCCTGGCATCTATGCGTGTGGAGACACAAGAAAAAAGGCAATCAAACAAGTTGTGACTGCCTGTAATGATGGTGCTATTGCTGCAATGAGTGCAGTTAAGTATCTAAATTAATATCCTCTTAATTCGCAAGGAATAAGTGGAGATAAAATATTCTTAAAATGAATGGCTTCTTCGAGAGAAATCTCATGGAGGCCTTTTCTTATAACGCCTTCTCTATCAACAAATTTTTGTAGATAAATCTTCTTTGCACCTTTAACCAAATCACGCATTTCTCTAATTGATTCTTCAGTGTGAAATTCTTTAACTAAAGTAGTGCGAAATTCGTAATTTACCCCAGAATTCTTGAGAATTTCTATGGATTTCTTAATATTTTCGATATTTACTCCTGGGCATCCTGCAGTCTCTGCATACATCTTTTCAGAGTTCTTAACATCCATTGCAACATAGTCTAATAAACCTTCATTAATTAGGTCTTCTAATACGTTTGGATGAGTTCCGTTTGTATCTAACTTAATTAAAAACCCGAGTTCCTTTACTTTTTTAATTCTATTTTTAAGTTCCGCCATTAAAGTTGGTTCTCCACCAGTAAAAACGACGGCGTCGATTAATCCTACTCTAGATTTAAGAAATTCAAGAATCTCTTCAAACGGAATTGGAGTGTTTGCATTTAAGACCGATTCGCCGTTATGACAAAAAGGGCATCTGAAATTACATGCGGGTGAAAATAGTACTATGGACACCTTTTCATCGTAGTCTAGCAATGAAAACTTATCGATTCCAACGAATTCCATATTTTTATTTTAAAATAAAACATATGGTGATTCAATCTTAATATAAAATTTGTTGCGATTTATATAAAATATAAGTAGACTAGTATATATGAAGTTTAAAAATAAATCCTCGTTGTGGGTTGCGGCACTTTCGGTTGTTGCTGCTTTTTCATTTGGACTAGTCGCCAATGTAGCCTTTAGTAAAACTGAAACGACACAAGTGTCTGCATCAGCCGATCAAGGCACTTGGACTTATAGTGATAATAAACTGTCCTTTTCTTATAAAAGTGGTACATCTCGTGCATTTGTAAATAGAACAGAGCAAACTGCTGTTAATGGCCTTGGGGATGGGAAATATGCTATTACCTACGAGGTTTGGGGATATAGTTCCGGAGCTATGCAGCCTGAAGAAGATTTATTGGAAACTATTGAACTTGAATTTATTTGGGGAAATTACGTTGAATCAGATACTTATGGAACAATAACCGCTTATCCAGCTGATATTCCTGGTCTTAGTTCAACAACGGCTTATTCAATAGATGTCCTTGTTGAGCCAACTGGTGATATGGCACTAACTTATCCTACTTGGAGATACAATATTGTAAATCAGAATTTTGTTTATTACGTTGACAGCCAAAATACTTATGATGCGGAGCTCACGACAATTTCATTTATTAATTTTGGCCAAGACAATCGACATAACTATATAAGATTAGATTACGATGTCACGGATAATGGTAGCCTTGTAAGAAGAGATAGTATTGGCCTATATCAAGCCTCTGTTGTTAGATACGGAGAATCTACTGGAGATGGAGCTGTTTCTGGGACATATAAGAATCAAACAGTAGCCGAACTAGGGACCGGACAAATTAGTATTGATGAAGTAACTATTGCAAATGGCTTCAATTACATAGAGATTAATAACGAAGTTATTAAATATAATGAAAATGATGACAGTATTCAAACAGTCTTTGTCACTGAAGCAACTTATAATACTGATTCATCAACCGCTAATATTTTTTACGTTTTAAGAGATGAATCGGGTCAAGAGACTGAAAATACAGAAGAGGCTGTTTTGAGAAATGCTTCTAAATCTTATGATGACGAATTGCAACGCTATTATATAACCGGAACTACAGGTGATTTTGATGGAATAGATGAAACTGCAAGTATTACGCTATGCACAAGTAACCTAAATGAAGTCTATAATTATCATTACGTTGTTCATTTTGATGGAAATGGTGCAACAAGCGGTAGGATGAGTGACGATCCTTTTACATCTCAAGATTACTCAGTAGATTACGAACTACCAGAGTGTAGTTTTGAAAGAGAAAATTATACTTTCTTCGCCTGGTCTCTATCTGAAGATGGAATGATTACTATCAAACCGCACGAAACAAGAAATATAACTTATTCTGAAGAAGGAGTAATCTTCTACGCTATATGGGGACGAACCATTACTTTTGATTCTAATGGTGGCAATGGATATATGGAACCTATAGTTGTTAAGGAAGGTTATAATGAAGTTCCGTCTTGTGATTTTACAAGAGACGGTTACGCTTTTAAATGCTGGGCTGTTGGATCTCCGACCGGCATCGAAATCAATGCTGGTAGTAGGGTTAATGTCGATGCCAACTATGTGCTTTATGCTGTTTGGGAACAATCAGGCCCTGTCCAGCATGAAGGAATGTGGTACGATGAAGAACTTCATAAATTGAGGTTTTACAATACTGATTTAGCAAAGGAACAGGAAGTACAACTTGAAGCTAAAGTTTTAGATTTTGGTCCTAACACTGCTGAAACGAGAGCAGAACTCGTTGCTTGCGTTTTAGACAAGGGCGAACTTTTGGGTGATTATTCCTATGACATGCGTTCATTTACTGTTGGTGTTGATAACAGTAAAAGATATATTTCAGGACCATTAGATTTAGATAATGGAGAAGGGTGTCAACAAGTTAAGTTATATCCTGAAACTTTCTACTATAATACCTTCAAACCAAATCAACTTAACTATGCAGAAGGCTACAATCAAATTTTCTATGTTAATGAAAATTATGAAGGCACACCTCTAGAATTTGAAATTGTTGAATTTAATGAAATTACAAGAGTTTTTAGAATCGAGGCTTATGCAGGTGATGTCACTGGCGAACAAGATTTAATTGAATTCACTTTCGAATTAACTGACGGCGTTGTTTTAGAAGGCGATTTAACGCAAGACGCACAACTTATTGAAGGTTATTTGGAAGATGTTGGTAGAAAAGTAAAACTTAATGTCTATGACATTCAATATAATTCTTTAGAAGAAGAAGCAATTACTTCTGAAACAATTGAAAATATTACCAACGCAATGGATGCGGTGGAATTAAGTCCAGATCAAATTAGCCAAATCAATCAAAAGATTGAAGATAATAAAGAACAGATTCCTGATTCTACAGGCGGCAAAATTGCGGATGCTTTAACTAATACAGCCCCAACTCTTTCTGATGATCCAGAAGTTTTAGAGGCACAAAAAGACGTTATTGTTGCAGTTGTCGAAACTGTTATTGAAGTTGAAACAAATAGGCCAAGTGATATTGGTCAATCTATTAGAACTGATAGTTCTTTACCTAAAAATGCTGGAATTTCTATTGAACAAGAAGTCAGAGAATTCTATGAACTTCAAATGGCAAACCTCATTGGTGAAGAAAAAGCTAATAGAAGAGCTATTTTAAGAGCGCCAACCGCTACCGATTATAAGATTGATGTTTCTGGTAAAACCAAAGAAGATCTTGAACAAGATTTAATTGATTATGGAACAATGACTGAGTTTATCGATGATTCGGTTCAAAACATGAACACAGCTGGTCGTAAGCTTAGATCTTGCTCTGGCGAGGCTATGAAAGTCGAAGTTAAGCGCACCGTGGTTAAGATTAAAACCTCTTCATTTAGAAAGTTTGATAAAGAAGCAGCTGATTTGCAATTTGCATATGACGTGCATAATGCAATGATGCTTCACTTACAAGAAGTCGTTGTTACTGAACTTGAAAAAGATTACAAGCCAAGCGGCAACAAGGAAAAGGACGAACAATATCAGAAAGAACTTGCAGCATGTAAAGACATTGAGTCCTTTACCGAAATCGTTATTGAAGTCTTAAGACAAAAATATAATGCAATCACAGATTCTAATGTTAAATATGAAGATTTCGTTGAAATAAGCGATGATGGAAAATATTCAGGAATTTACTGGGATATTTTCGAAGCATGGTGCTTAGATAAACCATGTCCATATCCAATTACATTCCAAGAATTAACAGATGCAACAGTTGATACAACAACTCAAAATGCTAGAAGTTTTGAATTAAATACTAAGATGACAAATACTGAAGTTGTATTTACAGCAGCATTTGTAGGTGGTGGAGTAGCATTTATTTCATTAGCTGGTGTTCTTGGATACATTTTAAAGAAAAGAAGCTTAAAGGGGGTAAGTAAATAATGGCAGACGAATATGGAAATAAAAACGCGCCTGAATTTGCCTCTCAGAGCGAAAATAAAATTGTAAAAGAGAATCTTTTCGCCAAAGAAAACCAAATAGTTTCTGAAAACGTTGAGGCAAAAGAAAATCTTGATACAGTAGGCAAAAAACGTGGGGCTAATAAGAAAGCTAAGAAGCAAAGGCTTTCTGTTCTTTCAGCCGGACTTGTTGGCGTTGTTAGTTTTGCGCTTATTGGCATCACGTCCCTTGTAAATGTCAAGATGAAAGCTGAATTTGATGATAAGAAAGTTGCTTATGAAGATGGCAAGATTTCTTATTCATTATCAGTCAAGGAAATGACTGAAAAAGAAACTTTATCAATCTATGTTATTAGAGATAACGTTAAACTTGAGAAAATTGAGTTAGTTGATGAAGATGGCGATGGTTTAATTGAAGGTAAAATAGATGTTGATAAAACATATATTGATGAAAAATTTTCAAGCGGAAAATCTGAAGAAGTTCAATATAAACTTGATTTGAAAGGTGTTGTTGGACTTGAAGTAGAAAGATACTTTGATAGTGTCACAGTAAGCATTAATCAAATTGTGTCTGCATTCTACTATGTAGAAGGACATTGTAATTGTGGTGTTGATGGCTATTACTACTTCACCATGGTTTTCGAAGATTTAGAACATATCTTTGATAACTTTAATGCCTATATTGTCGACGATTATGGCAATGAGGCACATTGTACGTTTAGTGACAATTTATATGAAGAACAAAAAATCTATGTTCATGATTTAGAAAGTTCTCATGGTAAATTGGTAATCAAATACACTGCCGACGATGATCAAACCGAAGGCAAGGATGAATTTGGATTTTATACTATTGAAACCGAAATTAATATGTAAGGAGGAAAACTTATGAACGGTTCAAAAAAATTAGGAGCAGGATTTTTTGTAAAAATAGCGGTTTGCGTTGTTTTTGCAGCGTATGTTGCTCTCATTTTCGTAGGAAAGTTTATCTTTCCAAAAGAGTCTATTTTGTACAACTTATTTGCAGAAGCAAATGCTTTGAACGTCTATGCACGTATTGCAAAAACAGGCTTTGTAATCGCGTTATGTTATGTGATTATGCAACTTAGCAACATTTTTGTTGCTTTATCCGATAAGATAAAAAACAATTCGGTAAAAACCTCATTTCTTCTTTTAGGAAATGTTATTAAATACGCTGCCGCAATTGCTATTGTCTTAATTTCACTTGGCATCTGGGGCGTTGATACAACTGCAATTGTTACTGGTGCTGGTGTTCTTACCCTTGTTATTGGTCTTGGTTGTCAATCACTTATTTCTGATATCGTTGCTGGTATTTTCATGTTATTTGAAGGCGATATTAAGGTTGGAGACATTGTTGTTATTGATGGCTGGAGAGGCACAGTTAAACAAATTGGTTTAAGAAGAACCAAAATTGAAGATGCTGTTGGAAACATTAACATTGTTAATAATGCGGCAATTTCAAATATCATCAACAACACACAACAATTATCAGTAGCTTTAGTTGATGTTGGTACCGAATATAATGAATCAATTCTTAGAATTGAAGAAGTTATTGAAGCTGCTCTTCCAGAAATGAAAAAACACATTCCTGCAATTGTTGAAGGACCTTACTATAAAGGTGTTTCAGCATTGGGCGAAAGTAGCGTTAACATTCGTTTAATTGCAAAATGTAAAGAAGAAGATAAATATCAAGTCGAACGTGATCTTAACCGTGAACTTAAGATATTGTTTGATGCAAATGATATTAACATTCCATTCAATCAAGTGGTTCTTAATACTCGTGATCCACACGAACCAAACAAAACTCAATACAAACCAAAAAATAAATCAACTGAGAAATTTGCAGCAGAACAAGCTGAACTTTCAAAGGGTATTGAGGAACAATCTAAATAAAATTTAGAAGACCTTACATTTAAAATATTAAAAAACCACGATAAAACGTGGTTTTTTTTATAATTATATTTTATAATAATTTCAAATAGAGGTTATTGTTATGACAATAAAAGAATATATTAAAGCCCGAAAAGAGGAAATTAAGTCTGAAGTTTTAAAGATGGAAAGAAAACCAAGTCTTGTTATTGTTCAAATTAACGAAGATGAAGCAAGTAAAGCTTACGTTAAAGGCAAACTTAAAGATGCTGCTGAACTCGGCATAAATGCTAGACTTGTTAAACTTCCTCTAGAAACGACTGAAAAAGAATTAATGAAAGTTATTTCTAAGCTTAATAAAGACAAGAAAGTTGATGGTTTCATTGTTCAAATGCCTCTACCAAAACAAATTAATGAAGAGAATGTTAAATTAGCAGTTGCGCCTGAAAAAGATGTTGATGGTTTCCATCCTTTAAGTGCACTTAATCCATGTACCCCTCAAGGAATAATGAATTATCTTCATCACGAGGGAGTGGAATTCCTTGGCAAGAATGCTGTAGTCATTGGAAGAAGTAATATTGTTGGTAAACCAATGGCAAAACTACTTCTTAAAGAGTCTTGCAATGTTACTGTTTTGCATTCTAAAACTTCTAAAGAAGATATGAAAAGATATCTAAAAAATGCAGATATAGTTGTTGTAGCAGTAGGAAGAAAACACCTTATAACAAAAGAATTCGAATTCAAACCATCCGCAATATTGGTGGATGTCGGTATTAATAGAGATGAAGAAGGACTTCATGGTGATATTGAACCAGGAATGAAAGTCGCTCTTCAAACTCCGGTTCCAGGTGGTGTTGGTTTATTAACTAGACTTGCATTAATGGAAAACTTATTAAAAATAAATTCAACTAAATAACTTAAATACTGGAGGTTACTAAGTATGAAGAAATTAAAAATTTTATCTCTAATTCCAGCTCTTCTACTTTGCGCATGCAATAATGAGAATCGTTGGATTGGAACTTATCAGTTTAGATTAGGTAAAAGTGATGGTAATCACATGGAAATCACTGCTGAACTTACTGCAAAACAAGATAAAAAATATAAAGATTACAAAGTAATGAATTTGACCGCCGACTTAGGAGACAACATGGATCCAACATCAACATTTGATGATATAGAGGAAGCTGGCGAGATTATCATTCCTATTTTGGAAGACTTAGGTATTGAAATTGCCTCAGAATTCCCAGCTTTAATGAAAGTTGCAAAAAAGGAATTAACCAATTTTAAAGACATTAAACTTTATTACAACGTTACAGACACAAAAGCTGAGGACGGTTCTTATAGACTAAATATTGGAACTCATGAACTCGGCGATAGATTAAGAAGAATTAGAAAAGAACACCCAGAAATTAGAGAAATTGTTGATGAAGCAATAGATTTTGCTTCTGCGGCTCCATTTTTAGATTCTGATTTAAATCTTTCACCAAAAAATTCTAAATATTTATTTAACGTTTTTGTTAGTAGAAAAGGCTTAAATATTCAAGTTCCAGTTTCATCTGATGATGTTGATATGCAACTTTTATGGTATGGAATGAATTATCCACTTATTGGGACAAAAATTCTTCCTGACAAATATATGAAAGATATGCCTGGTAAAAAAGGTGACGAAAGATTTGGAACCCATCCCAAAAGAACTATTAGAAATAACGTAGTTATTGAAGACCAAGTCCAAGAAGTTAACACAATATTTGCAAAAGAATTCTCAAAATCAATTCTATATTTAAACGAAGATATAGAAAGTACAGAATTAGGACGTTTTGTAATTGTTACCAAAGATAACGCAAAACACTTAAAATTCATTTCTAATGCCGCATACAGTTCACCACTTGAAGGCTATATTAAGAAAGAAGGTTCCTGGACCCATCTTTCATTAAATGTTGATGCAAGCGGAGATTGTGGAAAGATTAAAGGCAGCGGCAGGAAAATGGAAATTCAAGGCACAACCGAAACCTATTTATTAAAAGATTTCTTTTCTGATCCATTTGAGTTCCGTGACTTTAATAATGTTGATGTCGGTTTAGGTAAAGTGGTTTTATAAAATGGAAAAAGAAGCAATCATTGAAGTAGATCATCTTACTAAAGACTATGGTTATGGCCGTGGTGTTTTTGATGTATCAATCAAGGTACATAAAGGTGAATGCTACGGTTATTTAGGACCAAATGGTGCGGGAAAATCCACGACTATTCGACATATCATGGGCTTTAGCAAGCCTCAAAAAGGAAGCACAAAAATATTTGGTATAGATACATTTGGCCACACAGATGAAATTTTAG
Organism: Caryophanales bacterium UBA7029; assembly: GCA_002494205.1. Classification (GTDB taxonomy): domain Bacteria; phylum Bacillota_I; class Bacilli_A; order RFN20; family CAG-826; genus Fiminaster. Next base: position 10,862 of record DLBE01000024.1, read on the forward strand.
GTAAAGTCGGTTATCTTCCTGGTGAACCAAGCATTCCTCAAGGTTTAAATGGATGGGGCTTTATACGCATGATGCAAGGAATGCGTAAAGAAGTTAATGAAGAAAGACTTAACTATCTTCTTGACCTTTTTAAACTTGATCCATCACCTATGGTGAAAGAAATGTCACTTGGTGATAAGCGTAAACTAGCAGTTGTTACAGCATTCATGAACGATCCAGATGTTTTAATTCTTGATGAACCAACTTCTGGACTGGATCCACTTATGCAACAAGTTTTCATTAAATTTGTTGTAGAAGAAAAGAAAAGAGGCAAAACCATTCTTCTTTCATCTCATATATTCGCTGAAGTTGAAGCAACATGTGACATGATTTCAATTATTAAAGATGGAAAACATGTCTCTTCTTTCAACGCTGAAGAAGTTAAGAAAATCGATACAAAAGTCTATATCTTAAGGTTTAAAGATAAACAGAACATGGAAAAATACCTAAAATCATGCAAATTTGAAATTGTTCAAAACATTCCTGAAAGATTATCGCTTACTATAAAATTCCAAACAAAAGATTATCAAAGTTTTATTGATTCAATCCAAGGAATTAAGTTACATACATTTGCTGAAAGACCTTATACATTACAAGACTACTTTATGTCCTTCTATAAAGAAGACAAGACATTTGGTGGATTATCTGGCGTAGTGGGAAATGAGAAATAGTTATGATAGAAAAAGAATTATTTAAACATGCGCCAAGTCTTGCTAATACAAAAGAGGAAGACATTGCAATTGAAGTAAATCACGTAACCAAAGATTATGGAAAAGGTCGTGGAATTTTCGATATTTCTTTTGTAATACCTAGAGGAAAAACATTTGGTTATTGTGGAACAAATGGTGCAGGAAAAACTACAACTATTCGCCACATAATGGGATTTTTAAAACCTGATAGTGGTTTTGTAAAAGTTAATGGTCTAGATGCGTGGAAAGATAGTGACGAAATTAAAAAATATATTGGCTATCTACCAGGAGAAATAGCATTTCCGCCTTTAGAAAGTGGAAGTGATTTTATTAAAGCACAAGCTGAACTTTTAGGATTAACCGACATGAGTAAAGCTGAACGTGTTATTAATGCGATGCAGCTTGATCCAACAGCGAACTTAAAAAGAATGTCTAAAGGCATGAAACAAAAAACAGCAATGGTTGCAGCATTCATGCATTCACCAGACATTATTCTTCTAGATGAACCTACTACGGGTCTTGATCCTCTTATGAGAGATGCATTTATTAACCTTATCAAAGAAGAAAAAGCTCGTGGAGCGACAATAATGATGTCTAACCATATGTTTGATGAGTTAGAAGAAACATGCGATTATGTCGCATTTATTAAAGACGGAAAAATAGTAGATATTGTTGATATGGATGAAATCCATAATAGACCATTTAGAGAATACTTAATTGCATTCGCTTCTAAAGAAGATTATGAATCCGTTAATTTTAAGTTCTCTGAAATATTAGAGGAACATCCAAAACATAATGCCCTTTTAGTGAAAGTAAATAACGAACATGTTGATGATATGTTCAAAGAACTTCATAATCACAAAGTCACATTAATTAAAGAAGTCCAATATTCACTTGAAAAATACTTCTTAGAATATGTTGTGAAAGGAGAGTAAAAATGGAGCAAGCAAAGAAAAAGGAATTTATTTCCAAACCATTATTGAAGCAAAGTATTAAGTCCAATTTTATGCTTTGGCTTATTATGGCACTTGGAAGTGCTGGAATATTTGTTGTTATTAACTTAGTTGTTGGTACTAAACAAATTTTCACCAATATTGATATGGAATCAGTCCAAGCTTACGTTCAAACTGAAGGATTAGGATGGCTTAAAATCTTAGGTCTTCTCCAAAAGATGGGCTTTAATTTATCAAGAATTCAAACTATGTCTCAGATCGACTTAAACTCCGTCATGAACGATTTAATCTATAAGATTACTGGCGTTCTTCTTCCAATGATTTACGTTATGATTACGTGTAATAAACTTGTTTCTGCTCAAGTTAGTGATGGCTCAATGGCGTACATTTTATCAACTCCTACTAACCGAAAAACAGTTGTAAGAACTCAATACATCTTTATGACACTTTCATTAGTCGCAATGTATGTTGTAATTACAATTGGTGCATATTCTACAGGTGCAATTGCATTTGCAATTTCAAAACCAACCGATATAAACTTCGGAACATTTACAATCCGTACTTTCCTTTATTGCTTTGGTTCATTTGCCGCAATGTTTGGTTTAACAGGTGTTTGTTTTGGCGCATCATGTTGGTTTAGCAAAGCTCAACAATCAACAGCTGTTGGCGGTGGTGCCTGTATCTTAGCTTTCCTTTGTTGTATTTTGGGTTTGTTCGGAAACAAGGTTTTCGTTTCTGTTGGTATTGGCGTTGAAGCAATGAATGTCTTTAACTACTTAACTATCTACACCTTAATTGATACAGAATCGATGTCTAACTTCGCTAAAGCTGCAACTAATGTTTATGGCGGATTATTATCATTCTCTTGGTTATGGAAGATTGCAATTCTTCTTGTAATCGGTGGTGTGGGCGCTTTTGTTGGTGGACGTAGATTTGTCAAAAAAGATTTACCACTATAAAGTCTCGTAAAAGTCGAAAAAACTCGGAAATTACCGAGTTTTTTTATTGATAAAGCCTAATTATTTTCAACTAAACTATCTAAAAAGTCAGGAAGTAATAATATTTCCCACATTGGTTTATTATTTGAATAACGTTGTTGTCTAACGATGTAGTAAACAGTGATTTCTTTATTCTCTAAAACGTATTCATCAAAAACCGGATTGAATAAATAAAGTTCCTCTTCGGTGGTGTTCCAGAAGTTTTCATTTTTGATTAAAGAGATGCCATAGTTTGCCATAGCGTTGTCTTTACCATTAATTAAGTCTTTACGTTCAATATAAGAATCTGAAATACCAATGTAGTATTTGCCGCTTTCTTCAACTGCGGTTAAATAACCTGTTGTCTTATAAATGTTTCCATATGTCTCAATGACTTCTGGGAATTTTACTGTACTGGTATCAACATCCTTTTGAGAACCATGAATATTCTTAAGATCCATAATTGAGATATTTGTAGCGTTAGATTCATAGTCAAAACTAATAGGAGTTTGATCAGCGCTTTGTTTTAAAGAAAATGCGACGATGATAGGCGAAAGATTTTTAATAGAAATAATTCCAGTCACATCATAGTTTTTGCCAATTGAAATTGAAGATAAATTAAAGGCGTTTACTCTGATGTTATTAATTCCATCAGTAAAGTTATAGTAACGTTTGCCTTGTCCATCAGATTCGGCATAGTAAAGTTTGAGATTATTAAGAGTTAAAACTTCGCCATAGCCATGACCTGCGCAGTTATAGTAAACATTTTTTGCGCGTCCATAGAAATCACTAATACCAACAGTCGCTTCCGAAATAACAGAGTCACTCCATGAAATATCTAACGTTTTATCCCATTGGAAAGAAGTAACCATTATTTCTGGATGTCCAAGATATTCGGAGATATAGCCTGTAACGACATATTTTGATGTTTCTTCTAATACATGGTCTCCAACCTTACCCCATAATGAGGTGCCTAAGTTATTTACGGCAGAAGCTACTCCAATATAGTCAGTTTCATCTGCTAAAATAACTTTGCCTTTTTCAGAAACATCTAATCCATATTCACTAGTGGATTTCTCAAGATTAATCTTTGCTAAGGCAAAACCTTTGATTGTGACAGAGACATGTTCGTTTACTCCATTACCAAATTCATTTGTTTCAACTGGATTCTCTAAAATATAATCCCTAACTTCAGAAATTGATTTAACACCTAAATTTAAATCTTCGCTAGGATCAACTTCGCCTTCATAAGTAACCTTAATTGCACTAATGCATCTATAACCAGATGTGCCGCCTGCAACAAAATTAATTTCATCACTTATTCCTGTCCAAGTATCTACTGCAAATCCTTCAGGAGAAGAAGTAAGTGGATTACTGCTAGTATCTTTAGAAGAATCAAAAGTTAACTCGATTTTTCTAATTTTTGGTTCATTACTTGTAACGCTTAATTCGTTGCCTGGATACATTCTTACTGACCAAACTTTGTTGTATTTGATGCAGCGGGGGCTAATAGAGCCTTCTCCAATAGAGAATGTCACATTAATGTTATCGTCAACTTTAAGTGTGTCGGTATAAGGGTCAATCGTATCGCCTGAATATCCTTTGTCATTAAATATTAATGATGCAGATACTGTTTCAACTTCCGGAACTTTAGCATTAACAGTTACTTCACATGAATCAGTTTTGTTTCCGTCTTTAGTAATAATTGTAATTGTGGCTGTTCCAGGATTAATTCCGTATACAGTGCCGTCAATAACGTTAGCAACAGTACTATTGCTGGTAGACCACGAAACATTTTTATTTGTCGCATTACTTGGAGAAATGGTGTAGTTTAAAGTTTCATTTTGCATTTCTTCAAGAGTAATAGACTCTTTACTTAAAATAACAGAAGTTACAGGTATTACAGAAGGGGTTGGAGGATTATCCTCATCATCTTTGTCTTTGTCTTCTTCTTTTTGGTCTGTGTCTTGGTCTTTCTTTTTCCAAAACATCAAGTCTTCAAGTGTACAGCCACATAATAATGTGGCGAATAACGGGATGAGCAATAACTTCTTTTTCATACTTTTACTCCTATTCAAGTTCAAATGCGCCTGTATAAAGTTTATAGTAATAGCCCTTTTTGGCTATAAGTTCATCGTGTGTTCCTCTTTCAATAATTCTTCCGTTTTCCATGCACATAATTGCATTAGAATTTTGAATTGTTGAAAGTCTATGAGCAATTGCAAATACAGTTCTACCTTTCATTAATTGATCCATACCTTGTTGAACTATCTTTTCAGTACGTGTATCAATTGAAGACGTAGCTTCATCAAGAATCATAACAGGAGCATCTGCAACTGCGGCTCTAGCAATAGATAATAATTGTCTTTGACCTTGTGATAAATTAGAACCATCTCCTGAAAGCATTGTGTTATAACCTTCTGGAAGTCTAATAATAAAGTCATGAGCATTAGCAATCTTTGCAGCATTAATACATTCTTCATCAGTGGCATCTAATCTACCATAACGAATGTTATCCATGACTGTTCCAGTGAACAAATTTACATCTTGTAAAACTATGCCTAAAGAACGTCTTAAATCGTCCTTTTTAATTTTATTAATATTAATTCCATCGTAACGGACTTTACCATCTGCTAAAGGATAGAATCTATTGATTAAGTTAGTAATGGTTGTTTTACCTGCACCTGTAGCACCCACAAGAGCGATTTGTTGACCTGGGTGAGCATAAACACTAACGTCATGGAGAACCATCTTTTTACCATCGTAAGAGAAGTCAACATCAAGTAATTGAATGTCACCTTTAAGTTCGGTGTAATCAATTTCTCCTGTAGCTTTATGTGGATGTTTCCATGCCCATCTATGTGTTCTATCGCTTGTTTCAACAAGTTTTCCGTTTTCTTCTTTAACATTTACTAAAGTAACGTAACCATCATCAACTTCAGGTTTTTCATCTAATAAGTCAAAGCATCGTGATGCTCCAGCCATACCCATAACAATAAATACAACTTGTTGTGAGAATGTATTAACGTTATTAGTGAACATTCTAGACATCATTAAGAATGCAACGATCATACCCCAGAATGTCGGCATAGTTTCAGGTGTTACTGCAGTGACTTGACCAAAGATATTAACGTTGTTAAATCCAGGGATTAAAATCATCATAAAACCAACGATTGCGGTGAAAACATACATGAAATTACCGATATTTCCATTAATTGGCATTGTAATGTTGCCGTGGATATTGGCCTCTGTAGCGAACGAACCAAGTTGGTCATTTAACTTATCAAAATCTTTGCCTGCTTGTTCTTCGTGAGAGAAAACTTTAATGACTTTTAAGCCATCAATTGCTTCTTGAATATTGCCTTCGACGATACCAACTTGAATTTGTTGTTTCATAAAGTATTTTGCTGAACGCCCACCAATGAATTTAGTGTTCATGAACATTGCGATTGTGAAGAAGATGGTGACTAAAGTCATCCATATTGAGTTCATAAGCATTGTTACAAAGACAAAGACAACGGCAAATGTTGCTTGAACTAAGCTTGGTAAGGCTTGAGAAATAAATTGTCTAATGGTGTCGATATCATTTGTAAATAAGGACATAATTGCGCCGTGTGGGTGTGTATCAAAATATTTGATTGGTAAATCTTGAAGATGATTGAACATCTTAATTCTCATAGAATTCATAAACTTCTGAGTAATAATTGCCATCGATCTATTCCAATACCAAGCGGCAAAAATACCAACGGTGTATATGATAGCCATTGCTATAAGCAATCTAGTTATATTTGTGTTAAAAGTCATGTTCATCGCAACAACGGTGTATCTTCCGGTAAATGGATTACTATGAGGTATTGCAACTGAAAGACAGTTAGTGATTAAGTTTGCAAAGATTGATGAACAAAGGTTGGTGAAAACATTAATAACGATGCACACGAAAACAACAATTAAGCGAATTGGATATTCCTTAACTAAAAGTCTAAGTAAACGTTTTAAAGTGCCTTTTTTAGCTTTACCACGTTCTCTAATTCTAGCGCCGCCTGGTGGCATCTATTTGTTTCCTCCTATTCTGTTTTGTGAATAGTAAACTTCTTGATAAATCTTATTGGTTTTGATGAGTTCATCATGAGTTCCTATTGCGTTTATTTCACCATTATCCATAATGATAATTTTATCTGCATCTTCAATAGAAGATATACGTTGCGCAACAACAATTTTTGTCATCTTTGGTAAATCTTCTTTGAGACCTTTTCTAATTAATTTATCTGTTCTTGTATCTACAGCGGATGTTGAGTCGTCAAGAATCATGATTTTTGGATGTTTTAAAATAGCACGCGCAATACAAAGTCTTTGTTTTTGGCCACCAGAGAAGTTTGTACCGCCTTGCTCAACAACTGAATTGAAACCTGATTCTTTAGATTTAACGATGTCGTAACATTGAGCAATTTCGCATGCACGTGCCATCTCTTCTTCGGTAGCACTTTCATTACCCCATTTAAGATTTGATGCTATTGTTCCAGAGAATAAAACATTCTTTTGAAGAACAACTGCAACGTTGTCTCTTAATACTTTTAAGTCGTATTCTTTGACGTTATGATCGCCAACAAGAACCTCACCTTCGCTGACATCATAAAGTCTAGAAATGAGGTTTACAAAACTTGTTTTTCCAGAACCGGTTGAGCCCAAAACACCCACAAATTCCCCGGATTTTATGGTTAAATCGATATTTTTGAGGGCGTAATTTTCGGCAGATTCTTTATATTTAAAATTGACGCTTTTAAAGGTGATGTCACCATTAGAAACTTCAAGGAGTGGGTTTTCTGGATTTTTAATTGTCGGCTCTTCAAGTAAAACTTCGCCAACACGTTTAACTGATTCAAGAGAAATGATGAGCATGACTGAAATCATTGAAATCATCATAATGTTCATTAAAATTTGAATGCCGTATGTGAGTAACGCTGAAATTTGACCAATTTCGATTGATGCCCAATAACCAGTGCTCGCGTGTGACTTCCAATAAATTAATGAACCAACGCTCAAAACTAATATGTTAGACATATGAATGGTGGTGTTGATTAATGGGTTTGTTAAAGCAACAATTTTTTCGGCTTTAATAAAGTCACCAGACATATTGTTAGACGCTGTATTGAATTTTTGCTTTTCAAAGTCTTCACGGACATAGGATTTAACAACGCGGATGCCAGAAACGTTTTCTTGAACTGATTCGTTTAACTTATCATAGCGTTTGAAAACTCTTGTGAAAATTTTCATTGCGTGTTTTGCAATCATAAATAGTCCAAAACCAACAACCGGAATTAAAACAACAAAGATAAGAGCCATAACTCCACCTGTTATGAAAGCCATAACTGCAGAGAAAATCATCATAAGTGGTGCCCTAACAACAATTCGGATGAGCATTTGGAACGCCATTTGAATTTGGTTGATATCTGTTGTAGTTCTTGTAACAAGTGATGAAGATGAGAATTTATCAATGTTTGAGAATGAGAAGGATTGGATCTTTTTGAAGATGTCTGATCTGAGGTTTGTAGCAAGACCAACTGAGGCCTTTGCACCATAAATTCCCCCGAAAATCCCGCAAATTATTGATAAAACAACAATTCCAACAAGCGTTAAAATTAAACCTAAAATAGAAACATTGAAGTTCATATTAAGATTCTGATTGATGTAGGGAATTGAGGTTAGTATATCGAACTTGATTCCCGTCTTAACTGCATTATTAACTGAGTCAATAAGCATAGACATTGTGAAAGGCATAATACATTCTAAAAGAGCCTCGCCAATCATAAAAAGTGGAGTAATTAATGCATACTTCTTATATTGTCTGATACTTTTTAGAATTAACTTAACTTTCTTCCACATAGTTTTAGTCGCAAAAAATATTTTAATATTTATTAAATAAATAGCAACAAAAAACCTTAGTTAAGAACGTATGAGAGGAATTGTTTTATGGTTTCTTTATCGTTTTCGAACACAAACATAAAGAACTCATCCCCCATAGCTTGTCTAAAACTTTCTGGATAAAAGCCATGGTCTTTGAGGTTGTCTTTATATTTATTCATTATGTCTTCGCTCGAGTGCGTATATTTAATTCCGAATTTTCTATTAATTGAGTAAGAAATTTTGTTCGTTTCGTTATCTAAATGGCAAACATTATCAACAATCATTGAAGCATAAGCTTCATAATAGTCAGTTTTTGCCACTAAATTGAGGAGTTCAGGTGTTTCTCCTCCAGGTGATCTCAAGTTAATTTCAAGTCCAACAATTTCGCCTTTCTTTGCAAAGCCCGGTTTGTCTGAATTGAGCTTGAATAGTTCGGTGTGGAAACATCTAGATTGAACATTGAATGCTTTAATAATTCTTTCGCCCATTTGTCTATAGGTTTTTGGCATTTTTGATTCTGCAAAATAAAATACATCTAAGTTTTTAGAAACAACTTCTGCAATAGGTGTAGGGAAAGTTTCTTTAAAAGCCACAACAACTTCGGCATCTTTGTTTGAAATGCCGTCGAATGTGACAATACTTCCGTCTAAGAACTCTTCCATAATGTATTGTTCATTTGGTTTTACTTTATGAAAGTGTTTCAATTCTTCTTCGTTTCTAATTTTAAATGTATCGGCAGCGCCTACGCCTGAATCTGGTTTAGCAAAAACTGGGTAACCTACTTGTTTAACAAATTTAAGACTTTCTTCAAATGAAGAAACAAGAATATATCTAGCAGTCTTTACGCCTGCTTCATTAAAATATTTTTTCATTCCTGATTTGGATTGATAATCAGCAAGTTCTTTAGGGCGATATCCACCTTTAATGTTGAACCATTCACGGTAGATCGCGTCGTTTTTCATCCAATATTCATTGTTGGATTCAATATAATCAATTTGACCGTATTTATTCTTTAAATAATCAATTGTTTTAATCATCCAGTCTCTATTGTTCAAATTAGAGACATAACAATATTCAGTTAAATTATTCTTTAATTCGTCATTAAGTGTTTCGAATTTTTCATCTCCAATGCCTAAAACATTTATCCCTTTTGCTTTAAGTTCTTTAACAAAATGAGAATAGATTCTTGGAAAATTTGGAGATATAAAAATGTAATTCATCTTTGGAGAATTATAGTATTTTAAATATTTATTTCAAATACTTTCTATTATGAATTATAATTAAGCAATCTTATGAAAAAGGTTTTGATTGTAATAAATGGCTACGGCCTAGCAGGTGGAATTCAACACCAAGTTAAACGCTTAAAAGAAGAGTTTTCGAAACGTGGTGTCGAAGTTGAAATAATCAAAAATACCCAGGTTTTTGCATATATTTTCGAAGGAAACATCAAAATTTCATTACCAAAATACGACTTTGTTTTATACCTTGATAAAGATAGATATGTTGCTGAATTATTAGAGAAAGCTGGCTACAAATTGTTTAATTCAATCGATTCAATAATTAAATGCGATGACAAAATGCTCACTCACATTTGTTTAGCGAATGAAGGAATTAAAATGCCAACATCAATTTCTTCAACTTTGTGCTACACAGACAACGGAAATCGCGATTACCTTAAACCAGTCATTGAGAAAATTGGTCTTCCGATGATTGTAAAAGAAAACTATGGCTCATTAGGCAAACAAGTTTATTTTGCAGAGAACTATAACGAGTTATTAGAGATTGAAAATAGACTAATTCATGTCCCTCACATCTTCCAAGAGTTTATTTCTTCATCAAAAGGTAAAGATTACCGCATTATTGTTATTGGTGGAAAAGTTGTGGCCTACATGAAGAGAGAAAATCCAAATTCTTATCTTTCAAATTTAGCAACAGGGGGAAGTGCCTCAAAAGTAAAATTGCCAGGAAAATACCTAAAAATTGCGGAGAAATGTGCCCATATTTTAGGTTTAGATTACTGTGGAGTCGATATTTTAGAAGGTCCAAACGGAGAACCGATTGTATCCGAAGTAAACTCTAATGCTTTCTATGAAGGAATTGAAAAAACAACCGGCGTTAATGTTGCTGGTTGTTATGTAGATTATTTGCTAAATAAGAATTAACTATTTACAAGTTAGACCTTTAAGTCCATTGAGGACTTTTTCTTTTACTTCTGAGCCAACCAAATAATCAATAATTTCAAGAGCAAAAGGGATTGAGTATTGCATTGATCTTGCGGTGATAATATTGCCGTCTCTTTCGACCTCTTTTCCTGTAAAATTACCGGAAATTCCTTCATTAAATCCTGCAAAACAGGTGAATTTCTTATTTTCTAAATAGCCATATTGACCAAGTACAGATGGTGCTGCACAAATAGCGCAAATAAGTTTGTTATGAAGTAAAAAATAATCAAGGTATGCTTTTAAAAATTCGCATTCCTTTAAATTTTTAGTGCCTCTTCCTCCGCCTGGAAGAATAATGAAGTCATATGGCTCAAGATCAAACATCAGTTTTAATAGGGCATCTGCTAAAATATGGAGCCCAAAACTACTTTCTACCTCTAATCTATCTGTTATTGAGCAAGTTTTAACTTCAAAACCCGCTCTCATAAGTACGTCTCTTGTTGTTAAAGCTTCTGTGTCTTCAAACCCGTCTGCTAAAATCATTAATCCTCTCATATGTATACCTCTATCAAATATGATATACTTAAAAGCATGAAAAAGAAGATTTTGTTACTCCCATTATTATCCATCGCGCTTGTTGGTTGTTCTTTTGAAGATTTGATGTTTTGGAAAAAGAAAGACAACGAACAGAGCGAGAAGGAAAAGGAACAAGAACAAGAACAAACTCAAGACGAACCAAAAAATTATAAAACCCTGACAATTGAAACTTTCGGTGATGGTTTAGACGAATTTTTGAATGATGCCGGTCATGTTTCTGACTGCTTAGACGAATTTACGAATTATCTTAAAAATCAATCAACAGCTAATCTAATTACCAGTGTTGCAATTGAAAATTTGCATGGTAGAGAATGGGATGACAATTTATATTTGCAATTTGGTTCCGGACAACAAGCAATTGGATCTTTAGACATTAACTTTGCCAATAAAGTTTATAAGGTAGATGCAAAAGTTTTATGCTACTCAAAAACCTTTATTCCGGGTGGGCAAACTGAACCTATCACAAATGTTGATAGTTGGTCTCATTTTTCTATTAATGGAAAAGATAACGCACTTAGCTACGACGAATCTAGAGGAATAGAAGTTTTTACATTTAGCAATGATATAAGTACAGGTACAAACACCGTTACGCTAGCATCATCAATGGGACGTGTATTGATGAAAGAATTTACTATTTATTACTTATAAAAAATGAAATTAACTGACGATCAAATTAGGTCAATTATGACAAAGGAATCTAAGTCGAAAACATTGCTTATAGATTCAAAAAACGCAGGAAAAACCATAGAATTTTACGAAAAAGACGGCTGGAAACTTGTAAAGCAAAGTGAAGTAAACGGCAGAACCAAATTGACTTTCATTAAGTAAGTCAAAGAGGCAATGCCTTTTTTCTTTACAAAGTAGCCTTGAATAATTTATATTATTTGTGTTCGCATTTTAGGAGGACATATTGAATGCAATATACAAAAGATGTTGAAAATATGTGCAAAGTTAATTGTGGCGCCTCTCACGGATGTGCTCCGATTCCTGAGGAAGGAAAATGGGTCTATTCGAGAAAGATTGAAGATATTAGTGGTTTTACCCACGGTATCGGATGGTGTGCTCCACAACAAGGTGCATGTAAAATTACCTTAAACGTTAAAAAAGGAATTATCGAAGAAGCTTTAATTGAAACAATCGGTTGTTCTGGTATGACACACTCAGCTGCTATGGCTAGCGAAGCTATTGTTGGTAAAACTGTTCTTGAAGCATGTAATACTGACTTAGTTTGTGACGCTATCAACACAGCTATGAGAGAATTGTTCTTACAAATTATCTATGGTCGTACACAATCAGCTTTCTCAGAAAACGGATTAGCTGTTGGTGCAGGTCTTGAAGACTTAGGTAAAGGACTCCGTTCACAAGTTGGAACTCTTTACGCAACAAAAGAAAAAGGTCCACGTTACCTTGAATTAACCGAAGGTTACATTACTTCTATGGCTTTAGATGAAAATAATGAAATCTGTGGTTATCAATATCTTTCACTTGGTAAATTCACTGACTTCTTAAAGAAGGGTGATAGCCCAGAAGTCGCCTTAGAAAAGGCAAAAGGCCAATATGGTCGTTATAACGATGGTGTCAAGTTCATTGACCCACGTAAGGAATAGGAGGCAAGAACAATGGCTTTATTTGAAGGTTATGAAAGAAGAATCGCTCAAATCAATAAATGCTTAAACGAGAATGGTATTGCCTCAATCGAAGAAGCAGAAAAGATTTGTAAAGACAAAGGCTTAGATGTTTACCAAATGGTAAAAGATATCCAAGTTATTTGTTTCGAAAATGCATGCTGGGCATACACTGTTGGTGCAGCCTTAGCAATTAAAAACAAAGCAAAAGATGCTGCAGAAGCAGCTAAATGGATTGGTGTTGGTTTACAATCATTCTGTATCCCAGGATCAGTCGCTGATGATAGAAAAGTTGGCTTAGGCCACGGTAACTTAGGTGCAATGTTACTTTCTGAAGAAACCAAATGCTTTGCATTCTTAGCAGGTCACGAATCATTCGCCGCTGCTGAAGGTGCTATTGGTATTGCAAAGAAAGCAAACAAAGTCCGTAAAGAACCATTAAGAGTTATCTTAAACGGTTTAGGAAAAGATGCAGCTAAGATCATCGCAAGAGTAAATGGATTTACCCATGTTGAAACTCAATTTGACTATTTCACTGGTAAAGTTAAGATTGTTAAAGAAACCAAATACGGCAACAATCCAGATAGATTAGCAGTTCGTTGCTATGGCGCAGATGATGTCCGTGAAGGTGTTGCAATTATGCATCTTGAAGGCGTTGATGTTTCTATTACTGGTAACTCAACCAACCCAACCAGATTCCAACACCCAGTCGCAGGTACATACAAGAAAGAATGCATTGAACAAGGTAAGAAATACTTCTCAGTCGCATCTGGTGGTGGTACCGGTCGTACACTTCACCCAGACAACATGGCAGCAGGTCCAGCTTCATATGGTATGACAGATACAATGGGTCGTATGCACTCTGATGCTCAATTCGCAGGATCAAGCTCAGTACCAGCACACGTTGAAATGATGGGCTTAATAGGTATGGGTAACAACCCAATGGTTGGCGCTACAGTCGCAGTTGCTGTCTCTGTCGCTCAAGCATTAGCAAAATAATTAAATCTGTGATTTAATAAGACACTCGAAAGGGTGTCTTTTTTCTAACACTCATAGAGTGCAAGTGCTTGACTCTCTCTTTAGAATTAAAAAAGAGGAGGATCTTTATGGTTTGTCCACATTGCAATAGTGAGAATGTTCAAGTAAATACAACGACCTATAATAAAAGTCAGAGTAGATCTTTCTTATGGAACTTGATAATGAAAGTGATTACAAGCGGACTCTGGTTAATTTGGATGCTTGTAAGAAAAAAGAAAGAAGTGCTTGTGACACAAACAACTGCTGTTTGCCAAAACTGTGGTTATAGTTGGAAAATTAAATAAATATTTAATTAATTATAAAGAAATTATTATAAATTCTTTGTAAAGATTTATTATTTTTAAAATAATCTAATTGCCATTAATAGCGAGTAACAACCTAGTGGTTGGTGTAACAGTCTGTTGCTCAAGAATTAGCAAAATAATTAATTTAATTTAAATTTAGGCGCTGGAAATGGCGCCTCTCATTGTGAAAATAAAGAAATTTCAATGTCTTTTTGTGTATGTATTTTGCCATTTTTGATATATTGTAGTATATTAAATTGACACTTTTAGGTACACAAACTATAATATTGACATGGAAAGAATTATCTATCACGGTAGTGAATTTATAATTGAAAAGCCTTTATATGGTAAAGGTAATATTCATAACGATTATGGACTTGGTTTTTACTGTTGTTCAAATAAAGAACTCGCAAAAGAATGGGCCGCTAAGAAAACAGGGTCAGGATTTATTAATAAATATAGTATTAGAGACGATAGGTTAAAAATTCTCGACTTAACAAAACCACCACACAATGACGTTTTGCATTGGATCGCTTTATTAATGCATAATCGTGAACTCTCAAGTGATTTAAAAGATAATTTCCCAAAAGAACTAAAATATTTGGAAGAAAAATATCTCATTGATGTCTCGGATTATGACATTGTAATAGGTTATAGAGCAGACGATAGCTATTTCCGATTCCCAGAATCTTTTGTAAGAAGTGAGATAACATTAGAGTCACTTAACAAAATTTTTCAGGCTGGAGATTTAGGAAAGCAATATGTCTTAATTTCTCAAAGAGCATTTAATTTGGTTCATTTTTTAAGTTACGAGGAAGCTCTTGAACAGTCGAAAATTGATTATTATAAAAGAAAAAGCGGCGCTGATAAATTGTATGCTGATTTATTGAAGGAAGATCGTTATTTAAAAGGAACAAGACTTAGAGACCTAATAACTGATTATGAGTAATTTTGATGTGAAAAAAGTTAAAGAAATATTTTGTAGATTATTTGTTTTAGCGACCGAAAATAAAATGAATTTGGAAGCATTCACAAATCATCTTGCTAAAAGCAACTTTGCTAGTAGTATTGAAAACAATTCATTTTCAGATTCTTTTAATCTTCCTCTTGAAAAAGTTTTTTATGAGATTACTGGCAATAACATTGATAAGGATACGAGTTTTGGAGTTTTTAATGATGCTTATTGGTGTGGATATTCCTATTTTGAGATTCAACAACGAACAAGGAAGTCATTCGCTTTAATATTCTTAAAATTACCATTTGCAAAACTTATAGATTTATATCCGATATACCATGAAATGGATATCACATCACTTTTGGATTTTTTTAATAAACTTAATGCAGATAAAACGATTTTGCGATTGCTTTGTCAAAAAAATAACTGTTCTTTAAAAGAATTAAGCAATAAAACGGGCATTAATAAGGCAACACTTGCGAAATACAACGCAAACGACGAATATCTTCTTAAAGCATCATTCAACAATGTATATAGAATTGCTAACTATTTTGATGTACCATACTCATTATTTTTGTGACAGATTTTGAAAATTCTCAAAACACAAAAGATATAAACGTTTTGAGTAAGGATCATTCGAAAGAAGGCATGTAACCTCAAACGACTTAAAACTTAGTAATTTTTGTCTACAAAGTTGTATAATTTTAACGAGGTCGTTTTATGTCAAAATATAGAGAAGTAAAAATAGTAGATAATTTCTATCAAAATAGTTTGTTTTATCCAATGCCGACGGTTGCAATTTCAACCTTAGCAGAAGATGGATCTACAACAATTGGAGCCTATTCTTTAGTGTTTCCGTATTATATTGCTGGAAAAGATTATTATGCGATGATTTTAGAATGCAGAAACTCATCAAATACTGCGCAGAACATATTAAGAACAGGCAAATGTGCTTTGAATTTTATCTTTGATAACAGAAAAGATTTTAAAGAACTTGTCCGCCTAGGATTTCCTGGTAAAACTCCTCAAGAAAAGATGAAGGATTGCCACTTCAAATTAATTAAAGGAGAAGCTGAAGGCGAAAGACCATTAATTTTAGAAGATGCATACCAAGTTCTTGAATGCACTTGGGACGAATCTTTAGAAAAAGGTTATGAATCAAAGAAACATATTGGTGAATTAGAGGGTGTAGAACCTCCTTACAAAGATTTCAATGGTATTACATCAAAATTCGGTTGTCACTTTATCTTAAAAATAGACAAGATTTTGATGGTTGAGAAATTCGCGGATAACTTAAAGAATGGTTTAAAGAGAAATTCTTTCCCTAAAGTACCAGTTGATTATGGTTATCACGATTCTAAAAACTTTTGGTATATGAGATTTGGTGGTCTTAAACCAGTTTCAGAACCAATCGCTGCGACTAATGCCGGATCTGTTGAATCGGTTATGTATTGTGCGGAAAGATTAGATACAAAAGTTAAATTTACAAAAGAAGCGTGTGAACTATACGTAAAAATTCCTCGACCATTTATGAAAGCGGCTTTAACTCAAATTGCAAAAATAGCCGAAGAGAACGGAATAATGGTTATTGATAAAGCAGCAGCCGAAAAGATTGCCGAAATAAGAAAAAAGTCAAAATAGTCAGGAAAAACCTATAAATTTTTTAAGAAATAGATAATTGTGAATTCGATTATCTTTTTCTTTTTAAATTGACTGTGATAGCATATACACAGTTTTTTTAATTTTAAAAAAGGAACTTTATATATGGAAAACGAAAAAGCAAAAAAAGAACATAGCACTTTTTGGAAAGAATTCTGGAGAACAGTTAAATATTTCCTTGTAGCTGGATTAGCAGGATTAATTCAATTTGGTGTTTGTACCTTATTTGATGAAGTATTTTATGCAAAATTTGAAGGCCAATATTACTATGTATTTTACTTTGTTGCATTAGTCTTATCTGTTCTTTGGAACTTCACCATAAATAGAAGCGTTACATTCAAATCAGTAGGCAACGTTCCTAAAGCAATGCTTAAGGTATTGGCTTACTATGTTGTTTTTACTCCTCTTTCACTCCAATTCTCCTACTACGCAATTGGTTGGAAGATTCCAGATATGGTAGTTACCGTAATAAATATTTTAGTAAACGGTATAACCGAATACTTATTTATGAGATTGTTTGTATTTAAGAAAGAAATTGATACTCTTAATGAGCAAACAAAGAAACCATTATCATTTAAATTTGTTTTCTTTGTTGTATGGGTCATTGCAGTTGTCCTTTTAGGACTTAACGGTATTATTCTTGCAATTTCTAATACAACTTGGGTTGTTCTTTGGGTTTTTGTTGGTCTTGCTGCTGTTACTCTTATATGGGGAACAATCTTTTTGATTGTTAGACACAATTTAAGAAAGGTTGGTAAAGATATTGGAGATCGTAGAGATGCTAAATTAATTAGAGATGTTGACGGAATTCATATCGCTATGGCCCAACTTTATAATGGTAGAACTCAAAATGAAGCTTATATTAATGAACAAGTTGATTTGCAACCTCTAAAAGATTGGATTGCAAAACATCCAGATGAAGAATTCAAATATACTTTCTTCCATATTCTTGTTGCGGCTTTACTAAAGATGTTAATACTTAGACCTAGATTAAATAGATTTATCTCTAATAGACACTATTATCAGAAAGATGAACGCTCTATTGGGTTCATTGTTAAAAGACAATTTTCAGATGATGGTGGAGAAGGAATGGCTGTTGTTCGTGCTGTTGAACAAACAAACATCTTTGATGTTCATAAATTGATTAAAGAACAAGTCATACCTTGTAGAAAAGGAAATCATTCTGGTGCTGAAAATGCATTAGATATATTTAAAAAATTACCTCATTGGCTTACATGCGTTGTTTTTAACACAATTATGCGCTGGTCTAAAAAAGGAAAACTTCCTAGATCACTTATGGAAGGAGATTCAAACCATTGTTCCGCATTTGTCACTAATTTAGGCTCAATAGGACTTAAATGTGGTTACCATCATTTGATGGAATATGGAACAAACTCAATATTTGTTGTTATTGGTCAAAAGAAAATGACTCCTTTTTATAAAGAAGATGGAAGTGTTGAAATGAGAGAAACACTTGATGTTGGATTTACTATTGATGAAAGAATTGCAGATGGTTATTACTATGCAAAATCAATGAAAATCTTCAGAAAAGTACTAGAAAATCCAGAATTACTTGAACTTCCATTTGATACAGAGGTAGAAATCTAAAATGAAAGAACTTTATAAAACCCCATGGGAAAGTTCGATGGGTGAAGTTCCAATGCATTTGGATTATTTTCAAGGCATGATGGTTGAGTTTGTTGAAGAAGTTGCAGACAAATACCCAAATGTTATTGCGCTTAATTTCATGCACACCAAAATTACATATAGAGAACTTGTAGAAGAAATTCATAGAACCGCAAAATCATTTCAAGCCATAGGATTAAAAGAAGGGGATCATGTAGTTATTGCGATGCCAAACTGCCCACAAGGCATTTATGCCTTCTATGCAGTTAACTTAATTGGTGGTGTTGCTCATATGATTCACCCGCTAAGTGCAGAAAAAGAAATTTTGTTCTATATTCAAGATTCTAAGTGCAAATTAGTTTTAACCATAAATGCTTTCTATAAGAAATTTATTCCTGCAATTACGGAAGGAAATGTAGAACATTTCTTGTTAGCAAATCTTAAAGATGTTTTAAATCCTTTAATGAAAGTCGGCTTTCAAATAACAACAGGTAGAAAAATACCTAAACTTCCAAAAGATGGTTCGAATATTACTTGGAAGAACTTCATTAAACTAGGAAATGACCGCGAACTTATACGCGCTCATAAAGATAAAGATGAGACAGCTGTCGTTCTTTATTCAGGGGGAACAACAGGAACTCCTAAAGGAATTGCCTTATCTAACCTAAATTTTAACGCTTTAGCGGCTCAAATCGTGGCTACAAACCCAATGTATAGGGTAAGTGACACCATGCTCGCAGCTATGCCTTTATTCCATGGATTTGGTTTAGGCGTATGTGTTCACTCAATACTTTGCGGTGGCGGAACTTGTATTTTGGTTCCAAGGTTTACCGCAGATTCATATTCTAAGCTTGTTGTTAAATATCGCTGCAATTTTATTGCAGGTGTCCCAACATTATATGAAGCTTTAACAAGAACAAAAGTAATGAATAAAGCTGATTTATCATGCCTAAAAGGCGTATTTTCAGGCGGAGATTCTCTTTCTGTTGAACTAAAAAAGAAATTTGATACGTTTTTAAAGGATCATAAAGCCACAATTCAAATAAGAGAAGGCTATGGAACAACTGAATGTGTTACAGCTTCTTGTTTAACACCTTTAACTAAAGCAAAAGAAGGCTCTATAGGTATTCCTTTCCCTGATACTTACTATAAAATAGTAAAACCAGGAACTGATGATGAACTCCCTTATGGTGAAGAGGGCGAAATTATTCTCGC
The DNA here is from genome assembly GCA_002494205.1 of Caryophanales bacterium UBA7029. Lineage (GTDB taxonomy): Bacteria > Bacillota_I > Bacilli_A > RFN20 > CAG-826 > Fiminaster. The sequence goes on from DLBE01000024.1 coordinate 30,582, forward strand.
TGGACCAACTGTAATGAAAGAATACACAAATCATCCCGAAGAAACTGCTGATACACTCCACAAAGATAAATTTGGAACTGTATGGTTACATACTGGAGATCTTGGTTATATGGATGACGAAGGTTTTATTTACTTTAGAGGAAGAATTAAAAGACTTATCATAACTAGTGGTTATAACGTTTATCCAGCTCAGATTGAAAATATTATTGAAAAACATGATGCAGTTCAAATGAGTTGTGTAATTGGCGTTCCAGACCCATATAGAATGCATAAAGTCAAAGCTTATATTGTTCTTAAAAAAGGAAAAGTCCCATCTGAATTATTAAAGCAGTCAATATTAAATCACTGCAAAAAATATATCGCGAAATACGCGATGCCTAGAGAAATTGAATTTAGGGACGATCTTCCAAAAACTTTGGTTGGAAAAGTTGCCTATCGTCAGCTTGAAGAAGAAGTCTTAAATAATATGAAAGAGTAGGAAAAAACCATGAAAAATCACGCAAAAACACTATTATTTGGAATCTATGCAGGCCTTGCAATTGGCTTTGGTGGATTGCTCAATATTATCGCAAACACACTTCTAAAAGATTATGCTCCTTGGGGTCGTATTTTGGGTTCGTTTTTGTTCCCTATTGGACTTACATTAGTTTGTTTTCTTGGCCTAAATCTTTTTACAGGTAAGATTGGATACCTTTTTGATAACAAAAAAGATTATTTAGGATTTCTAGGTCTCGTATACTTAGGAAATCTAATTGGAGCTTTGCTTATCGGATTGTTCTGTTATTTAGTTTTCCAGAACACCGGTTTATATTGGACTAACTCAGGCATTGCTTTAGCAAAGATAACTGTGCCGAAGTTTTTAGATATTATGAAACAGTTTGCTGGAGCAGTTTTGTGCGGTGTTTGCGTATACGTTGCTGTTTTCTGTTACAAAATATTTAAAAATGTGATTTTAAAAGTTATTGGTATTTTTGTACCAATATTCTTGTTTGTTTTCTTTAAGTTTGATCACTGCATTGCAAATATGTATTATTTCATGTTCTATCCAGAATGCTACGCTAATGGTTATGCATATCTTAGTTTAGTGATTGTTACCCTCGGAAATTCACTTGGAGCAATAGCTTTAAACGAACTTATAAAAGCATTCAAAAAACTATTCTTAAAAAATGACAAAAAAAGTATATAAAATACCTTATCTTGGATATCACACAAGAGCTTATGTTTTAGGCAACTTAAATAGTGGCATTCCTTTAATCATTTTGCATGGTGGACCTGGTGGTTGCATTGAACGTTATGAACCACTTGAAAAATTGGCAGAATTTGGGATTCCTTTAATCTTCTATGATCAACTTGGATGTGGTTATTCAAAAGTGCCAAAGAACCACAAAATCATATGGAATTTCCCTGTTTTTCTCGATGAATTCACGAATTTAGTTAGATATTTTAAACTTAAAAAATATAACGTTTTAGGGCATTCTTGGGGTGGCATGCTGGCCCTTGAATATGTCTGTAATTTTGACCATAAAGGCCTCGAAAAATTAATCCTTTTTTCAACCCTTCCTTCGACAAAAATTTGGAATGAAGAACACATCAAAATATTCGATGAATTTAGCCCTTCCGAAAAGGCCGCCTTATTAGCAGAAAAAGACGGTCAAAAATATGATAAAAAGGAATACAAAAAAGCAGTAAAAAAGTTTATTAAAAATCATGTTGGAAAAAAGAGTACTGAACTTTATCCGTTTAAACGCAAAAAATTTCCAAAAACCAATAAGGAAATTTATGAAAAGATGTGGGGCAAGTCAGAATTTTTTGGAACAGGAACTTTGAAAGACTGGAATGTTGAATCAAAACTTAAAAATATTGATGTTCCAACTCTAATATTATCTGGAGCTTTAGATGAATCATCTCCAAGGATGAATGAACTCATGAATAAAGAGATAAAAAATTCAAAATGGGTTCTATTAAAAAAGTCTCATCACATTGGCTATGTTGAAGAGACTAATCTAGTTATCGAAACAATTAAGAACTTTATTTAATAAGTTCCAAAAGATATCTCTTAATTTTGTCACTTGCAAAAGAAGATTTTATCGAATTTAGTGCAAATTCCCGCAAATTTTCTTCACTAAAGCCTAATTTTACAAGAGTTTCATATTCTTGTTTGAGAGTTGTGTTGGACACAGTCATATCATCGGTGTTAATTGAAATTTTAACACCTTTTTTAATGAATTCTTTAAGTGGAAGATCCTCGTATTTTGAGATTGTCTTGGTATCTAAATTAGATTTTGGGCAAACCTCTAAAGTCACGCCTCTTTTCGCGAGTTCTTTTATTACGTTATCATCTTCAATTGAATGGATACCGTGACCAATTCTTACTGCTCCATACTTTAAAGCTGATTTTACTGAAGATGCACCAGCTGCTTCACCTGCATGGATTGTTAATGGAATACCTAATTTGTTGATAAGTTTAAATTCTTCATCAAACATCTCATTAGGAAATAGTGCTTCTGCTCCTGCTAAGTCCATTGCAACAACGCCGTTACCTAAAAATTTCTTTGCAATGCTAATAGTTTCAAGATTCAATTTTAAGTTATCTTTTCCTCTCATCATGCAGAGTATTAAATTCGAAAATATGCCTGATTTCTCGGCGATTTTGCATGTTTTTATTAAAGTTTCAACTACTTCTTCTTGTGTTAAACCTTTGGCGGTAGAAAGTTGTGGGGCCATACGTATTTCGACATACTTGAGGCCATCATTTTTTAATCTTTCTAATAAATCGAGAGTACATAACTCTAAACCTTCTTTTGTTTGTAGAACTAAATTAGGCAAAGAAAAGCGCTCTAGATATTCGTTTAATGACCCACAATTATCGGGTACCATTAAATGTCTATTTAATTCTTCTTCATTAAAAGATGGTAATTTTATGTTTTCTTTTTTGGCTACTTCAATAATAGACTTAGCCGATAAAGAGCCGTCTAAATGCAAGTGGAGATCAACAATAGCGTATTTTTTGTAGTTCATTTAAATAATTATATTCGTTTTTGTGGAAAAATAATAATTTTATATTAAAATATTATTCGCTGAAGGAGAAAAACAATGAAAGAAATTACACTCGAAAAATTAGAAGAAGTTGAAAAAGAGTATCTCTCTGAAAAGACTTCAGCTATTGCAAGACATGCTCTTTCTAATTCTGATATTGCGGTCGTGGCCGCTTCAAAGGATTCTGTTAAAAACATGGACTTTAATTTTGATATTAATATCAAAACAATGGCTGTTAACAACCAAAAAGCATCAGGAAGATGTTGGATTTTTGCCGCATGTAATGGTATGCGCGAAATGATCGGCAAAAAGATTGGTGTTGGCTCATTCAAACTTTCACAAAGCTTTATTGCTTTCTATGACAAGTTAGAAAAACTCAACTACACTCTTAATGCATTAATTGAGACAATTGATGCAGATTATGATGATAGAACGGTTCAATTCTTAGTCACAAATGGAATTGGTGATGGTGGTCAATGGGACATGCTCGTTAACGTTGTTAAAAAGTATGGTATCTGCCCAAAGAATGCGTTTGTTGAAACTTATACTTCCAACAATACAAGAATCTTAAATTCTTTACTTAATGCTGAAGTTCGTAGATTCGCTAGCGAATGTCGTATTGTTAAGAAAGAAAAAGGATTGAAGGCTGTAGAAGAACTCAAAGAATCATATATGAAACGCTTCTATAAAGCACTTATTTCGTGCTACGGAATTCCACCAAAGAAATTCGACCTTAAATACACAGATGATAAAGGCGAATTCAAATGTGTTAAAGGATTTACACCAAAATCATTCTTTGAAAAATATATTGGCTCAAAAATCGACGAATATGTTAGCTGCATTAATGCACCAACAAAATCAAAACCATTTGGAAAGAGCTATACAGTCAAATATTTAGGTAATGTTGAAGGTGGTAAAGTTGTTAAACACTTAAATATTCCTATGGAAAGACTTAAAGAACTTATTATTCATCAACTTAAAGACGGAGAAATCGTTTGGTTTGGTTCCGACGTCTCAAGTTATGGAGATAGAATGCGTGGCGTTTGGGATGATCAAGAATTTGATTTCAAATCCTTGTTAAATCTCGACATTAAGATGGAAAAAGGAGAGTCATTAGACTTCCGTTCATCCGCAATGAATCACGCAATGTGTATTACTGGCGTGGCCTTTGATGAAAAAGGTGTTCCAACAAAATGGAAAATCGAAAACTCATGGGGCAACGATAGAGGAAAAGAAGGTTATTTCATCATGTCAGCAAGCTGGTTTGATCAATATACTTACCAAGCAGTTGTTAACAAGAAATACCTTACAAAAGAAGAACTCGCTGCATATGAAGCAGAACCAGTTGTACTCAAACCATGGGATCCAATGGGATCTTTAGCAGACTAATTTGATAAAGGAGTAATTTATGTATAAATTAGTTATGATTAGACACGGTGAATCAGAATGGAATAAACTCAATTTATTCACTGGTTGGACTGATGTCGAATTATCCGAGAAAGGTGTTATGGAAGCACATCGTGCTGGTAAGACCTTAAAAGAAGAAGGATATGACTTTGATGTTGTCTATACTTCTATGCTTAAAAGAGCAATTCATACAATGAATAATGTTCTTTTCGAACTTGACCGTGAATGGTTACCAGTTATTAAAACTTGGAGACTTAATGAACGTCACTATGGCGCTCTTCAAGGTTTAAACAAAGCTGAAACCGCTGAAAAGTATGGTGAAGAACAAGTTAAAGTTTGGAGAAGAAGTTATGATTGCCCACCTCCAGCATTAACAAAAGAAGACCCACGTAATCCAGCAAACCAAGCACAATTCAGAGATGTTCCAAGAGAAGATCTTCCTTTAACTGAATCTCTTGAACTTACAGTTGCACGTGCTGTTCCTTTCTTTGAAAAAGTCATTAGACCTGAAATGGAAAAAGGAAAACGCTGCTTAATCGTTGCTCACGGCAACTCATTAAGAGCACTTGTCAAATATTTTGACAATATGCCAAAAGAAGAAATTGTTGGAGTTAACATCCCAACAGGCGTTCCACTAGTATATGAATTTGATGATAATATGAAAGCTGTCAAACACTATTACTTAATGGACGAAGCCGCTTTAAAAGCTGAAATGGAAGCCGTTGCTAATCAAGGAAAAGTTAAGAAATAAGCGGAAAATATAGGGTTTTTTGATGAAAAAAGAGACTTATGACAGATTAATGAAATTTAGAGACGACAGAGATTGGTCTCAATTTCATACTGGTGAAAATTTAGCTAAATCGATAATGATTGAAGCTGGCGAACTTCTTGAAGTTTTTCAATGGACAAATCAAGAAAAGTCTATTGATAAAGTAAAAGAAGAGCTTGCAGATGTTTTATCTTACTGTTATTTAATGGCTGATCACTACCATTTGGACGTTGATGAGATTTTAAATAAAAAGTTAGATCAAAATGAAGCTAAGTATCCAGCTGACAAAGTCAGAGGTTCATCTAAAAAATATAACGAATATAAGAAATAATGGAAAAAGTAATCTTTTCTCTAACCTCTAGCAAAAAACTTGCTAAAGCAATATCTGAAAAATCTGGTATTCCTATGGGAGAATCAGAAGTTTTAAGATTTGCCGATGGCGAGATTATGGCTAGATGTAAGAGCGATGTTCAAGGAAAGATTTGCTATGTTGTGCAATCAACTGTGAGTCCATCTACCGAGACTATTTTTGAGGTTTTGATGTTCGCTGATGCACTTAAAAATGCCGGAGCATTTGAGGTGGTTTTGATTGCTCCATATTTCGGATATTCACGCCAAGACAGAGTCGCTGTAAAAGGCGAGCCAATAACTGCTAAATTAGTTGCAAAAATGATAGAAATTGCCGGGATTTCCCGTGTTATTTGCGCAGATTTGCATACTCAACAAATTCAAGGATTCTTCTCAATTCCGGTCGAAAATATTGATACCAGTACATTATTTGGACAATATTTTGCAAAGAGATTTGATGAACTTGGAATTAAGCATTCTGATGTATGTGTTGTTTCACCTGATCACGGTTCCGCAAATAGAGGCCGTGATGTTTCTAGTGAACTTAACGGGGCATCTTTAGCCGTTATTGATAAACGCCGTCCTGCTCCAAACAAATCCGAAGTTATTAATGTCGTTGGCGATGTTAAAGATAAAATTTGTTTAATTGTTGATGATATAGTCGACACAGGCGGAACTGTAAACAATGCTGTTGAGGCACTACTTTCAAAAGGCGCAAAGGAAGTCTATGTTGCGGTAACCCACGCCATACTTTCTAAAGGCCCTTTGACCCCAAAAATTAAAGAATTTGTAACTACAGATTCTGTTGAAAAAGATAATAAAGGAGCTAAGGTGTTATCACTCGCTGAGATTTTATCTCAGAACATTTAAAAATATTAAGTGTTCCCTTGAATAACCACTTAGAAAAAAGCAAGGTATGAAAAACGAAGTAATTAGAACTTTAACTAGAAATGCTGTAGTAGCAGCTATCTACGTTGTATTAACAGTAGCAACAAGTGCAATATCATTTGGAATGATGCAAATTAGAATTGCGGAAGCCTTGATGCTACTTTGTTTCTTTAGAAAAGACTATATTTACGGCCTTACAGCGGGTTGTTTTATAGCTAATCTATTCTCATTTATGTGGATGGATATTATAGTAGGAACTCTTGCGACATTGATTGCATGTTTATGTATATGTTTCTTGAGTTTTAAAAATTTATTTTTAGCGTCTCTATATCCAGTAATAGCAAACGGCTTCATTATTGGTGCAGAATTAACATATTTTGAAGTTGGCCCTTATTGGGTTTGCACAGGATGGGTTGCTTTAGGTGAAGTAATTGCCGTTTGCGTTATAGGCTATGCTCTATTTATGATTTTATGGCGCGAAAAAAGATTGCTCACTGTTTTTGGAGCGAATAGGAATTTGGAACCAAAATGGTAAAAATAACTGTTGTAAAAGTATCTAGATTTGATGATCTGATTTCAAAATATGAGAACCAAATTAAGCATGCTTGCGGCTTACATGAAGGTGACGTTTTTATTTCAAAAAATGCCGAAATTCCCGAGAATTTTTGCTTAGAAGCATGGAAAAGCTTAAAAGAATTTGTTGAAGCATTAGAACAAGGGAAAGGCAATTTTTTCGATGGTTGGATGAAAGATCCAATGAGCGCAATGATTTCTTGCAACGATGGATTTAGGCCAGTTAGTTTCTTTATCGAACTTATTAAATAAATTCGATATTTTATTGAACTATGTTAATATATCAATATGAAAGATTTTTATTTAGAAATTAAACATGTTTGTAAACAAACAGGTGCTAGATACGGAATCCTTCACACTCCGCACGGAGATGTTGAAGTGCCTATGTTTATGCCTGTTGGTACATTAGCAACAGTCAAAACATTATCTCCAGAAGAAGTTAAAGATATGGGAGCCGGTGTTATTTTAAGCAATACCTATCATTTGCATCTTAGACCTGGTGAAGATATTGTACAAAAAGCTGGTGGACTTCATAAATTTATGAACTACAAAGGTCCTATCTTAACTGATAGTGGAGGATTTCAAGTTTTCTCACTTCAAGAAAATAGAAAAATCTCAGAAGAAGGAGTTGAATTCAAGTCTCATTTAAACGGGGATAAACTTTTCTTTACACCAGAATCAGTTATTAAGATTGAAGAGAAACTTGGTGCTGATATTATTATGTCGTTTGATGAGTGCATTCCTTACCCAGCAAACAAAAAATATGCGGAAAAATCCGTAGAAAGAACGTTAAGATGGGCTAAAAGAGGCCTCACTGCACATACCAGAAAAGACCAAGCTTTATTTGGAATTGTACAGGGTGGAGAATTCCCTGATTTAAGAAAACATTGTGCTGAAGAATTAGTGAAGATGGATTTCCCTGGTTACTCAATTGGCGGAACATCAATCGGCGAGCCAAAAGATGTGTTTTCAAAGATGTTAGACTACTCAGTTCCATATTTACCCGAGGACAAACCAAGATATTTAATGGGAGTCGGCTCAATTGACTACCTTTTGGAAGGGATCGCAAAAGGAATAGACATGTTTGATTGCGTTTTGCCTACAAGAATTGCTCGTCATGGTGCTTTAATGACCTCACAAGGCCGTGTAAACATTAGAGGAGCACAATATAAAGAAGATTTCAGTCCGCTCGATCCAGAGTGTGATTGCTATACATGTAAAAATTATACGAAAGCTTATTTAAGACACTTGTATGTTGCTGATGAAGCGTTCGGTAAAAGACTTTTATCGATTCATAACGTTCGTTTCTTGATTCATTTGATGGAAGAAGCGAGAAAAGCAATCCAAGAAGATAGGTTTGGAGATTTTAGAGAAGAAATTCTCAGGAAATATGGGGATAAACGAGGTTTTTAATGGATATTTCCTTATTTGATTACAATTTACCAGAAGAACTTATTGCACAAACCCCTGCATCGGTCAGAGATGAGTGCAAACTTTTGTGCATAAATAAGAAAAATAAGTCATTCGAAGACAAAATTTTTAAAGATATAATTGACTATCTAAAACCTGGCGATGTTATCGTCAGGAATAACACTAAAGTGTTATCGGCCCGCATATTTGGGGTTAAAGAAGGAACTGGTGCACATGTCGAAATTTTGCTATTAAAACAGCTTGAAGGAGATGTGTGGGAATGCCTTGCAGGAAACGCTAAGGCAATTAAGGTTGGAACAGTCATAAATTTCAACAACGGAAGGCTTTTTGCCGAGTGTTTGGAGGTAAAAGACGAGGGGATTCGTATACTAAAATTCAAATATACTGGCATTTTCATGGAAATTTTGAATGAAATCGGTGCAATGCCGTTACCTCCATATATCAAGAAAAAGTGTGAGGATAAGTCTCAATATCAAACTGTATTCGCGAAAGTCTATGGTAGTGCCGCAGCACCAACAGCGGGATTCCATTTTACAAAAGAGTTAATTAAAAAATGTGAAGAAAAGGGTGTCGAGTTCTTAGACATCACTTTGAATATTGGTCTAGGAACCTTTAAACCTGTCAAAGAGAAAACTGTAGAGGCTCACAAAATGCATTCTGAGCATTATGAGATAACTCAAGAGGTTGCAGATCGTCTAAATCTCGCAAAAAAAGAAAATAGACGCATTATTGCCCTTGGTACAACATCGACAAGAACCCTTGAAGCCAACTTCCAAAAATATGGAGAATTTAGAGGCGAAACAGACGATACAGAAATCTTTATTAAGCCTGGTTATGAGTTCAAAGCGATTGATGCTTTAATTACCAATTTCCATCTACCAAAATCTACCCTTATTATGCTAGTGTCTGCCCTTATGGGCAGGGAGTTCACTCTCGCGTGCTATAAATATGCAGTTGAAAAGAGGTATAGATTCTTCTCATTTGGGGATGCAATGTTTATCTATGAATGAGTATATTAATTACTATAAAGAATCATTAAAAGAATTAGAGAAACTTCCTAAAAATAAGAAGCCATCTTTATTACTTCATGCCTGTTGTGGACCATGTTTGACTTTTCCTTTAACTTTTTTATGCCCGCATTTTGATGTGACGATATTTTTCAATAATTCAAACATCTATCCGTCAGAAGAATATTATAGAAGACTCAATGAGCTTAAAAAGTTTCTAGATTTCTTCAAAAGAGATTACGGATACGAGGTTAAAGTTATCGAGACAAAATATGACAACGATAATTACAATAAAGACCTTGAAAAATACGCAGATCAAGATGAAGGAAAAGAGAGGTGTTTTTTGTGCTACGAAAAACGCATGGATCAGGCCTTCAAATTTGCTAACGAAAACGGCTTTGATTTCTTCACCACAGTTATGACCATTTCGCGTCAAAAGAATTCTCAAAAAATAAATGAAATCGGTGCAAAATTACAGAAAAAATACGGAAATTCCCGCTATTTTTACTCAGATTTCAAGAAAAATAAGGGTATTGATATAGCTCGAGAAATGCGCATTCATTACGACCTATATCAGCAGCTTTATTGTGGGTGTAAATTTACATACGAAAAGGGCCTAAAAAAGGAGGCAGAAAAATATGGAAAATAAGATTGCTTTTTGTGGTCTAAATTGTGAAGAATGTGAAGCAAGAAAAGCGACAATAAATAATGACAACGAATTACGTAAAAAAGTTGCAAAACTATGGTCTGAGTGGAATCAGTGTGAAATAAAACCCAAATGGATTAATTGCGAAGGATGCCATGGTGATGGATGCAAGACACACTTCTGTAGCGAACAATGCAAGATTCGTAAATGCGCTTTGTCAAAAGGCTTCAACACATGTGCTGAATGTTCAAAAATGAATGACTGTGAGACCTTAAAAATGATTACTGATCACAGTCAATCAGCAAAAAATAATTTAAATAATTTGAAATAAAGTTTTTCACGCATATTCATTTATTAGATAAATAATAAGGTTGTTTTTAATAATGGATTTTTTTGAAATATTTTTATCATAATTCAATTATTTATAATTGCTTTATCATAAACTATTTTGTAATTTTAATTGAATTTTCACTTAAAAATTGCAAAAATTTGGCAAAAATTTACATAAAAATGATAGTAAAAAGAGGCAAAAATTTGTGTCTTTCGTGCGGGCGCCTAAAAATTTTTATTGATTTATATTATATATAGGCGTATCTTATTACACGTTAGCGTTTGCGTTGACATGCGAGGTTGCTGACACACCAACAGGCGTTGTCATGAAAGGTGGCCAGGGAATTCGCATCGAGCAGTTCGTTAAAAGCCTGAAATAAATAGTTATAGGAGGAAAATTCATGGCAAAAGTTAAAACCATTAGGGTTCGCTTGCAAGCTTATGATCACAAGATTCTCGACTTAGCTGTTGAGAAGATCGTAGAAGCAGCGAAAAAGACTGGGGCTGGTGTTGTTGGTCCTATTCCACTCCCTACCGAGAAACAGGTTTACACCATCTTACGTGCTGTGCATAAGTACAAAGATGCTCGTGAACA
>DLBE01000021.1 GCA_002494205.1 Caryophanales bacterium UBA7029
TAAACTGTTGCTAAAGCAATGTTTTTAATATATGGTCCGCTTGTCCATGCAAATCCTTTTGTATTTCCATAGATAATTTCTCTATGTTCGATATCAATCTTCATAGAAGGACCTAAGGAGTTAACAGCAACAACGCCGTTTGCGCCATTAACTTTAATGGTATGTGCAAATCCTTCAGGATCAGGCATATGTGCTGAAATTTTCATGTAAAAAGGCTTCTTTGTAAGTCTTCTAATTGTTGCGACAGTTTCACCTAAAGCATTTAAATCATTACCAACGTAATGTGTTGAAACTTCAAATGCGTCTGCAAACTTATCTAATAAAGGAATAAGAACTTCCATATCTTCTTTGGTATAACCAACTGAAACAATAAGTGGTTTTCCAACAGAATGTTTTTTGTAATATGGGAAGAACTCATTAATCCATTTTTCTTTTGGATATTCAGTCCATAATTCACAGTTCATAATGTAATCACGATCACCATAAATACATGGATGTGGAATGTGAGCGTCATGAGTTGAAACAGTTTTAGCAACAACTGCACCACAACCAGCAACTTGCTCACACCAGAGCATTTTTTCTGCATCACCAACAATTGGCCCTGCAGCAGGCATAAGTGGGTTTTCAAGGACTAAGCCATCAAACTTTGTAGAAATGTCCATCGTTATTTTCCTCCTTTAACTTTGGTCCATAATTCTTCGGAATATTTACGAGCCTCAATTACTTGATTTTGTAGGGATTTTCCAACAATTTTATAATCTTTGACACGTTTTTTACCATATGTATAAACGTCACTAGGTTTGAAATTTGGGAACAAACCAAACACGATATGACCGAGTGCGTTTGTCTCATCCATCTTAGTAAATGGAGTATATTTGACTCTCATAAAATCAGCTTCGAAACCAGACTTAAACTGACCAAGTTTAACGCCGAGTCTACGACCTGCGTATTCATAAGCGTTTCTAATCATTTGTCCAACTTCACCAACTCCTAAAGCGGTTGGAGACTCGGCACGAAGATGAGCAGAAAACATCACATTCATATATTCGCTAGCCATGTTGGAGTTAAGACCATCGTTTCCAACCAATACTGGTACACCATGGTCTAGATAGTTTTTAACAAACGGTAAACCAACAGCATTATTCATATTTGATGTCGTGTTAACAACCATGTAACACTTTCTTTTAGCAATAATGTCTAACTCTTCATCGCTTAATGAAACGCCATGAACAATAAGAGAATCAGGCACTAAAATTCCTGCTTCATCAAATCTATTAATTATCAATTTCCCATATTTTTCCTTACAATTTTCAACATCCATCGCACTTTCTGCAACATGAACGTGAACAGGCAAACCATTTTGTACTTTTGCAATTCTTTTTAAAGTTTTATCTGATATGGACATTGATGCGTGCATACCAAATAATCCTTCACCAGGATGTTTCTTTGCAAAATTAACATTTTCTTTAAGACACTTATTTACATCATAACGGTCAGAAGTTTCAAAACAGAAGATGCCTCTCATTTTTAAAGGACCAACAAATGCTTTTCTTAGCGAGTTAAGTGAGCCAATTATTTCTCCAGAAGCATGATGATCAATAACTGTTGTGACTCCATTAAGCAAAAATTCAGATCCAGCAACAATTCCAGAATAGTAAGTTTCTTTATTATCTAGTTGCGCATCGATTTTCCACCACATTTGATCAAGAATGTCTTGAAAGTTCTTAGGATTAAATGGTAAAGCAAGACCTCTTGCAAATATTGAATAAATATGTGAGTGAGCACAGACAAAAGTAGGTATCAATAAGTCCCCATTAAAGTCTTCGACTTTATCGTATCCTTCATTTTTGTAGTTTTTCATATCGCCAACTTCAACAATTTTTTCGTCATAAAGTAGGTAACCATTTTCAATGTAGGTTACATAATCATAGATTCTAGCGTTAATAATTGCGTTCATAATCTATTTCTCCCCACAAATTATCTCTTTTCCGCTATGTGGAACTATCTCTCTATTTTTTAAAACAAATTGTCCACGAACAAGCACGTGTTTAAATTCACCCGCTCCAATTATGCCATCGTAGATAGAATAGTCACATGTACCGTGATTCTCTTTTTCAAAATAATCATCAATTTCTTTAAAGATAGAAATGTCTGCATCTTTGCCAACTTCAAGTTCACCTTTTGTAGGAAAATCTTGTAGAATTCCGGTATTTTTTGACATTTTTTCAATAATTTCATCACCAAATCTTCGATACATAATTGAGAACGAATGTTCGACTCCACCAACACCTAATGGGAACCCTTTAAGAGATTTAAATTCTTTTTCTTTTGCCATAAATGCACAATGGTCTGTGCCAATTGCATTCACATCTTTATAGTAGGCAGTAAGTAGTTGTCTTTCTCTTTCGCTTCTTAAAGGTGGAGCAAAAGTAAATAATTTTCCGTTTTCTTCTTCTAGGACGGAATTATTAAAAACAAAATATTGAGGGCAGGACTCAACAAAGAAATTTTTTCCTAAGATATCCGAGAATTGTTCTTTTAAAGCTTTTAATGTTTCGCCACTAGAACAGTGAACCATATAAAAATTACCGCCCGTTTCTCTAACCATTTTAGCGAGTTTAAGAGCCTCGCTAGTTTCTGCCAAACTTGGTCTAGAAACTGGTAAATCCTTATAAGTATATTCGTCTCTTAAATCTATAAGATTATCGTTTTCAATATGAGCGGTAATCATTATGTTATATTTCTTGGAAAGACGAAGTAACTCTTTAATATCTTCATCGTAAGTTCTACGATGTGTGTCACTATAAGTTGTAAACAACTTAATTGTACGCATTCCAAGTTTAACAACCGTTTTTACGTATTCTTCTAAGTCACCATTAGGTTCTCTAATACAAGCGTGCATATGGTAATCAACAAGTGATTTCTTTGCTAAAGCAATACGTTCATAATAAGATTTTTCAAGTTCTTCAGCGTTACGAGTTGGATCAAGGAAATCAACAATTGTTGT
>DLBE01000004.1 GCA_002494205.1 Caryophanales bacterium UBA7029
GTCGATGGGTTCATGGTTTGATTACCCGATACCACCACATCAACGCCTAATGCCTTAAATTGTTCAACGATACCTTTACCTTGAGCAACTGCAACAATTGCGTATTTCTTATGTTCGCGTTTTTGCTGTGATTCTCTTTCTTCTTCTGACATATTTTCGTTATGTTGAAGAGCCATGTTTTCACACTTAATTGTCAGGAATTCCCCATATTTTCTCATTTTATGAAGAACAATACCTGGTTCTTTTGTATGAACGTGAACTTTAATAACATCTTCATCTTTTAATGCAACGATTGAGTCACCTTGAATGTCGTCTTCATTTAAATCCGAAATAATGGTTTCAACATCAAATGAATCAACATCAACTTTAGATGATTGAAGTCTTAAAATAAATTCTGTGCAGTAACCAAATTGAAGAACATCATCTCTTGTGAAAGCATTAAAATCGATTGGTGCGGTTGCGCCAGAAGACTTTGTTTCTTCTTTTGAAAGTTCAGCTTCAATCTTTTCACCATCAAGGAATTTAACCATGCCTTTTACAATGTAAACGTAACCAGCTCCACCAGAGTCGATAACGTTTGCTTCTTTAAGGACTGGTAAAATTTCTTTTGTTTTCTTTAAGGTTGAGGCTGCTTGTTTAAGATGTGCTTCAAAAAATTGGTTGATAGTTGAATCTTTTTTAACTTTTTTTGCAGCAACCTCTGTTGCTTCTCTAAAGACTGTTAAAATTGTGCCTTCAACTGGTGTAACAACAGCTCCATAAGCTTGTTTAACACCAACTTTATAGGCGGCGGCTAATTGAACAGCATCAACTTCCTTCTTTCCTTCTAAACCTTTACATATTCCTCTGAAGATTTGTGAAAGAATAACGCCTGAGTTTCCTCTTGCAGACATAAGCATACCTTTGGAAACTGTTTTGCCGACTTCACTTAAATCTTTTGCATCAAAGCCGTTTAAAGCATCAACACCACCTTGAATTGTTCTGAGCATGTTGATACCTGTATCTCCATCAGGAACAGGGAAGACATTAAGTGAGTCAACTTCTTCTTGGTGTGCTTTGAGATTTAGCGCACCATTAAGTAGCAATTCTTTAAATTGCTCACCGTTTAACTTCTTTAATATCATAATTAATCACCGATTCTTGTTTCTTCTTGGCCTTTATAGTAAACACCAATTGTGGCTGGTCCACATGATGCAGAAATAATAGGTCCTAATTTTTGAACTACAACTTCTTTGAATCCTATTGCTTTAAGTTGTGAAACTAATAATTCAAGGTCTTCAGATTTTGCATCTGCTTCGCAGACATAGCAAACTTGCTTGCCTGGTTCAATAACTCTTTCTTTTACAATTTCAGCAACTCTCAAAAGAGCATTTCTTCTTCCTTTTGCTTTTTCGACAGCATAGTTAACGCCCTTTGCATCTGAAATTAAAATTGGTTTAACACCAAAGATATTTCCGAAAAATGCTTTTGTTGCTTTAACACGGCCGTGCTTTGCAAGTGTTGTTAAATCTTCAACAGTCGCAGCTTGGTTATAAGAAAGTCTTGTTTTTTCGATAATCTCAGCAATTTCTTCCATGCTCTTACCTTGATCGCGCATTTCTGCAGCATCTAAGACAATTGAGCCTTGGCCCATAACTGAAATTAAACTATCAACAACTCTAATTTTGCTCTTTGGATATGCTTTTGCATATTTTTCTTTTGCTAAACGCTCTGCAAGGGCGCCTGAAGCACTTAATCCGGAAGAACATGCTATGTATAGAATGTCCTCTCCTTTTTCTAAATGAGGGATAAACTTTAAGTCAAATTCTTGTTCTGTAACCTGTGAGGTCATGATGATCGCACCATCTCTCATTAAGTTATAGTATTCTGTTGGGGACATTTCAGTCCAATCTAAGTCAGCATATGTTTCGTGGAACTTTTTATCTTTGTCAGTCCAGTTTACTAACATTCTGACGTATTCAATACCGTGATCTTTTCTTTGTTTTGTAGTTAAGTCACTGGTTGAATCTGCGAAAATTACAAATTTATTCATCTTTAACTCCTTTCGCAACGCATATAATATATACACACACTAGAAAAAGTCGCAATAGTCAGTATTTAGCATTTGCCTATTATTAGACAAACATGGTAAAATGCCTATTATCTATGAAAACAGATTTACGAGTAATCAAAAGCCGTGCAGCAATTGAAAATGCATTTATCAACTTAGTTGAAATCAAAGGTTTTCAAAATGTAACAATTACCGAAATAGCAGATTATGCTATGGTGAATCGAAACACTATCTACTTGAATTATGGTTCAAAAGAAGACATTTTAGAAGCGATTTTAAAATCATCAGTTGAGAAGCATTTTGGTGCTTTTTCTTCGGATATAATAAAAAATATAGGCGTGAATAGACGAAAAATAGAGAAGTTTTATCGCAACTTATTTAAGGTCGTCGACGAAAACATCGAGCTTTATCGAATTATTCTTACCGATCAATCATCATCTGGTTATATTCAGAGTAGATTTAATGCATTAAGAAAATCATTTGAAGAAATTGTTAAACCAAACAATGAAAATAAAATTAAAATATCTTTTTTGGCAAGTGGAATTGCTGGAATTTTAGGAAACTATGTTAAATTAGCAATTGGAACCGCTGAAGAAAATATTAAAATATTAACTGATCTGACTGTTTCTAACTTACGTCATATCTCTTATTCAAAATAAGGAGAACACACATATGAAAATTAACAAAAAAATTCAAAATCTATCACTTGTAATTGTTGGTGGAATTTCATTAATTGGTCTCATTGTCGGAACCTTCCTTGATCAAAAAATCACAGGAAAAATGGGGGATAATTCCAATTTGTTCGGTATTTTACTCACCGCACTTGGACCTATTCTCGCTTTAGCTTTTGGTGTGTTTGCTGGTTGCACGATTTTCTTTATGCCAAAACGTCCAAACAAGACTTGGGATATCATTTTTAGAGTCTTTGGTGCTGTCGCTGCAATCGGTTTTGCCTTATTTCAAATAAAAGAAGGCATAAAATATGTTGAATTCCCACGCATGGTAGAAAAAGAAAGCACATGGAAAGTACTTATTATTGTTTTAATTTGTTTAATTGATTTAGCAATTCTTCTTTTCTCTAGAATTTGGATCAAGAAAATGGATGAAAAGGTATTGCTGCCTGTCTGTTTAATGATTATCTCAACAATAGTTATTTATGCATTAGCTACTGAATTCTTTAAATATATGGCAAGTAGACCTAGACCAAGAGTTATTGATCAAAATCCTTTAATTGAATTCAAAAATTGGTATCAGTGGCAACCTTTCCATGCATTTAAAAAAGAATTCAAAGATTGTAAATCGTTCGTTTCTGGGCATTCAGCAAATGCTGCTACATTAATTACTGTTCTTCCATTATGCGCAAGCTTATCAAGAAAAGAAAAAGACAACATGATTCAAATTTGTTGTATTGTTATCGGTGCTCTTTTTGCATTCGTTGTTGCTTTATCAAGAATAGTCGCAAGAGCACACTGGTTTAGTGATGTTACTGCAGGAATTCTTGTATCAGTCGGTATTCAATTCTTAGTTGTTAATGTTGCTCCAAAAATAATTAAAAAATTTAAATAAATACACGAAAATCTATGAAAAATAGCGGGAATTTCCGCTATTTTTTTATTTTTGACCAGTACTCTTTGGCAGCCTGTTCAGCCTTGTTGTCGCCTGGTTTATAGTAATGTTTATCTTTTATATCATCTGGTAAATATTGTTGTTTAACCCAATGATGAGCATAGTCATGAGGGTACTTATAATTTTGACCTTTTACTTTTGCATCAGCACCATCGTAATGAGTATTTTGAAGTTGTCGAGGAACACCAACGCCTTTTCCTTGTTTAATATCTTCAACTGCAGCCATATACGCTAAACAACCAGAATTGGATTTTGGTGATGTCGCTATTAATATGGCGGCATTTGTTAATGGAAGGTAAGCTTCAGGCATTCCTAATTGTAGTGCAGTATCAACTGCAGCCTTAACGATAGGAATGATTTGAGGGTAAGCCAAACCAACATCCTCGTTTGCAGAGCACAACAATCTTCTTGCTGCTGCAACTAAGTCACCAGCCTCAAGCATTTTTGCTAAATAAAACACTGCAGCATCAGGATCAGAACCTCTTAATGATTTCATTAATGCAGAAAGATTATCATAATGATGGTCTTCGCTTCTATCATAAGATATATTAGCTTTGCTAATCAGCTCTTCAACCGTGTTGACATTAATTGTCTTTTTTCCGTCTAATGAGTTTGCTAAAAATTCTAAATTATTAAGTGCTTTGCGCATGTCACCATTAGCGCCTAAAGACATCTTTTCTAAGGCATCTGCATTAATTTTTACACCGATCTTACTAGCGGCTTTCTTTAATCCAACTGCAATGTCTTCTGATTTTAATGATTTAAATTCAAAAACAGTACATCTAGATAATAATGCTGGATAAACATAGAAATAAGGGTTTTCAGTGGTAGAAGCAATTAAGGTAATTTCGCCTCTTTCAACAAAGTCAAGCAACGATTGTTGCTGTTTTTTATTCAAATATTGGATTTCATCCAAATAAAGTAAAATTCCATTTTGGGAGAATAGGGATTTTGCTTCATCAATTATTCGCTTTATATCTTCAATGGTCGCAGTTGTTCCATTTAATTTATGAAGCGACATCTTTGTAGAATCTGCAATGATATTAGCAATGGTTGTCTTCCCAATTCCTGGAGGACCATAAAAAATCATGTTTGAAATCTTGTTATTCTCGATTGCTTTTCTTAACAATTTGCCTTTATCTAAAAGATGGTGTTGTCCACAAACATCATCCAATGTTTTAGGTCTTAGTTGTTCAGCTAAAGGTCTTTCCATATTAAAGAAATTATAAAAGTATAATTTAACTAATGCAATAAAAAACCACGGTTTAACCGTGGTTAGTTATATTAAGCTTTGTCGGCTGATCCAAGAACTTCGGTGATTTTGTGTTTAACGAGTTCTTTAACGTACTTACGACCATCGCCAATGTATTGACGTGGATCGAAGTGTTCTGGATGAGCATTAAAGTGCTCTCTAATACCTGCTGTCATAGCAAGTCTTAAGTCAGAGTCGATGTTAATCTTACAAACTGCTAATTTAGCTGCTTGACGAAGTTGTTTTTCAGGAACACCAACTGCGTCTTTAAGATTCCCACCATTTTCGTTAATGATTTTGACATATTCTTGGTTAACTGAGGATGAACCGTGAAGAACGATTGGGAATCCAGGGAGTCTCTTGGAGACTTCTTCAAGAATATCAAATCTTAGTGGAGGTGGACATAAGACACCGTTTTCATCTCTTGTGCATTGTTCTGGTTTAAACTTATAAGCACCATGTGATGTACCGATAGCGATTGCTAAGCTATCACAACCTGTACGACGGACGAATTCTTCGACATCTTCTGGTTTGGTGTATGATTCACTACCGTGTTCAACCTTAACATCATCTTCGATGCCTGCTAATGTACCAAGTTCAGCTTCAACTGTGACATATGGTTTGTGAGCATGAGCATATTCAACAACTTTTCTTGTGATTGCGATATTTTCTTCAAATGGCTTGCTTGATGCATCAATCATGACGGATGTAAATCCACCATCGATACAGTCTTTGCACATTTCGAAGTCTGCACCATGGTCTAAGTGAAGAACAATTGGAAGACCTGTATCTTCGACAGCTGCTTCAACCATTTTCTTTAAGTAGACAGGTTTTGCATATTTTCTTGCACCTGCTGAAACTTGAAGAATAACTGGTGAGTTGCATTCTTTTGCTGCTTCAGTAATAGCTTGGACAATTTCCATATTGTTGCAGTTAAAAGCACCAATG
>DLBE01000061.1 GCA_002494205.1 Caryophanales bacterium UBA7029
ACATCTACCTGTTAACCGAAGACGGACAGGCTTTTTACAAAATTCCAAAATCGTCATTCGATGGATTCGAGAACATCCAGATAGAAGACAACATCGGACTTATGGAAATGGATGGCAAGACCTACTTCGCCTTCGACGAATTCCTAATTTACCTTCCTGCCACACGCAACGCCATGAAGAAATACGGAATAACCATAGTTGATTCTATTAAATAGGCGACAGTACAGAAAGCCGCAATTTGTTAACTAACTAAAAAAATAACGTATGGAAAATAAGAAAACTTTTAAACAGAGAATCAGACTGATTTGCCTTTATACAACAATAACAGCCATTGTGGTTGGCGGATTAGCCTTGGTGCGTTTCCTTGCATTGAGTTTTGTACTTGTCCGTTACGTCCTCTTTTTCTTACTTACAAGAGCCGTTGCTCACTTAGTCAGCGATTGTAAAGAAGGTAGTTTTACCGTAGCAACAGTTATAGCAGCAATCCTTAATTATTTGGTTGAAGGATTCCTTTTCGGCTTTCACACAGTAAACAATACCATTGCAGACCACTGGATTGCAATTACCCTCACATACGCCGGTCTTCTTGCTATTTTAGTCTATGCAGACCTGCAGCCCAAGAAAGCGGAAGATTAACAATTAAGATGCGAACATAAGTAAACCACAAAGGGAGGCAGGACTAGATTCCCGGTCTCCCTTGCTTTTTGCTCTTCGTATTCTTTACAAGATGCTCCTCTGCTGAGTTCTGTCACACTTCAGATTGTTCTGCGGAGACACTTTACTTATAATCTTAACGGTAAAACTAGAGCACTGCCTGCATTTTGAAATTTATCAATAGAAATTCAATTAATTACATTACTCCATATTGCTTGACAATACTCATATTGGATATTTCCGAAAGCTGAGATTCGATAGACTGCAGTTCTTTCTGATAATTTTGCACATTTGCTTCAGTTTCTTTTCTCATTTTTTCTCTACTCTCCTTATTGTCAATAACTTCTTGAAGTTTCTTCTGCAAAGGCACCAAACAATCATCCAGTGCCACTTTTTTTGCATCAGATATGGCTTTATTCTTATTGTCCATAACAATTCCAATTAAATATTCCGCATTAAATGAATGTTTAAATTGGTCAACTTTCTCTCTGTATTTTTTCTGTTTACCTTCATGTCTTAAAAAATCTATTCCAGTTTTTAATCCAAGACCAATCAAACCTCCACCGAAAACAACAAGCCCATTGGCCAAGCCCCTTGACATAAGTTCATCCTGCTCAAAATTTGTAGACATTTCTCCTCCACGTGCTTCATTGTACTTAAAGGCCTTCTTCATGTTAGCCACCATTTCATCAGTATCGTAATTCTCCAATTTATCAACAATTATTTTTGACATATTTTGGACAAAGTCACGGCTCACAAAAGAAAGTTTTTCCTTTGTTTTATCGATGATTTCATCAAGTTTATACTTCACATCACGTTCGACCAATTGTTCTTGCATAGATTTCAAATCACGTTCCAATTTATCTTTACTTGAGTTTTGAATCACACCCCAATCATCAATTCTGCGATTCATTTTCTTAACAGTATCGCCAAGCATATCTTCCATTTCTCTTACTCCTTTTTTACAAATGGACTGCAATTCTTCTTCTATAGTTTCACCTAAACCATCAATCTTTCTGTTGACTTTCTTTATGACTCTATCAAGAGAATCCTTTTTTTCGGCCAATTCGTCATCAGGCATGCTACAAGACCTAAGCGTTTCTTTTTCTTCAACCAACTTATTAGAAACGGAGCATCTAATGCTTTCTCCCGTCTGAATAACTCTTGCTATTGGTTTTCTAAATAATATATCTGACTTGTCATCAGTAAGCATCTTCTTGATTTTTTCTGTAACCAAATCAAATCTTGATAAATCATGCAACTGTGGCTGAGAAGATATGGAAAAATCTGTATAATACCTGTCTAAATGAAATTTCAGTTCTTCTTTCCCATTAATGTAGGTCATCGGCAATAGAGAAAGCAACTCCATTTGAGCAGATATACATACAGGGTCAACTTCGTTACCCAAAGCCATCTTTATGCTTTCATCATTTGTCTGCCTAATAGCGTTTTCTAACTGATCCTTCACATAATTAGTCATCTCTTCAACTGTTTCCCCGTTCTTCGCAGCAGGAATATCATATTTGTTGACAGCCACAATGACTTTCCCAACTCCACATTTTCTCACATTTTCAAAAAGAATTTCATTATCCTCTTTTGAAAATGGCTGATTTGCATATAACATCATAAGAACAGCATCAGCACGCTTCAAAAAATCCTTAGTTCTTTCCTCTCGAGAAACAATAGGATCGTTAAAGCCAGGAGTATCAACAATTTCCACACCTTTAAGATAATCCGCAGGATATTCTATTCGGACTGACTTCGTGATGGAAATAAACTTTCCTTCTGCCCCAACATAGTTCTCCAAATTAGACAATGAATCCTCTTGAATTTTACCTAATAAAGACTCAATACTTGTGCCCAGTTTCTCCGATTGTTTTACTAATTCTTTTGCTGCTTTTATCTTTGACTGTTGTACAGAATCTCCCAGAAATTCATCAACATTGAGTTCTGAAATGTTTTTTTGTTCCTCCCATTCATCAGCAGAATAAAATTCTGCCACTAGTTTTTCACTCGTACCATAAGTGATTACAGTAAGAGAGGCAGTCATTGGAGTTGTTGCTGCTGGTAAGATGTCCTTGCCAAAAACAAAAGCATTCAAGAATGTGCTTTTACCACATTTCATTTGACCGACAACACCAATTGTTAATACATTACTTTCTATATTTGACTTTATTTGTTCAACAACCGTTTTTCCAGTCTTCTTTTTTTCTTCTTCGTTCTCAGCATTCCACCAACCAAAACTATTTGCCTTTTCTACTAGAGCAATTAATTCTGCTTTATTGTCTCCAAATTTCTTGAATATATTATTTGATTCCATAATTATTAACCTTTTATATTTTTCAACTCTTTAACTAACTTCGCCAAGTTGGCAGATAATTTCAAGAATTCATTGTTGATATCCTCAATCTCAAATTTTTCGTTTTGTACATTGGTCCTTTCCCGAACATTCTCCATTTGATCATCGAAATCGTTTTTTATAGCTTTACTATATTCGACACAATCATTCAATTCCGTTACCAATTGCTTATATTCAAGTTGGCTCATCTCGTAATTATCTTTCCTGAACCAATGTTCTTCATAATGAGGGCGACTTTTTGCGTTTTCAGCATTGCGTTTTAAAATTCTCACATCTTCATTAAATTTTTCTGTGCAACTTTCAAGAATTTCGTCGCGTTCTTCGAGATCCTTGTTTTTTTTAGACAATAAGGCTTTATGAACATGTTCATCCCCCTTTACCATTGAATACAAATCATCAATATAATGATTTGTATTCGTCATTTGTATTCTTGCAATCACATCCATTATGGCTGACAATTGATAACGATCCTTTCCGAAAGGAATAACATCAATAACATGAAGTCCTTCATTTTTAGCCGTCACTTTTATTTTTTCTTTCGCTTTTTCCACTTCAGGAAGCGATTTACTATCGCACTGATTCAAAATAATATACAAGGGTTTTTTAAGACCTTTTAAAATCCCTACAGATTTCTTGTTTAATTCCCCCTTATTAACGTCAACAACCCAAA
Source organism: Caryophanales bacterium UBA7029 (assembly GCA_002494205.1). Classification (GTDB taxonomy): domain Bacteria; phylum Bacillota_I; class Bacilli_A; order RFN20; family CAG-826; genus Fiminaster. Next base: position 3,684 of record DLBE01000061.1, read on the forward strand.
ACAATACATCACTCTCATTAACAACATCCATTGTTCTTCTTTCGTCTTCCGGGTCGTTAGACTGGAACCCTGGAGTGTCCAAAATCGAAAGGTGTTGAAGATTCTTATTGTCATATTCCATAACAAAGTACTTAATGAGTCTATTTATGCCTTCAAACTTTGCAAGTGTCTCCTTTTTTACACTTTCAAATTTATCCTTTGCTATTTCCTTGCGACAGTCATCAGGCGAAACAAACGTATATTTTGTCAATTTTCCGCCTGAAATATATGTTGGTATCGCAGTTGTTGCCTTACTTGAGGTAGGCAATTCCGCAGCATTTTTATTGTCTTGCTTCAGAATTCTATTCACAATAGTAGTTTTTCCAGCAGAAAACTCGCCAATAAAACTTATCACCTTTTTATTTGACAACCATGTTTTCTTTGATTGAGCGACCCAAGTTTTAAGCTTTATACTTTCATCCTCTTTACTTCCCAGCATTTCAACTTTATGTTGGTCCATTTTGAAATGAGAATAGTAGAATGGTTTAAGTTCGACCTCAACAAATCTTTCAATAGAATTTATTATTTGTTCTATTTTCTTGGTATCCTCTGCATTTATAGAAGGAGCACTCAATAATGTTGACACAAATGAGTTACTCTCTCTAAATTCTTCGATTTCCTTCTTTGCCGCATTATTCTTTGCTTCTAGTTCCTGATTATTCTCTTTTACTTCTTTCAGATTCTTTTGCAAACCATATAGTTCATCTTCTAATCTTACTCGTTCTAACTCCTTTGATTCTACCTTTTTCTGTAATTCATCTATTTCATCTTCTTTATCTTCTAATTCATCTTTCAATTTTACAACTTTCTTTTCAATTGCAGTCTTTTCCTCTTGCAACAAGAGTTTTGCTTCATTCTCATCTCCAGATAAAATACATTTTTCAAGATTCCTAATTTTATCATTTGCCTCTCTTAATTCATCCTTTAGTTTTTCAGTCTCTTTAGAACTATTATTCTTTGACTTTATTGATGATGTTAGTGATGCAATAGTCTTATTGGCCAAATTTAATTCGTCATGCAACTTCTTTACATCCTCCCCATTATTGTTTTTGGAGGAAGAGCCAAAAACGCATTTAAGAACTACGCCCACAATGAGTGCTACACCAACTATAACCCACGTGGCGGGAGTAAAATCTTCAAATATCATAAATATATTCTTTTTACATGTTTAATTTTGACTTCAAGTCATTACATACGTTCTCCCACTTCTTATTATCTTTTTCCAAGTCTGAAATTCTATTTTCAAACCTTTGTATTTTCTTCTTTGCATTAATCAGTTCTTCATTCCTGTCCTCATTCTCATCTTTAATTTCATTCAATTCTCTTAACAATTTAGAATTTTTGTTAACAAGCTCATCTATTTCCTGTTGCATTTCTTTCGTACGTTTCAAAAGTTTCTCGTTTTCGTCTGACATAGCATCAAAATCTTTCTGAGATGAATTCGAAGAATTACCCATAGACGAGCCAAGATAAGAAAAGGCAAAATAACCAATGATTATTCCTAATACAACACCCGCAATCATAATTATTTTCTTTAAAAGTTTTCCAAATCTAATTTAAATCTTTTCAGACAATGCATTTTGCTCAAATAAGCATTATGCTTTCCCTTGTATTCTTCCTGTAAATTTCTCAACAAGGAATTTCTGTTTTCAATATTACTGTTGGCCGATTCCATAATATTAAGTCTCACTTCATCTATTATCACATTTTTTATCGCCAAAAGTTTTTCTTTAAATTGAGGTATAACTTGATTATCAAGATAATCGTGGATAACCCTTCTTCTTTGGGGTTTTGCCATAGTTTGCTCTGTCATAAAGGCGACAGCAACATTAAGAAGTTTTTCATTCCCCAGAGTATTAACTACCATTTCTCCAACTTTATCTTCTGTGAAATTTTCTACTAATGCTTCAGAACCTTCCTCTACTATGTTTTCTAACACGTCTTCAGCTACAGAAGATCCAGCACTCAGAGCCAATTTTGCTGCTTTGCTTCCATATTTAATGGTCTTTACAATAGCACTATCATACTCGTGACCTGCATTTTTCAAATCAATGTCATAGCTCAAGCCTTCAATATAGTATTTCATGACATCAATGTTTCCTACCGTATTTTCTATATCATCCTGTTTAGCAATTCTTTTCATTGAGTAATCATGCAAAATACCGCTAACATTTATCTTAAATTCATCAAAAAGTAATTTTGCAGTTCCATTTATATATGCTTTGGCTTCTCCATCAATATCAGGGCTTGAACTTGCAACTAATTCGTCCAGTTTGTCAAAAACACTATCATCAAACGTGCGGATACAATCATTTTCTTTTAAATCAATATCTTCTTTGAAACCCATCATCATGCCATCAAGACAAGTTGACACTTCAGATTTTTCAATCTCTAACAACCTGATTCTCTTTGACAATTCAGTATCATCATGTCCTGCATTCAGCATTTCATCAACCACACAAAGTAGCTGTCTGGAACAAACTTTCAATCTTCTTAATGAAGATTGTTCAATATATACACATTTATTCTTTTCTATCCGATTTAAAAGTTTATAAAACTCATCTATTTTATTAGTAGAAGCAGAAACACAGATAATATCATCCAATGGAATATTTTCTTGTTCACATATCATTTTTTTTGTTGCAGCCACAGCAGACTCTGTCTTTGTATCACACATGGTAAGCACCACAAAAACTTCTCGATTCGCCAGTTTACAATTTTTAACAAACTCGCGATTTACGGAAGTAAATTGCTTATTGACATCTACCGCCATGATAATCGCATCTGCATGTGGTAGAAAAGCCATTAAAGCTTCTTTATGAGACTTCTCATTCGATGCCAAACCTGGAGTATCAACAAGAACCGTACATGGAGACACATCTTTATTAGTATCATAAACGTTAACCTGTTGAAAATTCTTCAAATCTTCATTTTTCAATGAAGAAACTTCTAAAGAATGTAATACACAATTCTTGTCAATACCCTCAGCTTTCGCCTCTGCACGTCCAAAATGTACCGCATAAATTGTAGAGGTAGTTGGCTTAGTTGCAGTTTCTAACATTTTACTATCAGTTAATGCATTAAGTAGAGTTGTTTTTCCTGAACTAAACTCGCCAACAATAGGCAATACTAAAGATGGTTCTGATTGATTTAATCTGTTTTGAATTTTATCGATTGCTGTTATGCAATCTTTCATTCCTATGTATTCTGCAATTTCTTTTAGAGACTCTAACTTTTCTCTCACAACGGTTGAAGTGCTACTACCAATCATATCCTTTCCTTATCTAATTATCACCCCAGTCTTTCCACCCCCAAGTCCACGGTATTCAGGCAACCTGCCTTCTTGATGTCGATGCCATACATGCGCATAAAGGCATCAACAACAATCTGTCCACCATTGGTGGTTACAGGGTTACTCATACTTTGCGTGACTACTTGAACACTCATGCCCGGTTCGATTAGGATACCGTTGCACTGCCTGCGGTACTTGGTGGTTATCTTAAATAGTGACATATCATTTTTTATTTTTTTTGCA
>DLBE01000022.1 GCA_002494205.1 Caryophanales bacterium UBA7029
CCAGAAGTTAAAGATGAAGCATCTCTTCGTGAATACGAAAAGAAAGCAATTCAACAACAAAAAGAAGGCAAAGCTCATAGTGAAGCTTTAGATTCTGTATTAGATAAGATTGTTTCTCAATCCAAGATTGAAATCGCTGATGAAGTCATCGCCGAAGAAGTCGAAGGCATGAAGAAAAATATGGAACAACAAGTTCAACAAAGAGGCTTAACTTTGGAACAATATTACCAAATCACAGGTCAAAAAGTTGAAGATGTTGAAAAATCAATGAAGCTTGAAGCAGAAAAGAACTTAAAAACAATTCTTTGCATGGAAGAAATTGCAAAAGTTGAAAAACTTGAAGTTTCAGAAGCTGATGTAGAAAAAGAAATGAAATCAATTGCAGACACCTACAAAATGGATGTCGCAAAAGTAAAAGAAATTTTAGGCAAAGATTTAGCAAGATTTAAAGCTGAACTTCGTCAAAGAAAAATTCAAGATTTCTTATCAAAAGAAAATATTGCTTAATTTATTAAGCAGAAAGGAGGAAAAATATGGCAAAGTTAACTTTACCATTACTCATTACTAAACAATTTACTGTTTTTCCTGAGCAAAGGAATTTACAAGTAGATGCCGGAAGAGATTTTTCCATTAAAGCTATTAATGCTTCTAGGGACAATAACTCATCCCTCCTTTTAGTTGTTACTCAAAAAGACGCTTCAATTGAGGTGCCAACACAAAAAGATATCAATGAAATTGGTACTTTATGTCGTATCACTTCATATTCAAACATGAAGACATACATTAGAGTTCATATTAGCGGAACTCAAAGAGTTAAAATTCATAATTTATCATTTGATCAAGCTGGCTATTTTGTAGCAGACGCTGAAACTATCGAAGATAAAATTGTGGATAATCAAAAAGTTGTCGGACTTTGCAAAGCAATTATTCAAATGGTCATGGATATGCCAAAAGTTAGTAATGTTATTCCATTTAAAACATTGCAAGATATAACATCTAAAGGTGTTGATCCAACAAAACTTGCTGATATTTTAGCTCCTTATATTCCACTTACTGATGAAGGTAGATCTCGTATTTTATCCGAGCTCGTTTTAGAAAAACGTCTTGAACTTACTCTTCAAGCATTACAAGAAGTTAAAAAAGAGGCTGAAGTTGACAAAGAAATTCAAAAAGATGTTTCTGAAGCAACTGAAAAACAACAAAGAGATTACATTCTTCGTGAAAAATTACGTGCCATTAAGAAGGAACTTGGAGACGATCCAGATGGTTCTACAGATGAAGAAAACATCAAAAAACGTCTCGAAGAAAACCCTTATCCAGACCACGTAAAAGCTAAAGTTTTAAGTGAACTCAAACGTTATACAATGATGCCTCAAGCGTCGCTAGAATCATCGCTTATCATGAGTTATATTCAAACACTTATGGATGTTCCATGGTACACAGAAACTCAAGATAATGATGACCTTGAAAACGTTAAGAAAATTTTAGATGAAGACCATTATGGTCTTACTGACGTTAAAAAACGTATTGTTGAGTACTTAGCAGTCAAGAAAATGACTGGTAATTTAAAAGCCCCAATTTTATGTTTCTATGGTCCTCCAGGATGTGGAAAGACTTCTTTAGGAAAATCTATCGCAAGAGCCCTTGGAAGAAAATTCTTCAAAGCATCTTTAGGTGGCATTTCTGATGAAGCTGAAATCCGTGGTCATAGGCGTACTTATGTTGGCTCAATGCCAGGAAGAATTATTTCTGGTATGAAACGCGTTGGAGTTACTAACCCAGTTTTCCTTTTAGATGAAATTGATAAACTCGCTTCATCATATAAAGGTGACCCAGCAAGTGCTCTTCTTGAAGTATTAGACCCTGAACAAAATTTTGCCTTCAATGATAATTATCTTGAAGAACCTTACGATTTAAGTAATGTTTTGTTCATTTGTACCGCAAACTATTTGGAAAACATTCCAGCACCTTTACGTGATAGACTTGAACTTATTGAAGTCAATTCCTACACTGAACTTGAAAAAGTGAAAATCGCGAAAGGTTTCTTATATAAGAAAGAACTTGTCGCAAACGGTTTAAAGAAAACTCAAATTTCATTCTCAGAAGAGGCTTATTTACATTTAATTCGTAGTTATACCAGAGAATCTGGTGTTCGTGAACTTGAAAGAAAAATTGCTTCTGTTATGAGAAAAGCGGTAGTGGAACTTTTGACAAATAAAGACGTTAAGAAAATTGAAGTTACCCCTGAACTTGTTGAGAAATATTTAGGCGCTCCGATTTTTGATAATTCAAAGAAAGAAGAAAAAGGCCAAGTTGGTGTTGTAACTGGTTTAGCTTACACACAATATGGTGGCGATATTCTTCCAATTGAAGTCAATTATTTCCCTGGTAAGGGAAACCTCATCTTAACTGGAAAGTTAGGCGAAGTTATGAAAGAATCAGCAACTATTGCATATTCTTATGTAAGAAGTAATGCTGAAAAATACAAAATTGATCCTCAATTATTTGAGAAAAATGATATTCATATTCACGTTCCAGAAGGTGCAGTTCCAAAAGACGGACCTAGTGCTGGAGTTGCTATTACAACAGCAATCATTTCTAGTTACACAAAATCAAAAGTTTCTAATGATGTTGCTATGACTGGTGAAGTAACACTTCGTGGTAATGCCCTACCTATTGGTGGACTACGTGAAAAATCAATGGCTGCTCTTCGTAGCGGAATTAAGACAATTATTGTTCCTAAAGAAAACAAAAAAGCTGTTGAAGAACTTCCTTGGGAAGTTAAATCTAATTTAAACATTGTCTTCATGAAAAATGTTGATGATGCACTTAAGGTAGCGTTAGTGAAATAAAATGATTAACTTTAACAAAGCAAAATTCATTAAATCCGCTCCTACATATTTACAAAAACCAGAAAAGAATCTCAAAGAGATTGTCTTCGTCGGTAAATCAAATGTTGGTAAGAGCTCTTTAATAAATGCGCTTGTTAAAAATAAATCTTTAGCGAAAACCAGTTCTAAACCTGGTTACACTAAACTTCTCAATTACTTTGAGATAGATGAAAAATTTTATTTAGTAGATGCTCCTGGATATGGATACACTGCAAGCGGAGGAAAATTACTTGATTCCTTCTCTAAAATGATGGAAACATACTTTGATAATCCTTCCCTTGCAGGTGTTGTCTTCATTGTCGATTCTCGTCACAAATTATCTAAAGATGATGAAGGATTCTACGAATTTATCAAAGATAAAGGTTTACCGTTTATCTTGGTAGCATCAAAATCTGACAAATTAAATCAAAGCGAGAAAGCCTCGATTAAAAAGCACATCACAAAAGATATTGGTATTGAAGAGTTTGTTCTAGCATCTGTAACTAAAAACATTGGATTAGATGAAATAAGAACGAAAATTTCACAATTAATCTAAATTGTTAAGAAATCTTCCAATTACGGAGGATTTTTTTGTTTACAAAATAGTATATGTACGGTATTATGTACATGCTAGGAGGTTTAATATGACAACTGTAAACATTACAAATGCTAGACAAGAGTTGTTCAAACTAGCAAATTCGTGTATCAAGTTCAATGACAGAATTAACATCTCTACGAAAGATGGAAATTTAATAATGCTCAGTGAACAAGACTATAATAATCTCCTAGAATCTTTGTATTTAGCTAGTATCCCAGGAATGTATGAAAGTATTAAAGAAGGTGTTGAGACCCCATCTTCTGAACTTCTTGATGTGGAATGGGAAAAATAAAATTTTCTAAACAAGCCGCTAAAGATTTTGAAAAAATCAAACAATATCCTGCACTAGAAACAAAGGTTATAGCATTATTACAATTGATACGCGAAAATCCGTTCGCAAGTCCCCCGTATTATGAGAAACTATTAGGTTTCGAAAACGTTTATTCTAGAAGAATAAATATGCATCATAGATTAGTCTATGAAGTTAGAGAAAAGGAAGGTATAATAGCTGTTCTTAGACTTTGGGGTCACTACGAATAATGAAAAGCCGCCATAATCGGCTTTTTCATTTAAAAAAGTCTCAATTATGTTATATAATTAAAAAAGAAGAGGAGTGAGGGTAACTCCTGTCTAAATAAATAAAACCCATATGGATGAAGAGGAGCGAGGGTAGCTCCTGTCTAAATAAATAAAACCCACATAGAATTAGCTTCAAATAAGAAGCTTTTTATTTACTTTGAAAAGAGCATAGCATTTGCTATAATTAGTCAAGCCAAGGACCAAGAGGTTGATTAATAATTTCTAGTAAAGAGAGTGGTGCTAAGCTGTGATAACCACCTAGAAACTAATCATTGTCGCTTGCGAGGCAGGATGGGAACATCCCGGTTGTAACGTTAAAACTTAATTAAGTGCTCTAAGTAGAACTTAGAGAATTAAGGTGGTACCACGTTTAAGCGTCCTTAAATAAGGGCGCTTTTTATATGTTTAAGCGCAAGGAGGAAGATCAATGTTAGACAAAAGATATGATCCTAAAAAAGTAGAAGCAGGAAAATATGAAACCTGGAAAAAGGAAGGTTATTTTACTGCAGGAGATAAATCAAAAACTCCATTTTCAATGGTAATCCCTCCTCCAAATGTTACAGGTAAGCTCCATTTAGGACATGCCTGGAACACAACAATTCAAGATATAACCGCGCGTTATAAAAAGTTACAAGGCTTTGATGTCATGTGGCTCGCCGGTATGGATCACGCGGGAATCGCAACCCAGGCTAAAGTTGAAGAAAGACTTAGAGGCGAGGGCATATCGAGATATGACCTTGGTCGTGAAGGATTTTTAGAAAAAGCTTGGTCATGGAAACATGAGTACGCTGATTTTATTCATAAACAATGGGCTAAAATGGGTTTAATGCTTGATTATAGCCGCGAAAGATTCACTCTTGACGATAAGCTTAACAAAGCCGTTTTGCACGTCTTCAAGACGTTATATGATAAAGGCCTTATTTATAGGGGCGAAAGAATTATTAACTACGACCCTGAACTTAAGACCGCTTTAAGTAACATTGAAGTAGAATACTTCGATGATCCAGGTAAGTTCTATTACTTTAAGTATCCAATTGTTGGAAGCGATGAATATTTAACAGTCGCTACAACTCGTCCAGAAACTATGTTTGGAGATACGGCCGTTTTTGTTAACCCAAAAGATGAAAGATATAAACACCTTATTGGAAAAATGGTTATTAATCCTGCTAATGAAGAGCAAATTCCAATCATGGGTGATGAATATGTTGATATTGAATTTGGTACAGGTGCGATGAAATGCACCCCAGCACATGACCCAAATGACTTTGCTTTAGCAAAGAAATACAATATGCCGTTCATCAAATGTATGGATTTAGACGCGAAGATGAACGAAAAATGCGGAAAATACAAAGGTATGGACCGTTATGAATGTCGTGATGCAGTAGTGGAGCAAATTCGTAAAGATGGTAGATTAATTAAAATTGAAGAAATTACTCACCAAGTTGGTCACTCTGAAAGAAGTCATTGTGTAGTTGAACCAATGTTAATGAAACAATGGTTTGTTAAGATGAAACCTTTGGCTGATCAAGCTCTTAGAGAATCTAAGGTTAATTTTGTTCCAGAACGTTTTAATCACACATTTAAACAGTGGATGGAAAACATTGATGACTGGTGTATCTCACGTCAACTTTGGTGGGGTCATCGTATTCCTGCTTATTATAATAAGCAAACAGGGGACATTATTGTTTCAGAAACTCCAGTTACTGATCCAAATTATGTTCAAGATGAAGATGTACTTGATACATGGTTCTCATCAGCGTTATGGCCATT
>DLBE01000026.1 GCA_002494205.1 Caryophanales bacterium UBA7029
CCACAAGTTAGAGGAATGTATAACGGAGATCGTTCAAGAAAAGAAACCTTAGTTGAATATGGTTTTAGACTACCTTCTGCATTAGATAATAGACCTCTCAATTTTGAAGAGTTTGAATCACTAATGCCTCAGGTTATTTGTACATCCGCAACTCCAGGTGACTATGAAATGGAAAAATGTGGTGGTACAGTTGTAGAACAAATCATACGTCCAACCGGACTTTTAGATCCCGAAATTGAAGTTAGAAGAACGTTTGGTCAAATTGATGATTTGATCCACGAAATTAAGGAAAGAATTAATCGTAATGAAAGGACGATGGTAGTGACTCTAACTATCAAAATGGCCGAAGATTTAACGGAATTTTTGAAAGAAAGAGGCGTAAAAGTCGCATATTTGCATAACGAAACCAAAACACTTGAGCGTACCGAAATAATCTATCAGCTTAGAAAAGGAAAATATGATGTTTTGGTCGGTATTAACCTTCTTAGGGAGGGTTTAGACATACCAGAAGTCTCTTTAATTACTATTTTAGATGCTGACAAGGAAGGATTTTTACGTTCAACACGCTCATTAATCCAAGTAATTGGTCGTGCGGCAAGAAATGCGCACGGTAAAGTTATCATGTATGCAGACAAAATAACGGATTCGATGAAAGAAGCTATTGACGAAACCAATCGTAGAAGATCTATTCAACAAAGATATAATGACGAGAACGGAATTGTTCCAACAACCATCATAAAAGAAATACGTTCACCTCTTGGAAATACTGAAAATTCCCAGGAAATCGCGGCAAAAATCAACAAACACTCGACTAGAAGTGAAATCGAAAAAGAGATTAAAAGACTTGAATCCGATATGCGTGCCGCAGCCAAAGCATATGACTTTGAAAGAGCCGCAGAAATTCGTGACATTGTATTTGAACTCAAGGCATCTATTGAATAAAGCGTTTGCTTTATAAAATTTATTGTGATAAATTAATTCAGCGGCGAAAAGGAGATAATATGACAGCGTTAGACATTATATTCTTAATTGTAGGTCTCATCATCATTGTTTTATCCTTACTTCAAGGTGGTAAATCAGAAGGTGCTTCTGGCGCTATTACTGGTGGTGGAATGAACGTTTTCGTCAAGACAAAAGAAAGAGGATCTGAAAAGATTATTACAATCTTAACCTTTATCTTCGTAATTATCTTTATGTTCTTAGCCGTGTTGGCAAGCGTATTAGCATAACAATACTAACTACCAAAAATATGCCTCATGCGGGGCATATTTTTATTACCTATAGGAGTAAAGTTGATGAAAAAATCTACATTAAAAAAGTACGCTCAACTTATTGCTAAAGTTGGAGCAAATGTACAAAAAGGTCAATACGTAACTGTGGTTGCAAGCGTTGATCAAGAACTTCTTGCAAACTATGTTGTTGAAGAATGTTACAAACTAGGCGCACATCTTGTAACGGTTGAATGGGAATCTGATGTTGTGTCAAAGACACAATATAAGAAAGCAAGTGCTAAAGCTTTATCAGAATTCCCTGCATGGAAAGAAGAAAAACAAAAATTTATTAACGAACATCTTCCGGTCATGATTTATATCGAATCAAGTGATCCAGATGCATTGAAAGGTGTTAACCAAAAGAAGGTTTCTGAGGTTCATAGAAATTTAGTTTCTAAAATTAAACCTTATAGAGATGAAAGAGAAAATAAATACCAATGGACAATTGCTGGCGCTCCATCAAAAGCATGGGCTAAAAAAGTTTTCCCTGAATTATCTGCAAAGAAAGCGGTCGAAAAACTTTGGGAAGCAATTTTGTCAACTTCAAGATGCGGAGAAGACCCAATTAAAGCTTGGGATGAGCATAATCAAAACCTAGATAAAAAAGCAAAACATTTGAATAGCTTAAATTTAGACTACCTTCACTACGAATCTAAAAATGGCACAAACTTTAAGGTTTGGTTGAATGAAAAGGCTCTTTGGATTGCCGGTGGAGAAAGAATTAGGCATTCTGGTGTTTATTTCAATCCTAATATTCCAACCGAAGAATGCTTTACTACACCTATTTCAGGTAAAGCAGAAGGAATTGTTTACTCAAGTAAACCACTTTCCTATAATGGCGAATTAATTGAAAATTTCTCAATTAGATTTAAAGATGGCAAAGCTGTTGAAGTTAAAGCCGAAAAAGGCCAAAACTTATTGGAAGAAATGATTAAAATGGATGAAGGAGCATGCAAGCTTGGTGAAGTCGCTCTAGTTCCATACGATTCACCAATTAATAATACAGGGCTTTTATTCTTTAACACTTTATACGATGAAAATGCCGCATGTCATTTAGCTCTTGGTTTAGGGTTTGGAAATACAATCAAAGATTTCGAAAAATATAGTAATAAAGAATTAAGAGAAATGGGCGTAAATGACTCTGGAATTCATGTTGACTTTATGATTGGCACAAAAGATTTATCAATCACCGGCTACACAAGAGACGGAAAGAAAGTTCAAATATTTAAAGAAGGCAATTGGGCATTCTAGCAAAAAGGGAACATAGTTCCCTTTTAAAATACTTTGTAATTGTCTATATCGAGCAGGTTTTCAAACTTTAATTTTCCTTTGTTTAGGATTAAGCACCTGTTTTGTAGATCAATTCTTTTAATCTCGACTTCGGATTCGTAAATGTAGCCATCATTATAGAATTTAATTTTTACAACTTGACCAGGTTCATAATTTTGCAAAACATCATTAATCTTCTCAATTTGATCTGTAGTTAACTTTGGTTTAGGAACTTTGTTTCTTTGATATTTCATTGCTTGTAAACAAGTAGACTGCTCAATTAAAGAAGAAAATGGAGCCCACTTTTTCATTCCGCGATCGCTCATTTATGGTGACCTCCAATTTGATTATGTCTAATTTTCGCTGTTGATTCTTCAAGTAAAGACGATGCTCTTAAAATCGTATCCTTGCCGTATTTGCGTTTTAAACCATCTATTGCTTTAGTCATTTCTTTTTTGTTTAAATCAGTCTTTCCAACTTCAAAAAGATTTAACTGGTCGTAGCCTGCATTCTCGAGTTGGGAATAAGTGATAAAAAGTCGACGTATTCCGTGATTTCCTACATATTTCTCGAATATTTTTAGAACATCTTCACATAATTTGTCTGTATCATCGGTGGCGTAATCGAGGGTAATTTGGTGGTCAAAACCTCC
>DLBE01000007.1 GCA_002494205.1 Caryophanales bacterium UBA7029
ATTCCTGATAACTGGCCAATGGGCTTACACCTATCAGAAGGTGCAATTCACACCGTTCAAACCCCATTTGCATACATGGGCTATAAAACCCTTGATGGATTCGCAAAAAAGCGTTTAAATGGCCTTTCTGACAATGATTTGAAGATGGTCGGTTGTTATGTTGACCATGAACTTCTTGTAAATTTGGAAAAAGATAATAAAGCTCGTAAAGAAAGAATTGCTGCAGGTCGTCCAATTAGAGTTTTAATGACTGTTGGAGGCGCTGGAGCAGGTTATTCACTTTATAAATCAATGATTGTCCACCTTCTTCCATACGTAAAAGAAGGTAAAGTCGCAATCTTTATTAACTTTGGTGATCATAAGACAGTTTATGAAAAGTTAATGAAAGATCTTCCAGATTTAAAGTGTCACGAATACTTTAACAAGTATGATGACTTACTTAAACTTAGAGAAAGTCTAACTAAAGAAGATTCTTTAGGTGTACACGCTATTTACAATCAAGACATTTTTGAAGCTGTCTATTCCACCAACTTACTTATGCCAGTCTGTGATTTATTAATCACAAAACCGAGCGAACTCGTTTACTACCCAATTCCTAAAATCTTTATGAGACATATTGGCGGTCACGAAGTTTATGGCGGTATTTTTGGTAGAGAAATGGGCGACGCTACAAAAGAATGTCCAGATGTTAAGAGCATGAATGCAATGCTTGATAACCTTATTTTGGATAGAGAAATCATTCCTCATATGTGTGATAGAATCGACAATCTTAAAAAAGCTGGTTTATATAATGGCGCATATGAATGTGTTAAATTAGCTGTTAAAGGACATGAATAAGTTATTAATTGAAACATACAAAAATACTTTTCACGCTAAGCCTTCTAAATATTTTATGGCTCCATGTAGAGTTAATCTTATTGGAGAACATACAGATTACAACAAAGGCTTAGCTTTACCTGCGGCTATTTCAAAATTTATCCACGCAGCAGTTGGTAAAAGAGATGATAGAAAAATCTGTCTAAAATCTTTAAATAAACTCGATGTTATAACTGCTGACTTAGATGATATTAAAAATAAACCAGAGCAATCATGGGGAAATTATCCTTTAGGTATTTTTGCTACACTTATAAAAAGAGGATACAATTTACCATTTGGATTAAACATCATTTATTCAAGTAATGTCCCTATCGCAAGTGGTCTTTCTTCAAGTGCAGCTTTACTTGATTTGACAGCCTTTATTGCATCAAAAATGTATGGAATTCCTATGAAAAACGAGGAAATTGCCATGCTTGCTCATCAAAGCGAAACTGAATTTAATGGTCTTCAATGTGGCATTATGGATGAATTCGCAATTGCTCTAGGTAAACGCAATAAATGTATTATTTTAGATTGCAAAGATAATTCTTTTAGTTATGAAGATATTTCATTTAAAGACTTATCGCTTGTAGTCATTGTTTCAAATGTTCGTAGAAATTTAGTCCATTCTCCATACAACCAAAGAGTCGAGGAATGTAGAGAAGGATTAAGTAGAATTAAAAAGCATTATAACATTGATTCTTTATCTGATGTTAAGGTTACAGATTTGCCTGAAGTTAGACGTATTGTTGGTAACGAAACATTATTTAAAAGAATTAAACACGTTGTAACGGAAAACCAAAGAGTGAGAGACTTTGTTAAGGCTTCTAAAGAAGGTGACACATCTATGATGTGCAAACTACTTAATGAGTCTCATGAGTCTTTAAAAACAGATTATGAAGTTACTGGAGAATATCTTGATTATATTCACGATATTTCTCTTAGAGCTGGTGCTTTAGCAGAACGTATGACAGGAGCTGGATTTGGTGGATCTTCTATTGCATTAATTAAAAACGAAGACTTTGAAACATTTAAAGAAAGTGTCTTTCGTGAGTATTACAAAAAATACAAAATACGACCTCTCATATTCCTAGCAGACATATGTGATGGATTAATTGAAAAAGACTTATAAATCAAAAGGTGACCAGATTATTAAGCGGTCACCTTTTCATTATCATACTCATAGAGTATTTTGTATAGTTTTGTGTATTTATCTGGAATCTTGCCGACGTTAGTTCCTAATTCCATTACACCGTCACCCATTGTTGTGTATTCATCCCAGGTTGGAAGTCCTGCGCCATTTGGGTTTCCTGTTTTAACAAAGTTGGCCCAGTAATTAAGCATTATCTTTTCAAGCTTTCTATCACTTTCATCATAATCACTTAATTTTCCTTGTTTATCAATATTTCCATAAGCATAAACCATTTCGCCCGAATGAATTGTGCCCATGTAACCATTTTCTTTAGTAAATTGATAACGATACACAGTTGAAGTTTTTGGAGAGCTTAAAGCCATCTTTGTCCAACTATCATGAGGGAACATAAAATAAGCTACAGATACAATTTCATTTATTGCTTCAACCGCATTCTTTTCTATCTTTTTTTCATATAATTTATATATTTTTTCCGCATATTTTTCACCAAAAACCAATTCTAAACGACCTTTAATATTCGCCTTATTTGTTGGTGATAAAAGATATTGAATCATTACAAAAGGATCAGCTTCTTTTACGTTATAACCATTAAGCAAAAATTCTTCATTGTTGTTGCCTTCTAAATAAACTTGATAAGGGTCTTTAGTTAAAGCATAACCATCACAAGTCATTTCTTCATTTTTGAATTTAGTTCTAACAAGTTTAGCTGCTGGAACTTTTCGAAGTTCATCAATTGATGAACATCTAAATTCTTTCATGATACTTTTGCCAACACTATAAGCATCTTTTAGTGAACGATATGTGTGATGAGGTCTTTGTATAACAAGCGATGAAGATTCGCCAATTGCTCTTTTAAATTTTCCCGCAGCTAATGGAGAAGTACACAAAGCTGAGACACTTGAACTACCGGCGCTTTCACCAGCAATTGTAATATTATTTTTATCTCCACCAAAATTAGCGGCATTTTTATTAATCCAATTTAATGCAGCGATTTGGTCTAATAAACCATAGTTTCCTGTGGTGTGATTTTTAGATTCTTTCTTTAAATCCGGATGAGCAAAATAACCAAATACACCTAAACGATATTGAATGGTAATCATAATAACGCCTTTGTGAGCCATGGCTTCGCCATTATAATCTTCAAAAGCGCCACTTCCGTTTTTCAAAGATCCACCATGAACAAACATTAAAATAGGCAAATTAGTCTCAGTTGTATTAGGCTTCCAAATATTTAAATATAATCCACCTTCTTCTTTTTCTTGAATTGGGGTTTCTAAATAATTTGGTTTCCATTTACCTTCTAAATAAAGATTTTCAGCAACAATAACTTGAGGATAAGGACCACCTTGCATTGCCATTGGACCAAAATAAGTTCCATCACGAACTCCACTCCATTTATCAGCTTCTACGGGTTCTTTCCACCTTTCTGCTTTTGCATATGGAATGCCTGCGTAAATTTCTACTTTCTTATCTTCGCTATAAAAGCCTTGTACTTTACCACCACTTACTGTTAATGGTTTTTCAATTAATACAGGGTTAGCGTAATAAGCAGCACTTTTTCTAATGTGTTTAGGTTGATCAAAGCTAAGAATGGCAACAGTTAATAAAACAAAGACACCCCAAGTTAGTAATTTATAACGTTTTTTCTTATTCGCCATCAAAACTCTAGCGACAAATAATCCTACTAAAACTAAGAGCTCTAAAATAAACCAAATAAGAGGACCATTAGCAAAGTCCATATAAAAAATAATTACTGCGCTTAGTAAGGTCCAACAAATTGGAAATACGATCCAAAATACTAATTTTTTATGTTTCTTTTTTGCTTGCTCGTTCACAAATTTATTATACCATCTTTTTACAAAAACTTGTTAATATAAACAAAATCCACCATTTTTCCCGATTATTTTTTAAAATTGTAGTCGTTCTAGTTAAATTGAATTAGAATATTTACAATGAAAAATGTAGTTCTAACAGGTGTCTCTGGAGGGATGGGTTTAATAACCGCGAAGAAACTAATTTCTGAAGGTTATAGAGTTTTCGGACTCGATTACAAAAATCCAAAAGAAGAAATTCCGAACCTTGTTTTTATTAAAACAGATGTTAGAAAAATAAAAGACATTGAACATGCTTTTAAAGTTGTATCTAAAGAAACCAAAAAGTTAGATGCAATTATTTCACTAGCAGGAATTAATAATGTAGGTTCACTCATTGAAATGAGCGAAGAAGATTTCGTTAAGATGTTCGATATTAATGTCTTTGGCGTTTATCGCTTAAATAAAACTTTCGCCCCAATGTTAAAAGAAAAAGGCAAAGTAGTAATAATTTCAAGTGAATTAGGACCTTTAGATCCACTTCCATTTATTGGCATTTATGGAATAACAAAATCAACAGTTGAAAAATATGCTTATTCTTTAAGAATGGAACTTCAACTTTTAAATAAGTTTGTTGTTGTAGTTAGACCAGGTGCTGTTAACACCACCTTTTTAAATGAATCAAATACAAGCATTGATAGATTTAATAACACAACTGAGCTATATAAAGTAAATGCTGAAAAGTTTGTAAAAATTACTGAAAGCGTTGAAAGTAGAAAAGTTGATCCTAGCAAAATTGCAAATCTTATCAATAAAATACTAAACAAAAAGAAACCAAAATACGTCTATAAAATTAATAGAAATTTTGGTTTACTTTGTTTAAATGCATTGCCTCATCGAATGCAAAATTGGATTATAAAATCAATCTTAAAATCAAGAAAAAGGAAGAGCTAATGCTCTTCCTTAATTAGTTAATTCTGATTAAGCTTTTTTGTAGCCACTGAGATTTGGATAAGAAACGCGGCATCTGAATTGAACTTTTTGGTTCATTGTCATTTCAAATTTGCCTTCAGTCTTATTCTCTTTGTCGTTTGCGGTACCCTTCATCTCGACAGCAACTTCAGAAAGAATGTAGTTGTCCCAAACATATTTGGAGCTTGCTGAGCCAGTGCCTGCAATACCTTCATATTGATTTAATTCGCCGCTAGCTTTAACAACTAAGCTACCTTCACCACCACTATAAGCTTGGACGGTGTAATTTTCGCCTTGTTTTTTAAGTTCTTCTTCGGTTGCGGAAAGTAATCCTTTAACAGTTTCTAATAATTCTTTACTTCCTGCTTCTAATTCAGCAGTTGCACTACCAACTATTCCTTTTAAAGCAGCCTTAAATGCTGAAACAGCGCTTGATTTAACTTCAGTATATTTCTTTGTTTCTTTGCCATCATTAACTGTTCTTACAGCAGTAATGAACACATCATCTTTCACATAACCCCATGTTTCAACTTCTGATTTTTCGTTTGATTTTGAGCTGCTAGTTTCGGATGCACTTTCATCTTTTTCTAATTTGTGGAAGTATGACTTTTCTTTTGAAAATTCCATAACTCCACTTGTAGACACTTTCGAATAATTTTTCTTACCAGCTTGTTTGAGGTCACCTAACATAGACATGTCAGCTTCAAATCTTAAAGCTTTTGTGTCAGAGAGATCGACTTTTTTCTTTAAAATTTCATCAGCTCTCTTAACGCCTTCTTCTTTTGTAATTTTGCTAACACAGCCTGATAATGCAAGAACAGGAATTAGCATTAAACCATAAATTTTTTTCATTTAGTTATTTTTCCTCCTCGAAAATAATTTACTTGATTAAATTTTAGTCACTTACAAAAAATCAGTCAAGTGCGCATTATGTACGTGACTGATTATTTTGTTATATAACAACTATTTTACAATTAACTGCCAAACTGATTGGAAAGTACCATTATTAAGTATTGGAGCCATTATAAGAGCAATAACAGACATTAATTTAATTAAAATATCCATTGTTGGTCCAGCGGTATCCTTTAAAGGATCACCTACTGTATCTCCAGTTACTGCGGCATGATGTGCCTCAGTTCCTTTTTTACCAATTTGTTCAATATATTTTTTAGCGTTATCCCAAGCACCACCAGAGTTAGCCATGAAAATTGCTAACATAACTGATGAGGCAAGAGCGCCTATAAGGAGTGCGCCTAAACCTTCTTTTCCAAGAAGTACACCAGTTAAAATTGGTGTTAAAACTGCTACTAAACCAGGAACAATCATTTCTTTAAGTGATGCTCTAGTAGCAATATCAATACAACGGTTATAGTCTGGTTTAACAGTTCCTTTTAAAATTCCTGGTTCTTTTTGGAATTGCTCTCTAATTTCAAGAACCATCTTATTTGCAGCTTTACCAACAGAGTTGATAACAAGAGCTGAGAATAAGAACGGAACCATTGCACCGATTAAAATACCAATAATAAATGGAGTAACATCAACACTCATCATTGTAGAAGTATTTGAAGCAGTTATATCTTCAATAAGTCCACTAGCTTGTCCATAGGACAAAACTAATGCTAAAGCAGTAAATGTAGCACTTCCTGTGCAAAAGCCTTTACCAACAGCGGCAGTTGTATTTCCGACAGCATCAAGATGATCAGTAATTTCTCTAACTTCTGGTTTTAAACCACTCATTTGAGCAAGTCCACCAGCATTATCAGAAATTGGCCCATAACCATCAACTGAAATCGTGATACCAGCAGTTGAAAGCATACCAACTGCTGCTAAACCGATACCATAAATACCAAAACAGAAGTAAGAAATAATAACTCCTGCTGCTAACGCAATAACGGTTGCACATGTCGATTTCATGCCAATAGCGAAACCAGAAATAATGTTTGTAGCGTGACCGGTTTCCGATTCTTTGGCAATATTTTTGACAGATTTATAATCTGATGAAGTATAAATTTCAGCAATTTTTCCTACAGCAATGCCACTTAATAAACCTGCTGCAATTGCACCGATAGCCCAAGGGGCAGTGTGACCTTCAACTTTCATTCCACTTAGATAGAAAATTGATAGGAAAATAGCGGCAATAACCTCAATTCCAACAGCAATATAAGTTGCAATATCTAGTGTTTTTTGCGGATCTTTCCATTCTCTTGAACGAATTATAATAACCGAAATAATTGATGCTAATATTCCACACCCTGCTAAAGCAAGAGGAAAAATAACAAGTTTTGCATCTGATATAGCACCTGGAGTTCCGAGTGACTTTTGTAAGAAAACAGTTGCAAGAGTAATAGCAGAAATAATTGATCCAACATAAGATTCGCATAAATCTGAAGACATACCTGCAATATCACCAACATTATCACCTACATTATCAGCAATTGTTGCCGGGTTACGAGCATCATCTTCAGGAATATCAGCTTCAATTTTTCCAACAATATCAGCACCGACATCAGCACATTTTGTGTAAATTCCACCACCTACACGTCCGAATAATGCAACCATTGAACAACCTAAGCCATAACCTGTAATGATGTGACTAGCTTCAACTAATGCTTTATAAGCATTGCCACCATTTGTTGCTTTTAAAATTGCGTATGCACCAAAGAATAAGCCAGATAATCCAAGTAAACCAAAGCCAACAACACAAAGTCCTAAAACAGCACCACCAGAGAATGCAACTCTTAATGCTGCTCCAAGTCCTTTATTATTTGCGGCATCAGCAGTTCTTGAATTAGCATTTGTGGCACTTAACATACCAACTAAACCTGCTCCTGCACTAAAGGCAGCACCTACAATAAAACAAATCGCAGACTGCCATCCAACTCCTTCTGCACTTTTAAATGTTGGGATAAATCCCAAACCGACAAATACAAGAGCAATTATCAAAACAAAAGGAATAATGATTTTGAACTCTCTTTTTAAAAATGTTATTGCACCACTTCTAATGAATTCAGCATTATTTGCGACGTCTTTGTTTAAGACTTTGATACGTTTGATTTTGTGGTAAATAAGAAATACGTATCCAATTGTTAATAATGCTATGCCTATTACACAGGCTAGCAGTATGAGATTAATGTTTTCCATATTAAACTTCCTTTTGAACGTGATAATTATATAGAAATAATTAGAAGTAAGCAATAAGAAAATGAAACCCCTTACATTTTTAAATATAAAAAATAAAAAGTCTCTTATCATGAGACTTTAATCATTCTAACTGGCAGGGGTGACAGGAATCGAACCCGCGTTAGCGGTTTTGGAGACCGTTGTACTACCATTGTACGACACCCC
>DLBE01000040.1 GCA_002494205.1 Caryophanales bacterium UBA7029
TGTTGCAGTTAAAAGCACCAATGGCATATCCACCGTTATATGCTTTTTCAAACATTTCTTTAGTATTTACTAATGGCATAATTTTTCCTTCCTTTATTTAAAAAGCGATTATAGTTTATATCTAAATCGCTGTTTTGTGGTATAAGTTTTTGAAAATTTGTGGGAAAAATAGGGGATTTCAGTTAAATTTCCTATATTAACGATGCTAAGGTTACCAAAATCATTCCCACAACAATTAACGAAATTAGAATAGTAAGTTGCTTCTTATTTTTCTCTTTAAAGAATAAAACTGTAGCGATTGAAACAAAGACAAAATCAAGGCCAACAATAACATTAATAATAGAAGGAACCGCGTGCTCACTCGTAAATGCTTTATACCTAAACACCATTAATAAAGCATTAAAGAGGGCTGAGATAAAGAAATCCAAATATGTTCTAAACTTAACTTTTTTGATTTCTTTCCTGTCTTTACTAAACGGCAAACAAATTAAACATGTTCCAAACACGAATAACATTTGATGAAAGGCAATAACATCAGACTCTACGTCTTGAAGCTTAATTTTTACAATTACTAACGTAAAAGCCAAAGCAGTTCCAGAAATTAAGGCAAAAATTATCCAACCAATTCTCTTTTTTGGATTGATTTTTTTATTTAAAACTGCAAATAAAGTTGAGGCTAATAGGAACGCTAAACCAACAATAAAGAAAGCAATATTTAATGGATGTCCACCGCCTGTTACGGCCCCAACCATGAAAATAACAAATAATAAATTGGAAGCAAATAATATATAAGAAGATTCAAAAGGAGCAAAAGCTTCTAAATGCGATCTCTTAATAGCAAGAAAATAAAAAAGCCAATCTACTACTGTTACTAAACTCAAGATGCCAAGCCACAACCACTGCTCATCTGTCAAAGCATAAAGCACGTTGATATGACCATACGATAAACAAATTAGGAAACATGCTAGTGTAATCATAAAAGATTTAATTGTCGCACTTAAAACAGTTCCAACTTTATCAGAAGATATTCGATTAAAAATTGTATTTCCAACGCTTGAGAAGAGAGCTAAAACGGCAAACAAAATATACATGATTTTTTAGTCCTCATAGTCAAAAATTGCCTTTTTTTCCACGAATTTTCCGTATTTTTCCTTCCATTCGTGATGTGGTCTACTCTCATCGTAAATAGGCAAAACTGACTTATCCATTTCAATACAAATCAAACAATCATAACGGTTGTCTCTATCAATAACGTTTTCATGTATTTTTACATCTTTAATGCCTTCAATAGTCAAAAGTTCAACAAATAAATTTTTTGCTTCATTAACTAATTTAGGTTTATCTTCAACCAGTTTATTCCACTTTACCAAAATGCAGTGTTTCATTATGCTTCGTCCCAGTGTCTTTCCCACTTATCATATGGTTTATGTGCTTTTTTATACTCATAATCAAGTTCATCAATCATTGCTTGATCGCTTTTGGAGATTACTTGTCTCTCTTTCTTCGTATTTTGTCGATTTTTCATAGTTTTACGATTCATGCGTCCATATTTTACAACCTTAAACATCGCTTCTCAACTTAGCAAATTTTGATTAATCAACCAGTTTTTATCGATATTTTTCTGTAAAATACAAATATTTTATTGAACGACACTTTTTCTTTTTATATAATAAACACAAACAGAGAGGGAAAACATATGAATAACAACCTTATCAAAACTCTTGCCAGTGGCGGAGGCTCAGATGACAAAATCATCATCTTGATTGCAGCAATTATTTTTGTTTTATTTGCTGTCTTAGTTTTCATTTATCTTGCTACATGTATCGTTATTGTTAAGCAAGGTACAAGAAAAATTGTTGAAAGATTCGGATCTTACAACAGAACATTAAAAGAAGGTATCCACATTATCTTCAGACCATTCGATAAAATTGCTCCAGTTCCTTGGAACATCTTATCCATTTCTGAAAGAGATGCCTACGAAAAGAACATGGCCAGAAGAAGAATTCCGTTCTTAAATGACGATGAAAGACGTAGTGCAAAAGTTTCAGCTAGAGATTTAGCAAGACTCGAAAGAACTCGTGTCGAACTCTATAAGAAGCTTGAAAAAGATATTCGTCTTTTAATTAGAGAAAAACATATTGACGCAAATGACAACGTTTCGGCTGCATATGCAGATACATTAGATACCGACAGAATTGTTTACAATTCAACCGGTAGACACATGAGTGAACTCATTAATGACGTCTTAGATTCACAAAACGGATTAAGTGCTCTTGAAAACTCTTATAGAGAAATGGGCATTGATGCGTATCGTGCTGACGATGGCTTAGTTACTGAGCTCATCGAAAGAGATAGACAAAGAGACGCTTTAGCAGCATCTGTTAAGTACTATCCGCGTCATCAAGATAGACATAGCCGTAGAGCTGGTCTTTACCCACTTCAAGAAAATCATATTCAAGATTTCGTTGATTTACGTGAACGTCATATTGATACTTCAAATGATAAAGTCCGTAAATTATTTGCTCTTAAATTAGATGGCGACCTCCATTTCCCAAAAGGTGCCACTTTTGTTGATGCTTTACGCAAGAACTATAAAGTTCTCAATAGCCCAACAAGATTCTCCGGAGTCAATTTAATTACTAAAGATAATGCATCTATTGGTGCAAATATCGTTATTTTCTTCTCTGTTACAGATCCATTCCTTTACTACTATGGTGTTGATGAGCCAGAAGAATCATTAGTTTTACTTGCTATCACCACTCTCCGTAATATCGTTTCAGGCCTCACTTTAGAGGAAGCATTACAAGCTCGTGCAAAAATTAACAAACAAATTCGTGAAGAACTTGATATTGCAACCAACAACTGGGGTATTAAAGCAAATCGTGTTGAAGTCAAAGAATTTGAACTTGGCTATTCAATGCAAAAAGCTATGGACGATGTCCTTATCGCAGAACGCGAAAAGAGAGCAAACATCTTAAGAGCCGAAGGCTATAGAAAGATGAAAGACGAAGACGTCATGACAGAACACATCAGACTTCGTGGCTACGAAACCCTCGAAGAAGTTTCAAGAGGTTCTGCAAACAAAGTCTTTATTCCAAGCGACTTGAGCGACTTCATTACAGGCGCCCATGTTGTTGCTGATGCTTTCAAAGACGGAAAGAAAGCAAAAGAAGAAGCTTCTCCAGTAGTAGAAGTAAACGTCGAGAAATAAGTTAAACTATGACCTTTGCAGCTGCACCAATAACTGAAACACTTTTTGCCATAATGGTCGTGTTAACGTCATGCGGTTGCTTTTTGGTCGGTATTAACTTAATGTCTAGAGGCTTTGTCCAAGCCACCGAGAGACGCGGATCCATCTTCACAAGAGGATTCAACTGTAGAACAAGATTTGGCGGATTTGGTGCCGGTCTTATACATACAGTGTTCTCTCAATCATCGGACGTTACCTCCGTTACACTCGTTAGACTTGCAGATATTGGATACATCACACTCTTCCAAGCTTGTGCTTGTATCATAGGTGCTAACGTAGGTACAACAGTCACCACATTCATTGTCTCGTTGTCCGCATTCAACATCACTCCATATCTTGCCTTCTTGGCTTTCGTTGGGGCTATCCCTCTTCTATCGAAGAGACCAAAACTAAGAATATTTGGACATATTGTTGCTGGATTTGGTGTCTTGTTCATTGGTCTTCAACTATTGAGTTCCAATTTACAAAACGAAGCATTCAGAGATGTAATTAACTTCATATTCAATTCCACAGATAATCCGCTATTACTTATTGCAATTGGAATTGGACTTACTATGATTGTTCAATCATCGTCAGTTGTTACATCAATGGTTGTCTTCTTAGTAGCAGGTAAGTTGCTCCCAATCGAGAGCGCGCTCTGCTTAGTCGTAGGTGCAAACATAGGTACATGTTTCACTTCTTGGATTGCCGCATTCGGAAGTTCAAGAACAGCAAGACAAACCGCTTTGTTCCATACGACATTCAACTTAGTTGGTGCTGCAATGTTTATTGCAGTTATCTATACACCACTTAGAGAACCTTTCTTCGAAGTGGCAAACGCAGATTTTATTAATCCAGAATTTAAGGTTGCTATATTCCACCTTACATTCAATCTCTGCGCAGCAGTGGTTATGATTCCATTCTTACGACCAACAGTATGGTTCGTCAAAAAAATCGTTCGACATTAATACAGGAGGAAATATTTATGTCATCACTATTTGTAATTGCCTTACTAGTGTTTGCAGCCGGTGCGCTTTTAATCCTAGTGGCAAGACTCGTCCGTAGTTATCCTATAGTGTTCGTTGCATTACTTGCACTTTTTGGATCAACTGTACTCGCGATCGTTGATGGTAACATCATGCTCGGAATTTGTTGGGGTGTCTTAGCAGTCACTTCCACCGTTGCTTCAGCAATCTATTACTATAAGAATGTCAAAGGCGCATTCTGGTGGAGCTTTGGAGCCATGTTAGGCATGATTGCAGCCGCAGCAGTAACCGCACTTGAAGTTGAAGGAGAAGTTATTCAACTTATTATTCCGTTCGCCGTATTTATCGTCGTTGGATTATTAGGTAGCTTAATCGTCCCAAGACTTCTCCATAAGAAGAAAGAAGAAAGAAAACACATCACAAATGTTGATACGCTTGTCGGTAAACGTTTAACAGTTGTTAAAGAAGCTGATGGAGAACTCCCACAAAGAGGTACTATTGGTGATGTTGACTGGTCAATTGCACCAGAATATGGTTATGAAAAATTCAAAGTTGGCG
>DLBE01000052.1 GCA_002494205.1 Caryophanales bacterium UBA7029
AAGTCAATGATGGAATACTTCATTAGACCTGAAAAATGTATTGGATGTGGACTTTGTGCTCGTAACTGTCCAGTTGGTGCTATTGCACCAGGCACAGAACAAGCAAAAATGCCTAATGGTAATCCATTCCCAGGCAAATTTGTGCATGTTATCGATCCTAAGAAATGTATCAAGTGCGGAAGCTGCTTAGCAGGTTGCCGTATGGGTGCAATTATTAAGAAATAAGGAGGAATGAAAAATGGCTTTAGTAAATATCAAAATTGAAGGCAAATCCTACCAAGTTGAAGATAACTTAACCGTTCTTGAAGCTTGTAGAAAATGTGGCTATAACATTCCTTCACTTTGCTCTTGGAAAAAGGGTGAATGTTCACTCGCAAGTTGCCGTGTTTGTTTAGTTGAAGTTGTTGGTGCAAGAGGCTTAGTAGCTTCATGTGCTTACCCAGTCAACGAAGGCATGGAAATTATTATTTCTTCTCAAAAAGCAATGGAAGCAAGAAGAAATTCTGTTGAATTACTTCTTTCCAACCACGAAAAGAACTGTTTACAATGTGAGAAAAATGGACACTGTGAACTTCTTGAAGTCTCCAAAATGGTTGGTGCAAGAGATAAAAAATTCGTTGGTGTTCAAACAGAAGCTACAATCGACGAAGTTGCCCCAGGTATTATTAGAAATACTGGCAAATGTATCCTTTGTGGACGTTGTATTGAAGCATGTAAAAACATCCAAGGTATTGGAATTTTAGGCTTTGAAAGACGTGGTTTTAAAACTATCGTTGCTCCAGCTGAAAATAGATCATTCGCAAATTCACCATGTATGCAATGTGGACAATGTGTTCTTGTTTGTCCAACTGGCGCACTTTTAGAGCATAGTGAAATAGATTTAGTCGATAAAGCAATGAAAGATGGCAAATTTGTCGTTTGCCAAGTTGCTCCTGCAGTTAGAGCTGCAATCGCCGAAGAATTCGGCGAAAAGATTGGTACAAATGGTACTAAAAAGATGATTGCCGCTCTTCGTAGACTCGGATTTAGCCGTGTCTTTGACGTTAACTTTGGTGCTGACTTAACAATTATGGAAGAAGGAAGCGAACTTATTGAAAGAATCAAAAAAGGCGGTGTTCTTCCACAAATTACATCATGTTCTCCAGGTTGGATGAATTATATGGAATATTTCTACCCAGAAGTAATTCCTAATGTTTCAACCTGTAAGAGCCCTCATCAAATGCAAGGTGCAATTACAAAATCTTACTTTGCAAAAGCACATAATTTAGATCCAAAAGACATCTTTGTTGTCTCAATCATGCCTTGTACTGCCAAAAAGTACGAGAAATCTCGTAAAGAAATGGAAGTTGATGGAGTTAGAGATGTTGATGCCGTCTTAACAACTCGTGAAGTCGCTAAGATGATTAAACGTTGCGGTATTAACTGGAATAAACTCCCAGAAGACGAAGATTGGGATCAAGATTTACTTGGCCAATATTCTGGTGCTGGTGTTATCTTTGGTGTTACTGGTGGCGTTATGGAAGCAGCACTTAGAACAGCTTACTTCTATTTAACTGGTAAAGAGCACGAAAAGATCGCATTTGAAGCTGTTAGAGGCCTTGAAGGCGTTAGAGAAGCAAGCATTGATATTAGTGGCACAACTCTTAGAGTTGCAATTGCTTCAGGTATGAAAAATGCTAAGGCGTTGCTTGAAGATGTTAAAGCTGGTAAATCTCCATATGCCTTTATTGAAATTATGGGTTGTCCAGGTGGATGTATTAATGGTGGTGGTCAACCATACGTTAAACCAATGTTCTTACCAAATGAAGATGATGATATTTTAGATACTTATCGTCAAAAACGTGCTTCAGTTTTATATCAAGAAGACGTTAATCAAAAGGTTAGACAATCCCACAACAACCCAGATATCAAAAAGATTTACGCTGATTTCCTTGGGCATCCACTTTCTGAACTTAGTGAAAAATTGCTTCACACTCACTATGATTCAAATCGTGAAAAATACCCACTTAAGAAATAAGCTATCATAAGATAAAATAGACCGAAAAGTTAGTTCTTATCGGTCTTTTTTTATCTAAATATTTAAAATAAGAACAAGCGCAAATAGAGCTTTATTATTTTATAATAGATTCTTATTTAGAAATGTTCTAAAATATTTATATGATTGAAAAGACAAGACATATTAAGGACACAAAAAAACTTGTCGGACAGCTTCCAACAATTCGTTATGTTGAACCTAAATATGCTTTTTGTGCGACCACAAACGCTAGATGTGCTAAGTACGAATTATTCGTAAAAGAAGGCGATCACGTTAATAAATGTCAGCAAATCGGAGTTAGAAATGGTGGGTTTTTTGAACAGCCAATTCACTCTCCTTGTTCTGGAACTTTTGTCGGTTTAGAAAAACATTATCATAGAAATGGTAAATTAATCGATTTTATTAAAATCGAAAATGATTTTAAAGATACGTTCGATCCTTCTTGTAAAGAAAGAACTCCAGAAGAAATTGCTAAATTAACCAAGGCTGAAATGACAGAAATCATTAAAAAATGTGGCTTAGTTGGTTTAGGTGGTTCTTCATTCCCTACTTATATTAAATTTCAAACTGATAAACCAATTAATTTAATTCTAATCAACGGTATTGAATGTGAACCTTATATCACTTCAGATCATAGAATAATGCTTGAATATCCTTATAGGATAATTAATGGTATTAAATATGTAATGCAAGCTTTTAATTGTAAAAAAGCTTTAATTTGCATTAAATCAAAATACAAAGATATTGAAGCTGCTTATAAAGAGATTCTCAAAGAATTTGAGGGTAGCGGTATAGAACTTTGTTTAGTAAAAAACTATTACCCACAAGGTTGGGAAGTTGCGATGATTAAAGAAGCAACCGGAATTAAACTTAATCCAGGAGAACTTCCATCTAATCGCGGAATCATTAATTTTAATGTTTCTACAATTATTGGTGTTTATAAAGCAATTAAATACAACATGCCAGTTGTAAAGAGAAACATTACAATTACTGGAGATGGAATTACTCATCCACATAATTTTAGAGTTTTGGTTGGCACCCCAATCAAAGAACTTATCCCGCTCTGTGGCGGCTATAAAAATCCAGAAAAAGACAAAGTCTTTATTTTAGGTGGACCGATGATGGGAGCATCTGTTCCGAGCGATGATTGTATTATTACTAAAACTGTTACTTCAATCATTGTCTTTGATAAAGCTTCTTATAAAGAAGAACCATGTGTTAGATGCGGAAGCTGTGTTTTATCTTGTCCAGTAGGACTAGAACCAGTTCAAATTATGAATGCAGTCAAATCTTTGGACAAAGAAAGAATTAAAGCACTTAACCCACTTAAATGTATTGAATGTGGACTTTGCGCTTATTCTTGTACATCAAAAATTCAAGTTACAGATTATATTAGAAGGGCTAAGATTTTTGCAAAATTATGACAATAGTTAAGGAAAATGCGCCACATTTAAGAAGAAAATCAAGCGTCGCTAGAATGATGATTGATGTTTTAATCGCGCTTGCTCCAACGCTTATTTTTGCATTTATTGTTTTCCCTGCCCAAACTGGTTATACGCTAGGAATATCATTATTTATAATGATTGGCTCAGAACTTGCCTATATTGGTCTTAAAAATATGATGCCAAAAGATGGCTTAAAACATATTTTTAAAGAAAAATTTGAACATGCTTATAAAGGCAAAGTTGATAAAAATAATATCTTAACTCCTGCTATCTCAGCAGTTATCTTTACTCTTATCATGCCTCCAACTGCGACAATTTATGCTGTTATTATTGGCTCACTTGTTGGAATTGTTTTTGGCAAGTTGGTCTTTGGTGGACTAGGAAGTAATATTTTTAATCCAGCAGTCGTAGGTATGGTTTTCGCAAAGCTTTGCTTTGGAAGTCAATACGGGAAATATTCTGATATCTCAACTTGGTTCTACAAAATTCCTGATGCAGCCGCTGGAGCTACTCCTTTAGGACTTACAAATGCTGGTTATTTATCACATATTAATGAATATTCATTAACTAATTTGTTATTTGGTCAGATTCCAGGCACTCTTGGTGAAGTTTATAAACTCACAATTATTGCCGGATTAATCTATCTTTTAATTAGAAGAAGTATCGATTGGAGAATTCCTGTTTCCTACTTAGGAACATTCTCAATTTTAATGCTTATCGCAGGACTTTCAGTTCATTCTTTAGATGTAAATGTAAATCCATTTATTTTCACTCTTTATAGCTTGTTAAGTGGTGGTGTTTTATTTGGCGCAGTATTTATGTTAACTGATCCAGTAACTTCACCTATTAACTCACCAAGTAGAGTGATGTATGGAATTATTGCAGCTGTTTTCACTGTCTTTATTCGTCTTTTTGCCGCGCTTCCAGAAGGTGTCGCATTCTCAATACTAATTGTAAATATGCTTGCTCCATTCCTTGATCATTATGAGTGGAGTAGTTCTAAGTTTACTGTTAAAAAAATTATTATCACATCACTTTTAGTGATAATTCCGGCAATTTTTACATTTATTATCATTCGCTTTGGAGGTGTATATCATGCCTAAGGTAAAGAAATACATCTTAACAGGCGTTATTTTAGGTTCAATTGCAGCAGTCGCTGGTGGACTTATTGCTTTAACTAACTTTATTACTGAACAAAAAATTCTTCAAAATGAAGAAAATAAACTAAATGAAGGTATTAAAGAAATATTTGGAAATAACATCAAAGTTAAACGTGCTAAAGATGCAACTTTAGTTAAAAGATACACTTACATTGTTCAATTTTTTGAAGTTTCTAGTAACAAAAATGAGTTTTTGGGATACGCATTTAAGTCAGAAGGTTCAAATATGTATGGCAAAATTTCATTAATTTCTGGCTTTGATAGCTTAACAAAAGGCTTTAAAGGATTATCTTTAATTAAAAACGAACAAACTTACGCTTCAACTTTAGTTGAAAATTATATAGAACCACTTAATTCTAACGATAGAGAATTAGAAGATGTTAGTTGTGGTGCAACTTATGGTGCAAAACTTGTAAGAGATATGGTAAACGAAGCAAGTGCGTTAGCAAATAAACTTTGGAAGTAAGAAGAATGAAAGAAAAAGGTTACACAAAAAAGAATTTCTTGAAAGGTCTCTTCGTTGAGAACCCACTTTTCGTGTCCATTCTTGGTACATGTCCTGCTTTAGCAACCACAAAAACAATTGAAGCAGCACTTGGTATGGGCTTACTTTTTACAATTGTTTTAGTTTTCTCAAGTATGCTTGTTTCTTTACTTAGAAAAATTATTCCTGAAGAGATTAGAACTCCAGCTTATATTGTTATCATTGCTACATTCGTTACTATAGTAAAAATGATGACTAATGCTTTCTTGCCTGAACTTTATTCAACTTTGGGCGTATTTATCTCACTTATTGTTGTTAACTGTAT
>DLBE01000050.1 GCA_002494205.1 Caryophanales bacterium UBA7029
ATGTCGGCTGCTTCTTCTGGTTTTGCTGGATCATAGTATCCAATTTGTTCAACATAACGTCCGTCTCTTGCAAATCTTGAATCTGCAACAACGACACGGTAGATGGCATCTTTATGACGGCCAATTCTGGTAAGTCTAATTTTAACTGACATAGTTTTATTCTCCTTTTTACCGACATCTATTATATATAGATAAGAATAGGTGTCAAGTAATTTTACTTAACACCACAAAAAAACTTGCATCTCTTTTTATTAAAGAGTATTATCTTCCTTGCGAGTTTAGAAAACTTGCTGAGGGCGTCCCGCTTTCATAAATTGATATGAACGCACCAAAACATTACTTGTAAAAAGGAGGTCAAGACATGAACACAAACATTGTAAAAGAAATTACTGCTCGTCAACTCAAGAAAGATGTTCCTGAATTCAAAGCTGGTGACACTGTCTCTGTTAGCGTCAGAATTACTGAAAACAACAAATCACGTATCCAAGTCTTCCAAGGCGTTGTAATTAAACGCTGCGGCTCCGGTGTCAGCGAAACCTTCACTGTTAGAAAAATCTCTTCAGGTGTTGGTGTTGAAAGAACTTTCCCAATTAATTCACCAGTAGTTGCTGGTATTAAGGTTGAAAAACGTGGTAAAGTTCGCAGAAGTAGAATTTTCTACTTACGTAATCGTTCTGGCAAAGCCGCTCGTATTAAAGAAGTTCTTTAATAAAAGGCTTAGAATAGACCCGAGAAATCGGGTTTTTTCTTTGCTTTATTTTAGAAGAATTAAACTTTGTTTTTGATAGCTAAAACTAGTAGGCGTATAATGTAGGCATGGACAAAAAAGAAGAGAATACAAAACCGATTAAAAATCGAAAAAGATTCAAAGATTTTTTACCAATTATCGTTATCGTGATTTCGGTAGCTCTTTTAGTTGTAGAAGGTTTTATATATTATCAACGAGTTTATTTAACTCCTTTTTGGGTAAATGGACAATCAATGTATCCAACATTAAATGGTGATGGAAATGACGCAAACGGAGATCCATTAACTGAGTTTAGTGGTCCTTCATCCATTGGATATGTTGTTGATTATGGAGTTATGGATAAACACGAAAAAGCCATTAATAAATTAAAGCGTTTTGATGTTGTTGTTACTAAATATCATGAACTTGACACATCAAATAAGATTAAACGCATTATTGGTCTTCCAGGCGAAACTATTTGGTTTACTGTAACTGGAGCAGGCAATAAGAATAACGGTGATCTCTATGTAAATGGAGAATTGATTGAACAACCTGTTGAAAACAAATATATTGCTGCAGGTTCTTATCCAGCTGGCAAAATCAAATTAAAAGATAATGAATATTATGTTTGCGGCGATAATAGAGCTCATTCTTCTGACTCTCGCGACGTTGGAGCAATTCCAAAGAATGATATTGTTGGGAAAGCAATTGCTTTATGTGCTACAGCTACAGTCTTTATGAATGAAAAGGGAAAACTCGACGTTAAAGATATTAAATATCATTCTCCAAGGTACTTATAATGAAACAAATTCACTGGTATCCAGGCCACATGAAAAAGGCTCAAATAGAAGTACAAGAACGTCTTAAAGTAGTAGATGTTATTGTTGAACTTTTAGATGCCAGAATTCCGTTGTCCTCAAGAAACGAAGTTTTATACAAAATAACAAAAGATAAACTAAGACTTGTTGTTTTAACAAAAACCGATTTAGCAGATTCCAAAGAAACTGCAAAATGGATTAATTATTTCAAAAACCAAGGTTTTTCCGCTGTATTTTCGGATTTAAACAAGCCAAATGATGTAAAAAATATTATTAAAGAAGTTGAAAAACTCGGTGAGAACAAAAACCAAAAATATATAGAAAAAGGAATGAAACCACAGCCTATCAGGGCAATGATTATTGGCATTCCAAATGTTGGTAAGTCCACTTTAATAAATAAAATGTCAGGAAGACATGCAGCATCAGTTCAAAATAAACCCGGACACACAAAATCACAACAATGGATTAAAGTTTCTAATAAGTTTGAATTATTAGACACACCGGGTATTTTGCCTCCTTCTTATGAGGATGAAAAGAAAGCTATTAACCTTGCATTAGTTGGATCAATAAGCCAAGAGATTTTACCTAATGATGAACTTGCGAAGATTGCCTTTAATTATATTAAAGAAAACTATTTTGAAAATTTGAAGTCTCGTTTTGATTATCTTGATGAAAATAAAACTGCTGATGAAGCGTTTAAAGAAATCGCCATTAAGCGTGGCTATTTACTTAAGGGCGGTCAAGATATCGACAAAACCCATAAAGTCTTCTTAAATGAAGTAAAAAACGGCTTATTGGGTAAAATAACTTTTGAAAGAATCTAGTATGGCCTTAGATTATCAAGAACAATTTTATTCAAAGAAGATAAAAGTCATTGTTGGTGTTGATGAAGCTGGGCGAGGACCTTTGGCTGGTCCAGTAGTCGCAGCCGCCTGCGTTTTATCTCGCGCGTATATTAATAAGGAAATAAACGATTCCAAACAACTTTCTGAAAAGAAAAGAGAAGAACTTTTTGAAATTATTAAAAAAGATGCAGTTGCCTATGGAGTAGGAATTGTTTCAGCGGAAGAAATAGACAAATTAAATATTTATGAAGCCACAAAGAAAGCAATGAAAGAGGCAATTAATAATCTTAAAGTTAAGTTTGATTTAATTCTTACAGATGCGATGCCTTTGAAAGGTTTTGATGTTGAAGTGGTTCCTATAATTAAGGGCGATGCTAAAGCTTTACCAATTGCAGCAGCGAGTATAATTGCAAAAGTGACTAGAGACCATATGATGGATGAACTTGCTAAAAAATATCCTGAATATGGATTTGATAAACATAAAGGTTACGGTACTAAGATGCATATGGATGCACTTAAAAAATATGGTCCAATTGAGGGTGTACATAGATATTCTTATAAACCTGTAGCAAAAGTTGCTTTACAGGAAATGAACCTTTTTGACTTATAAAAAAGTGATTTATAAATAAATCAAAAAAATAAAATCCGTAGGTTTGCGTTTTTCATATTGACTGAATTATAGAGGAGGTTATTATGACACAACGTGAAATCTTACTTTATTTATCTTTGAAATATAGTGGAAATTGGGACGAAATTTATAACAATATTAAAACAAATCAAAATGAATATGATCCTGAAGAAGTTGAAAACTATACAAAGAAATACAATGGTAACTTTATAACTATTTTGGATGAAGGTATTTATCCTGAATCACTAAAGAATATGATTAAACCACCTTTCGTTCTTTATTATATAGGTGACATTTCTCTTATTAGTGATAAACGAAACAAAATAGCGGTGGTTGGCTCAAGGAAATTCACTTATTATGGTGAGAAGACGACTAATTCTTTTGTTACAAAACTTGCTAAAGACTTCGTTATAATTTCAGGCTTAGCAATCGGAATTGACTCTATCGCGCACAGGTGCGCAATAAACAATAGGGGCAAAACTGTTGCTATTTTGGGAAATGGAATTAATTTTTGTTATATACCTGAAAATCAGGATTTATATGAAGAATTATGCAAAAACCATTTAGTTATATCTGAATACCCACCAGATGTTCCGCCAGATCAAACCAACTTTCCAATAAGAAATAGGATTATTGCAGGCTTATGTGAGAACCTATTAGTAACTGAAGGAAAAATAAGATCTGGTACACAAATTACCGCATGTTTAATGGCACATAAAGGAGGCAATGTCTGTTGCGTTCCCACACGTGCTGGTGAAGAATCAATTTGCAATAAATTAATTAGTGAAGGAGCTTTTTTAGTTGAGACTCCCGAAGACATTTATGATATTGCAAATATTGTTAGCAAAAGGCCCGTTTTCGAAAACTAAAAATGTTAAAGAATAATTATTTCTTTAATAAAAATAGGCCTTTGACTTTGTTAATTTTACCATCTATAGTATTGGTCGCTTATGAAGTTGGTAATCGTTGAGTCTCCAAACAAATGTCACACAATCTCCCGTTACTTAGGAGAAGGTTATCAAGTGCTTGCAACAGTGGGACATTTAAGAGACCTTTCCACTAGTGGAAAGGGTGGTTTTGGAGTAGACATTAATAATGATTTCAAAGCAACTTATGTGATTTCTTCAAGCAAACGTAAAACCGTTAATGAACTTAAAGAAGCAGCACGCAAGGCAGATGATATCTACCTTGCTACCGACCCTGATCGTGAGGGTGAAGCTATCGCGTGGCACTTAACTCAAATTTTAGGTCTTGATCCTAAGACCACAAAACGTCTTGAGTTTCATGAAATTACACGCGTTTCAATTAATGATGCAATTAAGCATCCACGCGTAATTGATATGAATCTTGTAGAATCACAAGAAACAAGAAGAATTATTGACCGTATTATTGGGTTTAGACTTTCAAATATTATGCAAAAGAAGATTAAATCTCCTTCTGCGGGAAGAGTTCAATCTGCAACGCTTGAATTAATTTGTGATCACGATAAAGAAATTGAAGAGTTCGTACCAGAACCATACTGGTCATTATCTATAGAATTAAAGAAGAATAATGCGAAAATTTCTGCAAATTTCCATAGTTTTTCAGAATTTAAGAAGATTGAAAACGAAGATGTTAATGCTGAAATTTTAAAAAAACTTGAATGCGGAAAAGCAAAAGTTACAAACGTTAAAAAATCAATTAGAGTTGTTGAATCAAAACCAGCGTTTACAACTTCAACTCTCCAACAAGAAGCTTTTAATTCTTATAAATTTTCTACTAAAAAGACCTCAAGTTTAGCTCAACAACTATATGAAGGTGTTCAAATTAAAGGTGAACACACTGGTTTAATTACTTATATTCGTACCGATTCAACATATCTTTCAGATACATTTGTTGGACGTGCAGAGGATTTTATCTCTAAAACTTTTGGCCCTGAGTATTGTGGTAAAAGAAAAGTTGTGGCAGTTGCCGGAGCACAAAACGCCCACGAAGCTATTAGACCAACTTCAAATCATGTCACTCCTGAATCTATTAAAGGTTATCTAACACCAGATCAATATAAGTTATATAAGCTTATTTATGAGAGAGCCCTTTGTTCTCTTATGGCACCAAAAAAAGAGTCGGTTACTCAAGTGACTTTTGATGTTGATGGCGTTGTATTTAAAACTGAATCTGCAAGCGTTGTTTTTGATGGTTACACACGTTTAAGTCATGAGAAACAAGAAGAATACAATTTACCTTCTTTAAGTGTAAATGAAGAACTTATTATTAACAAAGTTAATAATGAAAAGAAGTTTACTGAAGCCCCTGCAAGTTATACAGAAGCTAAAATTGTTAAACTTATGGAAGAAAAGAAGATTGGTCGTCCATCAACTTATGCTTCTACAATCGCAACACTTTTGAAACGTGAATATGTAGTTTCAAAATCTGGATCTATTAATACTACTGAGCAAGGCAAAAAGACTGCAATTGTATTAAGAAAATATTTCCCAACTTTTGTTGATGTTAAATACACTGCTCAAATGGAAGAAACACTAGATAAAATTCAAGAAGGCGAGACAACAAAAACTAAAACTTTAACTGATTTTTATAACGGTTTTATGAAAGTCGTTGAATCAGGCGAGAAGAAAATTTATACCGATGGCGATTTATATACTGGAGAAATGTGTCCAAAATGTGGTGCACCTTTAGTTTATAAAAAATCTAAATATGGAACCTTTATTGGTTGTTCCAATTTCCCAACTTGTTCATATCGCGAATCTGAAGAAGATGAAGAAAATTTAACTGGCGAGAAATGTCCAGTATGTGGAAGACCTTTGGTCTATAGAGTGGGAAAGCGTAACAAAAAATTTGTTGCTTGCTCCGGTTATCCAGAATGTAATTATATTAAAAAGGAAGAAACAACTACTGAAGTTGTGAAAAAATGCCCTGAATGTGGTGGCGATTTAATTGTTAGAGGAAGGGGAAAGAAGAAATTCCTTGGTTGTAGCAATTACCCAAAATGCCATCATATTGAAAAATTAGACAAATGAGTAAGCTAGATGCTTACTTTTTTGTTATAATCATCTTATGCGAAAAGTGAATATAGTTGGCGGTGGACTTGCGGGTGTTGAAGCCTGTTATTTTTTCTTAAAAAGAAATTATGAAGTTCACTTATACGAAATGCGCCCTAAAAAAATGACTGGCGCACATGTAACTGGTAATTTTGGTGAATTAGTTTGTTCAAATTCTCTAAAGTCAAATAAACTAGATAATGCTTGCGGACTTCTTAAAGAAGAGATGAGACATATGGACTCATTAACTATGAAAGTAGCAGCTGAAACGGCAGTTCCTAGCGGGAATGCTTTAAGTGTTGATAGAGATGCATTTTCTCAAAAAATCACTGAAATTCTTAGAAATTTTCCTAATTTAGTTGTTCACGAAAAGGAAATTGACGGCTTCATAGAAGGACCCACAATTATTGCAACTGGTCCTTTAACAGCTGATAAATTAGCAAGTAAATTGGCAGATACAATTGGTCAAAAATCGCTTTTCTTTTTCGATGCGTCTGCTCCTATTGTTTCAAAAGATTCAATTGATATGAATATTGCTTACAAAAAATCTCGTTATGATCAAGGTGATGATTCATACATTAATTGCCCATTTTCAGAAGAACAATACGATAGATTTTATGAAGAATTAATTAATGCCCAAGTAGCGCTTGTTCATGACTTTGATAAAAACTACTTTGAAGGATGTATGCCAATCGAGGTAATGGCAAAACGAGGAAAAGATACATTAAGATACGGACCAATGAAACCGAAAGGACTGCAAGTTGAAGGTAGAGAAAAATTTCATGCTGTTATCCAATTAAGACAAGATAATTTAAATGGCGATTTATTTAACATTGTTGGATTCCAAACAAACCTAACTTATCCAGAACAAAAGAGAGTTTTCAGGATGATTCCTGGACTCGAAAATGCTGAATTTGTTCGTTATGGACTCATGCATAGAAACACTTATATTTGCTCTCCAAAAGCACTCAATAAAGACCTAAGTTTAAAGGCAAAACCAAATACTTTTTTAGCTGGTCAATTAATAGGGGTTGAAGGTTATGTAGAATCTGCCGCAATGGGAATTTTAGCGGCCTCATTTTTATATAAAAAATTAGAAGGAAAAGCACAGGTAATTCCTTCTTTAAAGACTATGTTAGGCTCATTGTACAACTTTGTTGTAAATGGTAATCCGGATACTTTTCAACCTATGAACGCAAACTTTGGAATTTTGTATGGAGCAAATAAACATAATCGTGAAGAAACTATTCAAAATTCACTTGTTGAAACTGATAAATTTTGGGCGAAAGTAAATGACTGAGATTTCAGAATTTTTGCAGCATTTAAAGTTTGAGCTTAACTACTCAGACTTAACTATAAAATCATATGAGCAGGATATTGTTAATTTTTCTACTTTTTTAGGAAGTGTTGGACATGGGTTTATTGATGCTAACCCACAGTTAATTCGAATTTATTTATCCAAGCAACTTGAAGAAGGAAAAAGCAAAATAACATGCTGTAGAAGAATTGCTGCATTGCGTCATTTTTATTCGTTTTTAATGAAGAAAAATTACATAAAATCTAACCCATTTTTATTAGTGGGAGCTCCTAAAAAAGAGATTCGTTATCCGGAAGCTCTTTATTTGGAGCAGGTTGAATTACTCTTCCAGAAAAATAAGGAAAGAAAAGACAACTTGAAATATAGAGATCAAGCCATAATTGAACTTCTTTATGCCTCTGGTATCAGAGTTAGTGAACTTGTGAATATTAAGATGAACTCAATCGATATGAAAAATCGTGTTATCAGAGTTTTCGGAAAAGGAAGAAAAGAACGTTTGGTGATGTTTTCAAAATCTTGCCAATCTACAATAGTAGATTATCTTAACTATAGATACTCTAAAAGTGATTATTTATTCACAAATTCTAAAGGTGAACAATTAACCACTAGAGGTGTTGAATACATTGTTGATGAGATTCAAAAGAAGTGTAATCTTCAACTTGGGATTCACCCTCATACATTTAGACACACCTTTGCTACCCATCTTTTAGAAGGTGGTGCAGATTTAAGAGTTATTCAAGAATTGCTCGGTCACGAATCAATTAATACAACACAAATTTATACTCACATAACCGAAGAAGCTATGAAACAGCAGTTCAATATGTCTCATCCAAGAGCCAAAAAGCGTTGAAATTCTTAACAATTTTCATATAGTTTAAAAACTATTTGAGTTATTACAATGGGAGTGCTATTATATTGACACTCTTTTTCTTATAGAGAAAGAGAATTACACACACTATGAATTCAATTTCCGAGTCCCGTGACCACGGGGTCGAAAACGGGGGAGATTGTTAGAAGTAGTGGAGGCAAAAACGAATAGGAGGCCTAAAATGGCAGAAGAAAAGAAAGTCGAAGCAGTTGCTCAAGAAAAACCAGCTGCAGAAGAAAACGTCATGGAAATGGTAATGCATGACGAAAATGCTCCAATCATTACCATCAGAAAACTTCTTGAAGGTGGAGTTCACTTTGGACACAACACAAGAAAATGGAATCCTAAAATGGGCAAATACATCTATGGTGCTCGTAACGGAATCTATCTTATTGACCTTGTCAAATCAGCAGAATGTGTCAAAGAAGCATATCTTGCCTTAAAGAAAATCGTTGATGAAAGCGGAAAAGTCTTATTTGTTGGTGTTAAACCACAAGCAAAGGCTTTAGTAGAAGCAGAAGCACAACGTTGTGGATCATTCTACATCACAAACAGATGGTTAGGTGGTACCTTAACCAACTTCAAGACAATTCAATCAAGAATTCGTCGCTTAAAAGAACTTGAAACTATGGAAATTGACGGAACATATGACCGCCTTCCAAAGAAAGAAGTTGCTTTACTTAGAAAAGAACAAGAAAAACTCGCCAAGAACCTTTCTGGTATTAAAGAAATGAGAAAGATTCCTAACGCAGTCTTTGTTTGTGACCCAATGACCGAACACAATGCAGTAGCAGAAGCTCGTAAATTACATATTCCAGTCTTTGGTATTTGTGATACAAATACTGACCCTGATATGGTTGACTATGTTATTCCAGGAAATGATGACGCAGTTCGTTCATTAACTGTTTTAGTTAAATTAATGGCTGACGCTGTTGTTGAATCAAAAGGCGGAATTACCGAAGTTGCTTATGTTAAGGATGAACTTGAAGAAGCAACAATGAAAGATGCTGTTAGACTTGCAGATAAAGAAAATGCTGAAAGAATCGCAGCAATTAGAAAAGCTCGCCAAGAAAAGCAAGAAAGATTCGAAAAGATGCAAGCTCTCCGTAAACAAAAAGAAGAATCAAGAAAAGCTGGCGAAGAAAAAGCTCCTGAAGCTCCAAAAGCTGAAGAAGTGAAAGAAGAAAAGGCTGAAGAAAAACCTGAAGCAAAGAAACCTGCAGCAAAAAAAGCTCCAGCAAAGAAAGCTGAGGAAAAATAATTATGCCAAGCATGATCGAACTCATTAAAGAATTACGTGATCGTACTGGCGCTGGCATGATGGACTGTAAGAGAGCTCTTGAAGCCACCGGTTCAGATGTCGAAAAAGCAATTGACTGGTTAAGAGAAAAAGGAATTGCTAAGGCACAAGCCAAGTCTTCTAGAATTGCTGCTGAAGGTTTAGCAAGTGTTGTTGTTAGTGGCGATAAAGCCATTATTCTTGAAGTTAACTGTGAAACAGATT
>DLBE01000006.1 GCA_002494205.1 Caryophanales bacterium UBA7029
GTGCTCATAGAGCACCTTTTATTTTAAAATGAACAACCAATTATTCGCGTTTCTAGATAAAAAATTTAAAGAGAATGGATTCTCTATTTTTGAAGTTGGTGGAAGCGTTAGAGATTCTTTACTCGGTATTGAAGTATACGATTTTGATTTTGCAACAGATGCAACTCCTGAAGAAATAATCAAATTTTTGCCAGATATCAATTCTACTTTTGCGAAATATGGTTGTATAAAATACAAAGGAGAGTTTGGCAGGGCTGAAATTACAACTTTTAGAAAAGAAGAAAGTTATAGTGACTATAGACATCCAACCGAAATTAAATTTGTTAAGTCTTTAGAAGAAGACTATAAAAGAAGAGACTTTACAATTAATGCTATTTATAGAGATATAAATGGAAAAATATATGATCCTTCTAATGGATTAAACGATTTAAAAAATAAAGTCATTCGTTTCATTGGGGACCCTGAAACCCGTATTAAAGAAGACCCTTTAAGAATTTTAAGAGCAAAAAGATTTGCTTCTAAACTTAATTTTGTGATTGAGAAAAAAACATTAAAAGCTATGGAAAACCTTAGTTATTTACTTGAAAAACTTAATCCTGATAAGATTAAAGAAGAAGAAAGAAAAATAAATAGTTTTAAATAATTCTTGAATTATTAAAAGATTATTATAGAATACTAAACAATATGTCAGATTCGCAAAGAGATGCTATCGATTATAGATATTTACTCATCGAGTATTACAAGAAGCTAAGACTAAGTGAGAATGAGCTTTCTGTTATTTTGATGATTGATCATCTTTTACAACAAAAAAATACTTTAATCACTCCAGATCTTTTATCTATGAAAATGAACTTAGATGTTAAAGAACTAGATAAAATTTTTGTTACGTTAATCGAAAGAGGCCTTTTGGTATTTGACACTGGCAAAAAAATTAAGGTTTCTTTAAAACCTCTTCAAAAGAAGTTACTTAAAACATTTACTGAAGAAATGGCCGCTGATGACGAGAACCACAACAACAAAGAAAAAGCTGAAGCAATCGATTCAGTAAAAAAGGCTTTTGAAAAAGAATTTAAGACAACTTTATCTCCACTTGAAAATTCACTTATAGACGATTGGATTCAACACGGCTATCCTGCTGACACAATTATTGATGCTATGAGAGAATGCGTTTCCAAAGGAAAGAAAACATTCAAATCAATCGATAAACTACTTCTTCAATGGCAAACTAGAGATGATATTGCAAAGACTGGTGCCAGTGCTGCAAGTGATAAGTGGGATAAAAACATTGAAGAGACACTTAAAATTGCTAAGGCAAAATGGATAGATGATTAATACTGAATTATTATTCTCATATTTGGATGAAAAATATCCAGATGCACATTGTGAATTAGTCTATTCTAAAGATTATGAACTTTTAATAGCAGTCATGCTTTCCGCTCAAACAACAGATAAATCTGTTAACCAAGCGACTGCTATTTTATTTTCGAAATATAAAACTGTCGAAGAATTAGCTAAAGCTGATCTTTCAGATGTCGAATTCATAATTCGACATTTAGGTATGTATCAAGTCAAAGCTAAAAATGTTATTAAGATTGCACAAATTTTAGTGACCCAATATCACGGAAAAGTTCCTCATGATTCAGAAGCATTGTTAGCAATGCCAGGAGTTGGAAATAAAACAAAGAATTGTGTTTTCGGCGAATTATTTAATGATCCAGTTCTAGCAGTTGATACTCATATGCAAAGAGTTGCAAAACGATTAGGCATTGCATGCGAAAAAGATTCTGTTGAGAAAATTGAACAAAAATATATGTCAATTATCCCTAAAGAAAGGGTTGTTAAAACAAACCATCAAATTATTTGGTTCGGTAGGTATTTTTGCAAAGCACTTTCACCTGAATGTGCAAATTGTAAATTGAAGCAATTTTGCAAAAATCACTAGGAATTCATGTAGTTTTTCTCGATAATTTCTAAATAATCTAAGCGAGGCGCAAGGCCTTTTTTAATTTGGTGACCATTCTCTAAAACATCTTGATAAGGTATAGATTTCCTTGTTCCGTTTTCAAAATATTCAATGACATAGGAAGCGTCAAGCAAAAACACCTGATCAAGTTTGGCAAATTCAATGATAAAGAAAGCAATTCCTCCATGCTTCAAAACGTGTTTTAAATGATCAATTTGATGTTTGGAAACGTTTGCTAATGGAAAGGACGACGTTTTTTGTGTCGACTTTGCTTCAAAATCAATGTACCTTCCTTTGTAAACTCCGTTATAGTCAGTTGTCGACTGTTTTTCAAAATAAGCATTCGTTATTACTGCTCCTTTTGTATAGTCAACTGATACTACATTAATAGGAGTTGGTCTTTTTGTTACTAAGCACGATTCGTTTGCTTTGTAATATTCGTTGCTTAGGTTGATATCTTCTTCTAAATTCATTCCTCTATTTGAGTGCGAAAAAGAAGTCGAATTAATCGAGAATTTTGATGATTTTTCGGGTTTTTTCGTAAAATTTTGTCCGTTTGAGTACTTAATCATTTCAGTGAATTTCTGACATATGATTCGAACTCTTCAGCTGAGACATTTTCTTTTTTGGATAATTTTTCAATAGCCAAATGAATAGGCTCAGGAAGATGTCGATACATGCCTAAGGTTTTGCGATATTCATTGACTACTATTTCTTTATTTTTAAGGAAAGCGTCATACAGATAAACTGTATTAAGCGTATCCGCTAGTGCATTATGTTGAGTGCCTTTAAACTCAATGTTAAAGATTTTTAAGAAATTTGCTAAAGACAAATTATTGTTGTTTTCATCTTTGATGTAGGTGCTAAGGAAGTCAGCTAAATCAAATTGATGTTTAATAACGGTTTCTACGTCTTCTTTATTAACGTCAAGGTTATGAGCTAGAGATTGAGCCATAATTCTGAAGTCGTGATTTCCGAAAGCAACAAACAAACACTTGTTAAAACAAAATCCCATATATTTTTTGAGTCCGTTCAATGCAACTCTAAAAGGAACTCCATTTTCCTTTACATCTTTTTCTGTTATTCCGGTTAACTCGGTAACAACTTTGCCGATTCTAGATTTTGGTTTCACCAAAGTGTAGTAGCCTTTATGGATTTTCTTAATAGAACCATCTTTGTGGAGATCGACTTTGACTGCTCCGATAGCAATCATTTCGTGTGAAAACTGTGTTCCTTCTAAATCGATGAAACAAAGAGATTTTCTATTTTTTAAAATCTTTTCTAAAGCTTGCATAGCGAGAATTATTATAACAATTCCCACTTGTTTTTTAAAAACAATTTGAGTTTATCAGTAATTTTAATTATAATTAAAAAGCATTTTATTATGGCAAACAAACTCAATTACGATGCAAAAACAATTCTAAACATTAAGTTTAGTCCTGCCCAAAAAGGGTACAACTCTTTAGAGGTCGATGAAACTTTTGACAAAATCATTAGTGACTATCTTGCTACGGCATCAACAATTGATGAGCTTGTCCAAGAAAATGCAAAGCAACTTGCCAAAAATGATGAATTAAAGAAACAAATTCAAACTCTGAGTTTTGAATTAACTTCTTTGAAAAAGAAATTTGACTCGTTGAAACAAGCAAGTTCTATTAATGGAGATAACTACGAGTTAATCCAGAAGATCTCTGCTTATGAAAGGGTCCTTTATAGAAAAGGAATCAATCCTAAAAAAGCACTTTCCGACCCGGATAATTGCTAGCATTAGCTAGAGGAAAGTCCATGCTCGCACAGGCTGCGATGCCTGTAGTGATTGCGCTAGCGGAAAAAATAACGCTAGGCACGTAGGAGTACGTGATGGCGGAACTAGTCTAAAACTTCGGTCATGATGATGTTCCATAAAGCACCACAGAGACGAACAAGCGGAAACGCTGATATGAAACGTTGGCAAGCCCCACAAGCGAGAAACCCAAATTTTGGTAGGGGAGGTCAAGAGGGAGAATTGAATCCTGATTGGCACGGGAAACCGTAGATAAATTATTATCCTAGACAAAACATGGCTTACAGGGTCGGCACTCAAAAAAAGGAGACAAAAAGATGAACTTACCTAACAAGATTACAGTGAGCAGAATCGTTCTAATTTTTGCAATGATTA
Organism: Caryophanales bacterium UBA7029; assembly: GCA_002494205.1. Classification (GTDB taxonomy): domain Bacteria; phylum Bacillota_I; class Bacilli_A; order RFN20; family CAG-826; genus Fiminaster. The sequence continues at coordinate 4,122 of DLBE01000006.1, forward strand.
TTGCTATGTTTGTTTTGGCGTTAATCCCTGAATTTTCCGTGAAATCTATAGGAAATTCAAAGATTAACATCGTTTATCTTATCTTCACTGGTGTCTTTATTATTGCTGCATTTACTGACATGCTTGATGGCAAAATTGCTCGTAAATGTAACCTTGTCACTGACCTTGGAAAATTCCTTGATCCAATTGCTGACAAATTACTAAATGATGCAATGATGATTTTCATACTTGTGCCACAAGCATATGCACCAGAACAACGCAATAACTCGCTTATGCTAACAATACTCGCTATTTGCGTGGTTCTTATGATTGCGAGAGATTTAATTGTTGATGCTCTTAGACTTATTGCAGTAAAGAAAAACATCGTTATCGCAGCAAATATATTCGGGAAAGCCAAAACCATTCTACAAATGATTGCTATTCCAATGCTTTTATTAAATGATTGGCCGTTTAGTTACTTTGATTCTAAATGGCATCCAGCTCTTCAAATTTCAAATTGGTTCTTCTATCTTGCGACATTAATGTCTTTGGTTAGTGGAATTATTTATATTTATCAAAATCGCAAAGTTTTTAAGGAATTTTCAAAATAATGGAATCTCTCCTAAAAGCATACAAAGAAAAAGGTTTAACTTTAGGTTCAATCGAATCCATGACTGGAGGCCTTTTTGCTGCAAAATTCACGGAAATTCCCGGTAGTTCTGCTGTTTTTAAGGGTTCAGTTGTTACCTATTCTTGCGAAGAAAAAATCAATATTGTTGGTGTTAAAAGTGAGACTATTGAAAAGTATGGAGTTGTTTCAAAAGAAGTTGCGAAAGAAATGGCGGAACTTGGAAGAAAACTTTTAAATGTTGATGTTTGCGTTTCGGTTACAGGCAATGCTGGACCAACCTGCGAACCAGGAGGAAAGCCGGTAGGATGTTTCTATGTTGGCGTTGCGACAAAAGAGGAAACCACTGTTAAGGAGTTTGAAAAACCTCTAAAAAGAAATATGGTTAGAAATGAGGCAGTTCTCGCTATGCGAGATTTAGCCTATTTAAAAATAATTTAAAAAATTTTTCCCGTATAAATTCAAATTTACCCCTGACTGAGTAATAGGAGGAGATGTTATGAATAAAAAATTAAATAACACAAATCAACTTGATGATGTCCTCGCTGAAATCGAGAAAAATTTTGGCAAGGGATCAATCATGAAACTCGGTCAACGCCCTCAAGTCGATGAGGACGTTATTCCATCGGGTAGCCTATTACTGAACAATGCTCTAGGCATAGGCGGATATCCACGAGGTCGTATAATTGAAATTTATGGACCTGAAAGTAGTGGTAAGACCACTTTAGCATTGCATGCGATTGCAGAAACTCAAAAAAAGGGTGGACGTGCCGCATTTGTTGATGCTGAGCATTCCATCGATCCAATTTACGCGAGAAATTTAGGAGTCGACATTAATGAATTAATTCTTTCACAACCAGATAATGGTGAACAAGCATTAGAAATTGTTGAAAAGCTTGCTTCATCAGGTGCTTTTGACATTATTGTTGTTGATTCTGTCGCAGCATTAGTTCCGCAAGCTGAACTTGAAGGAGAAATGACTGATCAAACTGTTGGTCTCCAAGCTAGACTAATGTCTAAGGCAATGAGAAAAATTGCAGGTATTCTTAATACTCATAATTGTACGGTCATTTTTATTAACCAATTAAGAGATAAAGTCGGTGTCATATTCGGAAATCCTGAAACCACAACAGGTGGTAAAGCATTAAAGTTCTATGCTTCAGTGAGAATTGATATTAGACGTTCAGAAGCAATTGGAACAGGCAGCGATATTAAAGGCAACGTTGTAAAAGTAAGAATTGTTAAAAACAAAGTTGCCCCACCTTTTAAAACATGTATGTTCGATATTATGTATGGCAAAGGCATATCAAAAACCGGAGAAATTGCAGATATCGGTGTTCAACTTGGTGTTTTAAAGAAAACAGGATCTTGGTTTGAATACGAAGGCAATCGTTTAGCAAACGGTCGTGAAAGCTTCAAACTTTATTTAGAAACTCACCCAGAACTTCTCGAAGAACTTGAAAAGAAAATTGTTGAAGCTTTAAAAGACGAAGCAGAAAAATAATCTAATTTCCCTAAAAATAAATTTTCAGTTTTATTTATAAAGCAACTTCTATATAATGATTGTGTACTTTTAACGAAAGTACTTATTACCATAGATTCATTTTCGGTCCAAGACCGTAAAAATATATAATCAAATCTACTATCGAGTAGTTTTAGGTAATAATCTAATTTATCGGTTGATTATATCTTTAGATATAGATTGACCTATTCATATATTTAGGAGAAATAAAAATGAAAGATTTTGTATGGATTATTCTCATTGTTGTTGCTTTAATCGTGGGACTTATCGTTGGTTTTTTCTTGCTCAAATTATTACCAGCGATGAAGGCGAAAGATGCACAACATAAGGCTGAGAAAATTTTGCGTGATGCTGAAATTCGTGCTGAACAAATTAGAAAAAATGCTCAAATCGATGGCAAACAAACAATCATGGAGATGAAGCAAGAAGCTGAAAAGGATATTCGCGAAAGAAAACAAGAATACGCTAATCTTGAAAACAAATTAAATCAACGTGAGCAAAATATTGATCGTAGAGATGCAAATTTGCTCACTAAAGAAAACGCTATTGAACAAAAGAACGATCAACTAAATAGACGTTTGCAAGAATGTGACAAGAAAGAAAAAGCTCTTCAAGAGAAAATTGATTCTATTATTGTCGAACTCGAAAAAGTCGGTCAACTTTCAGTAAACGAAGCAAGAGACCAAATTTTTGAACGTGTCGAAAGTAAGATGGCTAGAGAAATTGCTTCATATATGAAAACAAAAGAAGATGAAGCAAAATCAGAAGCTGAAGCAAAAGCTAAAGAATTACTGAGCATTGCTATTTCAAAATATGCTCAAGAAGAAGTTCAAGAAAGAACAGTTTCAGTTGTTCCTCTTCCATCTGATGAGATGAAAGGTCGTATTATTGGTCGTGAAGGTCGTAATATTCGTACAATGGAACAACTTCTTGGTGTTGACTTAATTATTGATGATACACCAGAAGTTATTACCGTAAGTTGTTTTAACCCAATTCGTAGATATGTTGCTACTAAGTCATTGGACTTATTAATTAAAGATGGTCGTATTCAACCTGGAAGAATTGAAGAAATCGTTGCAAAAGTTCAACAAGACGTTGATGCCGATATTCAAAAGACTGGTGAAGAAGCAGCATTTAAACTTGGATTACCAAAAATTAATAAAGAATTATGCACATACATTGGTAGGTTAAAATATCGTACCTCTTATGGTCAAAATGCATTAGACCATTCTATTGAAACTGCATACTTAGCCGGCATTATGGCTGCTGAACTTGGTCTTGACCAAAATTTAGCAAAACGTGCAGGTTTATTACATGATATTGGTAAAGCTGTTGACTTCGAACAAGACGGAAGCCATGTTGAACTTGGTTCTAGACTTGCAAAGAAGTTTGGCGAACCAGATGTTGTTATCAATTCAATCGAATCTCACCACGGAGATGTTCCACAGAATTGTTTAATTGCATATTTAGTTCAAGCTGCAGATACTTTATCTGCCGCTAGACCTGGGGCACGCAGTGAAACTCTTGAAAATTATATTAAACGTATTGAACAACTTGAGACAATTTGTAAAGGCTTTGATGGTGTTTACCAATGCTATGCAATGCAATCAGGTCGTGAAGTTCGTGTAATGGTAATTCCTGATAAAGTTGATGATCTTGCCGCATATAAGATGGCTAGAGACATTCGTGAAAAGATTGAAAATGAAATGACTTATCCAGGTCAAATCAAAGTCTCAGTTATTCGTGAATATAGAGCTGTGGAAACAGCAAAATAATCGAGAATTCCCGCTGAAATCCGGATAGAAAGCATCCAATGAAAGTACTATTTTTAGGGGATATTGTCGGCAAAGTTGGCCGTCGAGTAGTCGTTAACAATCTTGAAAAACTTGTTAAAAAATACCAAGTTGATTTTGTTATTGCTAATGGCGAGAATGCAACTCATGGCAAAGGTTTGATTGAAAAGCACTACTATGAGTTATTAAATGCAGGAATTGATTGCATTACTTTAGGTAACCACTATTTATCAAAAGATAATCTACTTACCTATATTGAAGATGCAGATGCATTAGTAAGGCCACTAAATATCTCAAAACGTATTGGTGGGGAAGGTTCACGTTTATTTGAAGTTCATGGAGTTAAAATTCGTGTCACAAATATTCTTGGTACTGCCTTTATGAAAGAAGAAGTTTCTTCTCCATATTATTCGCTTAAATCATTAATTGATTCTATTGAATCAGAGGACTCAATTCATATTGTTGATTATCATGCTGAGGCAACTGGTGAAAAAATGTGTTTCGGTTATGCTTTTGACGGACTTGTAAGTGCTGTTCTTGGTACTCACACTCATGTTCAAACTAACGATGCGAAAATTTTAAAAAACGGAACTGCATTTATTTCTGATGTAGGTATGTGTGGCGCAGCAAACGGCGTTTTAGGATTTGAAAAGAACTCAGTTATTAGAGTAACAATGTTTGGCGAGAAAGATCGTTTCGGTTTTGATGAGAACGACCAAGGTATGGTTAATGGTGTCGTTATTGATATTGATGAGTTATCTCATAAAGCTCGCGAAATTGTCGCTATAAAATTAATGGAAGACAAATAATGGCAAAGAAGTGCATTTACCATTCTCTACCAGATTCAAATCTCGAAAGAAGGAGAAATCTTTCTTTTGATTTTTCATATCCAGAATTTAAAGTTCCAGAGTTTTTAAAAGATTACGCAAAAGGAAAGAAATATTTCATCTACACTTATGGCTGCCAGGCCAATCATAGAGATGAAGAAATAATGGCAGGTTTACTCGAAAAAGCAGGTTTTTCCCATGTTTTTTCGGAAAATGAGGCTGATTTAATAATTTTAAATACATGTGCTGTAAGGGAAAATGCAGAACAAAAAGTTTATGGCAAAATCGGAGACTTAATTCATTACAAAAAGAAACATGAAGATGTCATAATTGCTGTTTGTGGATGTATGGTTCAACAAAAGCATATTATTGAATTTTTAGTGGACAAATTTAAACATGTCGATTTAATTTTTGGAACACACAATATTACGTCACTACTCGACATGCTTAATGAAGTAATAACAAAACATATTCGCTTAGTCGAAGTTAAATCTATTCCTGGAGATATTGTTGAAAATTTACCAAGTGTTAGAGAATCGAAGTTTAAAGCTTTCGTTAACATTTCTTATGGATGCGATAAATTTTGTACTTATTGCATTGTTCCATACACTAGAGGAAAAGAACGTTCAAGAAAACTGGAAGATATCCTTGACGAAGTCAAACAATTAAAAGAACTCAATTACAAAGAGGTTACTTTACTGGGGCAAAATGTTAATGCGTATGGTAAAGATTTCAATGATGGTACCACATTTGCAAAACTACTTGAAGAAGTTGCAAAAATTGGAATACCTAGAGTTCGCTTTTTAACGTCGCATCCTTGGGATTTTACTACTGACATCATTGATGTTATCGCTAAATATGATAATGTGATGAAATACATCCATTTGCCTGTTCAATCTGGGTCCGATGAGATTCTCAGATTAATGGGTAGAAGATACACAAGAGAACAATATTTAACATTAGTTAAAGAAATTAAAAATAGAATACCGAATGTTGCTTTAACAACTGATATTATTGTTGGTTTTC
>DLBE01000064.1 GCA_002494205.1 Caryophanales bacterium UBA7029
TTCTTGGTCGTGTGTAACGAAGACTGTTGTAATGCCTGTTTCACGTTGAATACGTTTAATTTCTTCACGAGTTTGAAGTCTTAAACGAGCATCAAGGTTTGAAAGAGGTTCATCAAGAAGAAGGACTCTTGGACGTTTTGCTAAAGCACGAGCAATTGCGACACGTTGTTGCTGACCACCAGATAATTCTTTAGGTTTTCTATCTAAGAATTGGGCGATATCAACGACTTTTGCCATTTCAAGAGCAATTGCGTCTTTATCTTCTTTTGAAAGCTTAGTACGTGCTTTCTCTTTTGCTGCTTCAGGATCTTTCACCTTGAGTTCTTCGTAATCTGCTTTAGCTTTTGCAAGAGCTTCTTCAGCTTTTACGATTTCGCCCTCAAGAAATTTTATGTGCTCCTCGGTTGAAGCAATGTGCTTTTTCAAAGAATCAATTTTAGCTTCAGTTGCAACAACTTTCTCGCCAATACGAGCAGCTGCTTCAGGATCTGATTCTTTAACTACTTCGATTTTAGCTTTGAAGCTTTCGAGTTGTTTCTCAGCTTTTGCTAAATCTTTTTCAGATCTTGCTAAATCTTTCTTTGAGGTTTTCTCATCGTTACGCGCGTCAAAAACACGGGCCTCTTCAACGCCATATGGTCCGCTAAAACGTACGTTATCCAATGGGAATTCAATGTTTTGTCTCACAGAGAGGTGTGGATAAAGAGCGTAGTTTTGGAAAACTAAGCCAATTCCTCTATTCTCTGGAGGTACATTGGTGACATCTTCGTCGCCAAACCAAATACGACCACCAGTAGGTTTGTGTAAACCAGCGATCATATAGAGTGTTGTAGATTTACCACAACCGGATGGACCTAAAAGACCGACGAGTTTACCGTCAGGAATTGTAAAGGTCATTTTATCAACTGCTGTAGTTTCTACACCCTTTTTGCCGATGAAGGTCTTAGTAAGATTTTCGATTCTTACATCCATTTTTTTGCCTCCTATGGGTAACTGTAGAGTTACTATAAGAAAATAATATCACAATTAATGTTTAATTGAGTATAAAAAAAGAAAAAACCTAGTTTTACTAGATTAATTCTAAACAATTTCTATCGTTTGCCTTTTTTCTTCTGATTTTCAAGGAATTCTTGCTTGGCTTCTTCATTTACAATTTCCGATCCAACTTGAAGAATATTTTTGTTTTCAACCTCGATTTTATTGTATTTTTCCAGGTTTTCCTGCACTATTTTCTCTTTTTCAGCTTCTTGATTGGCGTCTTTAAACCACACAGAGTTTTTGGTGTCAATTAGGTAAGTCACCCCAATAAAATCAGCCATTGATGAGTGAGTTTTACTAATAAATGCGGCAATGTAATAAACCAAAATTCCGAATCCCAAAATTATGAAAGATCCGAATCCGATTGTGATGAAAAATGCTAAAAGTGTAGTCAAAAAGAAGATGAATAGCTGTCTTAGCACCATTTGTTTTTTAGTGACTGCGTATTCGTTTTTAGAAACAAAGCCAATTCCAAGAATTTTTTTGCCAAATGTTTCCCCATTTTTGTATAAAAGAGGAACCATAATAAAATAGATGCCAAAACTAAGAGCGTAAGAAGGTAAAATCATAAATAATTCAATTCTTCTAATCTTAAGTTGGTAACTACTTAAATACTTAGAAAAATCTACTAAAGCATCAAATGATGCTTCTTTTGCTTCTTTTACAGTATCAACGTCTTTAAATTTTTTATTAAACCAGTCATCGGTATAGTAATTTTTTGGAAGAACTTTTGTACCGTTTTCTAACTCAATTTTTACGTTTTTATCTGGGGCAATTTTAGTCTTAAAAGTGCAGTAATAATACTTAATTCTAGCAGTGTAATAAGTTACTTTTTTATTATCTATATTATAAATTGGGGTGTTTCTATTATCCTTTTCGTTAACAAGCACATAAAGGTGAGAAGAAATTTGTAAATCTGATGCTTCTTTAACTAATGATGTATAACCAAAAGCTTTAGATGCGATAGGTGAAAATACAAAGAAAAAGAAAGCAAAAAAAGTAAAAACGGCGACAGCGGCATCCATAATAAATGCTAAGATTCGTTTTACGAAACTAGCCTGTTTAATACTTTTAAGCTCTTGACTAACGTTCGTATCTAAGAGCTGGCTCTTCTCCATCAACATCTTTCCTTTCGTATTCCAAATTATCTTCTTTTGCGATATATTCTTCTTCCTCAGCGGAATTATTAAATAAAATTGATGTTCTCGCGTTTACCACTATCGTTCTAGCAGTAAAATCATGGAGTGCTGCTTTCTTTGGCGAGGCCATCGATAAAGTAAACGATACTAATCCAATTACTAAAAACATTACTAACACACTAATCATTGAGTTCCAAATTGGAATAAAAAGAGCACCAAAAACCACAAAAAGTGGCATAATTCGCATAAATAATTGGTGATTTTTGAAAATATAGCCGTCTTTGTCTGCTAAGCAAAGACCAAATACTTTTTTACCAACGGTTTTTCCGTTTTTAAGAATAATAGGAATGACAATATAAGTAATGCTACTAGCTAAAACCGCGCAGATTACAAGTTCCAAAGTATTATAAAATCCATATTCATTATTTAATTTTCTAAATGATGGGAGTTTATTTAAATCTCTATTCGCTGTAACCCAGGCGTATGAAAGATGTCTATTAACTAATGATTTTTCTGCTTTAGGATTAATCTTCGCTAGAAGAGATTTATCTGGTTTTTCGCCAACTGTTTGATATTCAAAAAGTCCTTCACCATCGCTTTCAACAAGTAAAATATTCTCGTTAAACCACTTCGCAGTAAAATATTTACTTTTTTCAACTTTCTTGCCGTTTTCTAAAGTGACTGGAATATCTGCATCTTCACTTTCATAAGGGATGTATTTTAGATAAAAATTAGAAACTGAATCAAATAATTTTTGACTCTTTACATCACTACCATAGTGGTCTAAACCACCATCTTTATTCTTATAGAATAAATGTGACTCCACCCTTACTTCATCAATGCGAGTAGAAAGTGGTTTAATTGTGGATTTAAACACGAATTGAAAAATACCGAAAAGAAAGACTAAAGTAAGTGCAACAGCGATTGCTAAATCAATAAAGAAAGCTCCTAATCTAGGTCCTTGTCCAGCAAGATTTGTGTGTCTTGGAAGTGTATATTTCTTCACTCTCATAATTAAATTATGCTTCAAGTAAATAAAATAAACAACAAAAAAGACCTCGTAACGAGGTCTTAGTTTGTTAAATAATATAATTATTTAAGAATTTCAGTAACTGATCCGGAACCAACGGTACGGCCACCTTCACGAATTGAGAACTTGGTTCCCTTTTCGATTGCGACTGGGTGGATTAATTCGACTGTTAATTCAACGTTATCACCTGGCATAACCATATCGGTTCCTGCTGGGAGTGTGATAACACCAGTAATATCAGTTGTACGGAAGTAGAATTGTGGACGGTAGTTGCTTAAGAAAGCTGTGTGACGTCCGCCTTCTTCTTTCTTTAAGACGTAAACTGAAGCTGTGAATTTTGTATGTGGGATGATTGATCCTGGTTTTGCAAGAACTTGGCCACGAACAACTTCATCACGGTTGACACCACGGAGTAAGATACCGACGTTGTCACCTGGTTGTGCGTAATCAAGGGTCTTACGGAACATTTCGATACCAGTAACGACTGATTTCTTGGTTGGTTTAATACCAACAATTTCAACTTCTTCGTTCATCTTGACGATACCACGTTCAACTCTACCAGTGACGACTGTGCCACGACCAGTGATTGTGACGACGTCTTCGATTGGGAGTAAGAATGGTTTTTCTGTGTCAAGTTTTGGAAGTGGGATGTAGTTATCAACTGCATCCATGAGTTCTTCGATGCATTTGCTATCGCCGCCATCAAGAGCAACTTTAGCAGAACCACGAATAACTGGAGTTGTGTCGCCTGGGAATCCATAAGATGTAAGTAAGTCACGGACTTCCATTTCGACGATGTCGATGAGTTCTGGATCATCAACTAAGTCACATTTGTTTAAGAATACGACAATGTATGGAACACCAACTTGTCTTGCGAGAAGAATGTGTTCTCTTGTTTGAGGCATAACACCATCGGTTGCAGCAACAACAAGGATTGCGCCATCCATTTGTGCAGCACCGGTGATCATGTTTTTGACATAGTCAGCGTGCCCCGGACAGTCAACGTGAGCATAGTGTCTTTTGGCTGTTTCGTATTCGATGTGTGCAGTATTAATTGTAATACCACGAGCCTTTTCTTCTGGAGCAGCATCGATTTCATCGTATGCTTTGGCTTGAGCTCCGCCCTTTTTTGCAAGGACTGTTGTGATAGCCGCAGTTAATGTTGTTTTACCGTGGTCAACGTGGCCAATGGTACCAATATTAAGATGTGGTTTGCTTCTATCAAACTTTTCTTTTGCCATTTGAATTTTCCTCCTTAAGGTTAGATTTCGTAAAATTCAACGAAACTATAATAAATGAATTTATAACCTAAATCAACACAATGTGTTAATTTGATTAACGATTTGACATGCCAGACTTTTTAATAATTTCGTCTTGGACATATCTTGGGCATTCTCCATAGTGGGAGAATTGCATTGTGTAGTTACCACGACCTTGAGTAAATGAACGAAGGTCTGTAACGTAACCGAACATTTCTGATAATGGTACTTCTGCTTCAACAATCTTAGCGTTTCCACGTTGAGTTTCACCAGTCATATTTCCTCTTCTACGAGTAATATCACCAATGACATCACCATAGTATTGTTCTGGGACTGTAACTTCAATCTTCATGATAGGTTCAAGAATGACTGGGTTACATTTTTTAGCAGCTTCTTTAAGTGCAAGTGAGGCAGCAACTTTGTATGCAGCTTCGCTGGAGTCGACATCGTGGCTAGAACCATCGAATAAAGTTGCTTTGATATCGATTGCTTGGAAGCCGGCGACTAAGCCTCTTCTCATTGCATCAACTAAGCCGTCACATGTTGGTTTAATGAATTCTCTTGGAACTGCACCACCGACAACGGCATCAACGAATTCGAAGCCTTTGCCTGGGTTTGGTTCAAAGCGAATCCAAACGTGACCGTATTGACCATGGCCACCAGACTGTTTGATGTATTTACCTTCGCACTCTGCAGTAGCACGGATTGTTTCTTTATATCCGACTTGTGGAGCACCAACGTTAACATCAACTTTGAATTCTCTTCTAAGTCTTTCGACTAAGACATCAAGGTGAAGTTCACCAACACCAGCGATAATGGTTTGACCAGTTTCTTGGTTAGTGTGAACTTTAAATGTTGGGTCTTCTTCTGCAAGTTTAGCAAGGGCAATACCCATCTTTTCTTGGTCTGCCTTGGTTTTTGGTTCGATAGCTTCTTCAATAACTGGCTCTGGGAATTCCATTCTTTCAAGAATGACAGGATGTTTTTCATCACAGAGAGTATCGCCAGTTGTAGTAGATTTTAAACCGACAACTGCGCCGATATCACCAGCGTGGAGTGCATCGACTTCTTCACGGTGGTTAGAGTGCATAAGGACGACACGAGCAATACGTTCTTTTTGATCCTTAGTTGAGTTAAGGACATAAGAACCTGCTGTGAGAACACCAGAGTAAACTCTGACGTATGCAAGTCTACCAATGAATGGGTCGGTTGCAATCTTGAATGCTAGGGCGACTAATGGTTCTTTATCGTCTGCGTGAACATGGAATTCAGTACCATCTAAGAGTTCGCCTTTTGCAGGTGGGATATCAACTGGAGATGGTAAATAATCAACAACACCATCAAGAAGAAGTTGAATACCTTTGTTTTTGTAAGCAGAACCACAGAATACTGGGAAGAATTCACCAGTGAGAACTGCTTTACGGATTGTTGATTTAATCATGTCGACTGGGACTTCTTGGCCCTCAAGTACTAACATCATTAAGTCATCATCGAAACCTGCTAATGCTTCGAGAAGTTTTTGTCTATATTCAGCAACTTTATCCTTATATTCTTCTGGAATTGGCTCTTCGTGTGGTGGTTCATTGACATCGTCAGTGTAGACCCAAGCTTTCATTTCGACTAAATCGATACAGCCTTTAAGTGTAGATTCAATTCCGATAGGATATTGGACAGCTGCTGCATTAGCAGCAAGTCTTTCGTGAAGTGAGCGGACGCTCATTTCGAAGTCAGCGCCGATAGCATCGAGTTTGTTAACAAAGACGATACGTGGGACACCATATTTTGAACCTTGTCTCCAGACAGTTTCTGTTTGAGGTTCAACACCATTTTTTCCATCAAGAACGGTGACAGCACCATCTAAGACACGAAGTGAACGTTCAACTTCAACAGTGAAGTCGACGTGCCCTGGAGTG
>DLBE01000010.1 GCA_002494205.1 Caryophanales bacterium UBA7029
GTACTCTGAAAAAGATAAAGTTCCGACATTGAATTCTAAGTATCGACCGGTTAACTTGGTAGCCAGTTCTCCAGATAACAAATAAGCATTACTACCTGTAATAAAAATTGAACAATTATCATCTTCTCTAAAGGCATTAATCACCTCTTCAAAATCTTTAACGTTTTGTATTTCGTCAATGAAAAGGTATTTATCACCCTCAATCGGATCGAGCTTGTTTGCAAGAATATCTTCTAGTTGATCTGCTTTTTTAACTCTGCGATATGGTCTTTTGTCGAGATTCAAATAAACAATTTTGCTTTCATCAACGCCACTTTTAATTAACTCTTTCGCAATCAACTGCATCAAAGATGATTTTCCACATCTTCTAACACCAGTTATTACTTTGATTAAATCGTTTTCATGATAAAAAGGTCTTATTTTATTTAGATATAATTCTCTAGGATATAGTTTTTTTTGCATTCAAATCACCTCGCAATAACAATATATCACGAATTAAGGCATTTATCTGCATTTTTTATATTTTTTTAAAAATTATTTCAGTTTAAGCACTACTTTCGGAGTATTAAGTTGACGACAGTCTCTACATGAAAAGTCATTGGAAACATGTCTACAGGTTGCACGGCATTAATAAGATATTTTTCAGAAAGAAGTTTTATATCTCTCGCTAAAGTTTCAGGATCACAAGATACATAAACAACTTTCTTTGGTTCTAATCTAAGAAGTGTATCAATAAATTTTTGATCTAAACCTTTTCGTGGAGGATCTACGAACACTGTTGAATATTTTTCTCCACCGTTAACCAATTTTTCAAACACTTCACCTGCATCGCCTAACAAAAATTCAGCGTTTTCAATTGAATTAATCTTAGCGTTTTTCTTTGCATCTATAATTGCTTCTTTAACAATCTCAACACCTGTTACTTTCTTCACATATTTAGCCGCGCATAAAGAAATTGTTCCTATTCCACAATAAGCATCAAAAATGTTTTCAGACTTATCTAAATCTGCAAAATCTAAGGCTTTTCTGTATAATTTTTCAACTTGTTCAGGATTCACTTGGAAGAATGATTTGGATGAAATTAGGAAATCAACACCTAATATTGAGTCCTTAATAAATGATGGACCATATAGTGTTCTTTCCTTTTCTCCGAGGATAACATTTGTATCTCTAGTATTAATATTTTGAATTAGCGACTTAATATTTGGACATCTTTTAATCCATTCTTTAACAAAGTTATTTTTGCCCCTAAATTCATCCTTGTTTGTGACTAAGGTCACCATTATTTCATCGTAATGCGCAGATGTTCGAATTAAACAATGTCTTACTAATCCAGATCTCGTATCTTCGTTATACGGAGCATAGTGAAATTCTTTCATTAATTTCTTAAGCTCTAAGATTATTTTTCCTGCTCTATAGTCTTCAATCCAACACTTTTCGATAGGAATAATTTTATGGGTTCCTCTTCGATAGAAACCAGATACAATATGTCCATGCGGATCATAACCTATTGGAACCTGTATTTTATTGCGGTATTCATATGGTTTTTCTGCGGAAATACACGGGAAAACCTCAATATTTTCTATTTTATTACGTCTAAAAGCATCTTTAACTTTCTTCGTTTTATATTCTAACTGAGCAGGATAGGAAAGTTGTTGAAGTTGGCAACCACCACAGGCTGTACAAACTCCGCATTTTGGTTGAATTCTATCTTTTGATTTGGTTATTAATCTATGAACTTTACCAAAATAAGAACCTGCACGTTTGTATTCAATTTCTATTTCGGCTTCTTCTCCAGGAAAGAGGCCATCCACAAAAACCGTTCCATATGAAAGCTTAACGACTCCTTTGCCTTCAAATGAAATATCAACGCATTTTCCTGTTACACGATCAAACTTCATATAGAAGATTATATACTTTGTTTAATAAAAAAGGAAACCAAATGGTTTCCCTTAATAATTATTCAATAGCAATCAAATATTTATAAACAGCTTGTCCACCATCTATTGCACCAACTTCAAGGAATGGGTATTTTTGACGAACATATGCCATATTTTTCTCCTTTTCCTCTTCTGTTGTGTCTTTACCATAAATAACAGTTAAAACCTGTTTATCTTTGATATCTGGAACTTTAGAGAGTAAGTCTCCAACAATTCTATTCTTCATCTTGCTAGATTTAACGAGCTTACCATCTAAAATACCAATGTGGTCATTCTTTTGGACATAGACTCCATTAAGTTTTGTAGATCTATTCGCGATTGTAATTTCACCTGTAACAACATTACGAATTGCTTCAACAAATGAACCGCAAATAATTTCAAAATCATCGCTGGAATAATCTAACATGGTCAATGCTGAATAGCATTGTGGGATAGATGTTGAATGTATAACTTTAATCTTTGCACCTTTATAGAGATTAGCTGCTTGTTTTGCCGCCATAATAATATTCTTATTATTTGGGAAAACAATAATGTGTTCAGCATCCAAACTCTTAAATGCTTTAATAAAGTCTTCGGTCGATGGGTTCATGGTTTGATTACCCGATACCACCACATCAACGCCTAATGCCTTAAATTGTTCAACGATACCTTTACCTTGAGCAACTGCAACAATTGCGTATTTCTTATGTTCGCGTTTTTGCTGTGATTCTCTTTCTTCTTCTGACATATTTTCGTTATGTTGAAGAGCCATGTTTTCACACTTAATTGTTAGGAATTCCCCGTATTTTCGCATTTTATGAAGGACAATTCCTGGTTCTTTTGTGTGAACGTGAACCTTGATAACATCTTCATCTTTTAATGCAACGATTGAGTCACCTTGAATGTC
>DLBE01000015.1 GCA_002494205.1 Caryophanales bacterium UBA7029
CCTGTTCCTGGTGGCAAGTCAATAAACATATAATCAACATCACCGTAACAAACATCGGTGTAAAGTTGTTGAACAAAGCCAGCGATCATTGGGCCTCGCCAAATTATTGGTGACTCATCATCAGGCATTAATAAATTTGCCGACATTACTTTTACACCATGTTTAGAAAGAACAGGATAAATGCATGTCTCATCAGATGTTGCCATTTTGCCTTTTAAGCCAAAGGCTTGTGGAATAGAAGGCCCAGTTACGTCAGCATCTAAAACAGCTACTGAATAGCCTTTTTTGTTCATTTTAGACGCAAGTAAGGAAGTTACTAAACTCTTACCGACACCACCCTTACCAGAAATAATAGCAAAACAATGCTTAATTGATGTGCTTTCATTTGGTTTTAATTTTTCAATTTTGCGCTCCCCACAGTCGCCAACTGAGCAAGATGCGCAATCGTGATTACAATCTGCCATAGAAATACCTCGTGTTATATAATAACATTTAGCTATTTCATTTCCAATTTTAAATTAATGAAGTCCTCATCTTTCTTTAATTTTTCTACGATTGTTCGATATCTTGACTCTGTTAATTTTAATTTTTGTTTGATCTCGATTGCCTTAAAACCAGCATAAATCATTAGCGCTACTTTCTTTTTCAACTTGGTTGATTCTTTAAAACCGTTGTTTGGTGATGCAATTTTCATTTTAAATCTGTTAAATTCCACCTCTCGTCGAATAGCTGTATTGGACATTTCAGAAGTAATTAATTCGGCATTAATAAGTTCTGCCTGTTCAATATCCCAATCAGTTATTTCTTCTTTTAAACGACCAATAAGAAAACTAACCTTTGGTACCAATCTCTGAGACAAACAATACTCAATATAATGTCCGAACAGCCCTTTTTCTCTACCATATTCGTTTATAATTTTAAAAAATAGACTATCGACAAAATCTTGAAATTCTGCGGAAATTCCTGGGTTTTTTGTTAAAGATAACCCTGCCATTTTTGCAACCACTATAGCTCTAGACAAGAAATTTGAATATAACAATTTATACGCATCTGAATCTCCATGTGAAGCCATGTGAAAATATGCATCCATGTTGGTGAAATGCATATTGCCCTCCTTTCAAAGGAAAGCACAACATCTACTTATTTCTTATGCGAGATAATAGTATTCCTGTTGAAACTGAAACATTTAACGAATTCACGTGCCCACTCATTGGAATTTTGATTACAAAATCAGAATTTTTCATAACAAGCGGCGAGATGCCTCTTCCTTCGGAACCAACAACGAGTGCAACAGCACCGTCATAGTTCATTTTTTCATAAGATTCAGTAGCCGCTCCATCGGCTGCATAAACCCAGTAACCATTTTCTTTCAAAGTTTTAATGGCATTACTTAGATTGGACACTTGAGCAATTTTGACATATTCAATTGCTCCAGTTGATACTTTTGCAACGGTCCAGTTTAGTGGTACTTGGTTGTTATTTTTAATAACAATACCATCGATTCCGAATGCATCAGCAGATCTAATAATTGCGCCAAAGTTTTGTGGGTCTTCAATCTCATCTAAAAGCAAGATTAAAGGTTGTCTTTTTCCTTTTCCAGATTTTATGATTTCATCTAACGAAGAGTACTCATGAGGGAAAACTTCAACAACAATTCCTTGATGATTCCCGTTATTAGTCATTTTATTTAATTCCTCTAGTGTCTTGTAATTAGGTTTAATTCCTTTCGAGGAAATGACTTTTAATAACTTCTCATCAGAAAAATTTTTTTGCAGATAAATAGATTTAACCTTGCTAACAGTCAAACAATTTAAAGAAGGTATTCTCCCGTAAACATAGTTTAAACTATTTTTTGAATTAAAATTCCCACTTTTCATATCAAATGATGTTATTTTGCATCAACACATCTCTTAATTTATCAGATTCTTCAAAACGTTTTTCAGCTTTTAGGGCTAAATATTGCTCATAAGTTTTTCTAAGATCATTTGTCAAAACAGGCATATCAAATTTAATGCCTAAAACATTTAACATTGCACTTAATGAACTGAAAATTACTGAGATTTCCTGCAAATTTTGAGGTCTTTTGCGTAATTCAATGTTAGCCTGTTTAACCATATCAAATAAAGCTGCAAGTGCATTAGAAGTATTTAAATCATCAGCTAGAGCTTTAACAAAATCATCTACTCTAATTTCTTTAGATTTTAAGTCTCCGCCACCAAATTGAATTGCAACAGCAAGTTGATTATATGCTTTTTGAACTTTTTGAAGTTCGTTATAAGCACTTTGAACTGTTTCTTCTGTAAAAGATACCGGTGCTCGATAGTGAGTAGATAAAATGAGCAATCTCATGACGTTTCCACCATATTTTGCAATTGCATCTTTGGCTAAAACAACATTTCCGAGTGATTTAGACATTTTTTCTTCTCCAAAATTCACGAATCCGTTGTGCATCCAAACATTAGCAATCTTGTTGTGGTCATGTGCTTTAGCTTGAGCTATTTCGTTTTCGTGATGTGGGAATTTAAGATCAAAACCACCCCCGTGGATGTCTATCTTTCCATCAAAGATGGAATTAATCATGACGCAACATTCGGTATGCCAACCAGGTCTACCTTTGCCCCAAGGGGAATCCCATTGAATACCAACATCAGTTTTCTTCCAAAGTGTAAAATCAAGTGGTGATTCTTTTTTTGAATTCTCTTCAATTCGAGCTCCGACAACTAAATCATCGACCTTCATATTCGAAAGTTCACCATAATCTTTAATCGAGCTTATTCTAAAGAATACATCACCATCTTTTTCATAAGCAGCACCAACTTTAACTAACTCATCAATATATTTGATGATTTGTGGCATATATTCAGTAACTCTTGGATTCATATAATGAGGTTCAACATTTAACTTCGTTAAAACATCTTTATATGCAGCAATATATCTATCTGTTATAACTTGTTCCGAAACACCTTCTTGTTGAGCTTTATTAATGATTTTATCATCAACATCAGTGAAGTTTGATACGAGCTTAACATCATATCCTAGAAAAGTTAAAAATCTTCTAAGCGTGTCAAAAACAATAACTGGTCTAATATTACCTACGTGAGCATCACCATAAACAGTAGGCCCACAGCAATAAATAGAAACTTCTTTTTCTTTGATTGGTTTAAGTGTTTCAATACTGTTTGATAATGAGTTAAAAACTTTAATTTCCATGGTTTTTCCTTACTTTTTTGACATTTTTACCTCTTCAGCGAGGCCACCCTTAGATGTCTCTCTATAGGCTTTTTTCATATCCTTTCCTGTACGATACATTGTCTGTACTACTTCATCAAGAGAGACAACAGATGTATCGTTTGCATATTCAGCTAAACGAGCGGCAGCAACAGCCTTAATTGCAGCCATACCATTTCTCTCAATACAAGGAATAATGACATAACCGCCGACTGGGTCACAGGTTAACCCTAAGGAGTGTTCCATAGCGACCTCTGCAGCACATTCAATGCCGTTTATATCAAGTTGTTTCAAATATGCATAAGCAGCAGCAGCCATTGAACAAGCGGATCCTATTTCAGCCTGGCATCCGGCTTCTGCACCTGATAATGAAGCGTTGTATTTTATACAGTTACCAATTATACCAGCAACAGCTAAGGCATTGATAACTTCTTTTCTTGTCTTTTTGTATTTTGACTTATAGAACTTTAAAACTGATGGCACAACACCACAAGATCCACATGTTGGTGCAGTAACAACAATGCCGCCAGCAGCATTTTCCTCAGCACACGCAAAAGCATATGCAAGCATTAATCTGAATGAGTTTCCGGTTTCTGATTCGTCTTTATATTTAGAAACTAAAAATTCTTTAGCTCTACGTTGAACATGAAGTTTACCAGGAAGTTCTCCTGAAGTCACAAGACCTCTATCAATAGCATCCATCATTGTGTCATAAACTGTATCAAGATAGTCAAAGATTTCATCGCCTTCTCTTTGACGTACATATTCAACTAAATCCCAGTGATTTTCCGCACATTTTTGTTTAATTTCGGTAAAATTCTTCTCAGGATAAATCTCTGGTTCAGGGGCACTTGTTTCGCCATTAATACGTATTGAACCACCACCAGGAGAAGTTGCCCAAATTGTCTCAACAGTTCCATCAGCCATATGGATTTCTGCTTTAAGTGTATTTGGATGCTCCGTTTTAGTTTTATAATCGAAAATTATTTTAGAAGTAAGTGGCTTTAAAGTTTCAACTATAGTTTTATCAGTTCCGTGGCCTCTTCCTGTCAAAGCAAAAGACCCATAAAGAGTTACATCAACATGAACAGCTTCTGGATATTTAGCTTTGATATATCTACAAATGCGGTAAGGACCGATTGTGTGGGAAGAAGATGGACCATTCCCTATTCTAAATAAGTATCGTATTGATTTCATAAACGAAATCATTATACACACTTTTAAACTAATAAAAAAGCGAAGTTGAATGAACAACCTCGCTTTAATATATCTTTTAGAGCAAATTAACGTCTGTCTTCAGGCTTTTTGTCGTGAACAAACAATGCCATTACAGCTTTAGCTGTATGAATTCTGTTTTCAGCTTCTTGATAAACAACTGATTGTGGTCCATCAATAACCTCATCAACAACTTCGTTTACACGGTCTGCTGGAAGAGCATGCATGTAGCGGCAAGTTGGTTTAGCAAGAGCCATTTTTTCTGGAGTACATTTCCATGCCTTAAGGGCGAGTAATGCATCATCGACAACTGTTGTAGATTGGTTGGTAACCCAGCTGCCCCAGTTCTTTGGGAAGACAACATCAGCATCTTTATAAGCTGCATCCATATCGTGAGTAATTGTTAAAGAACCACCATTTTCTGCAGCATTTTTATGTGCTTTTTCAATAACCCAGTCTGGTAAATCATATCCTTCTGGGTATGCAAGTGTGACATCAATTCCGTAACGTGGGAAGAGTAAAACTTGTGAAACTGGAACTGAAATTGGTTTCTTATGTGTTGTAGCCATTGCCCAAATAACGGAAACCTTTAAGTTCTTTGTTTTGCCAAATTCATCTTCGATTGTCATTAAGTCTGCAAGTGCTTGCATTGGGTGATATAAGTCACATTGTAAGTTAATGATTGGAACTGTTGACCATTTAGCCATCTCACGGATGTATTTGTTGCCAAGGCCCCAGTTACAATATCTACAAGCGATCATATGACCGAATGAAGAAAGGATAACTGCAGTATCTTTTGCGGACTCACCATGTGCGATTTGCATCATTGATGTGTCTAAGAATGTAGCGTGACCACCTAATTGAGCCATACCACTTTCGAATGAGTTTCTTGTACGTGTTGATTGTTCAAAGAACATCAA
>DLBE01000037.1 GCA_002494205.1 Caryophanales bacterium UBA7029
TTTCATTAGTTTCAGGATCTAAATATTCAAGTGATTGTTTTGAAGCATCCATATGTCGTTTAAGGTCATAGTCAGTTCTATCAGCAACACCTAATATTTCACCCCAACCAAACGGGAATTTATATTCAACATCGCATGTAGCTTTACTATAAAAAGCTAACTCTTCAGGTTCGTGATCTCTATAACGAAGGTTTTCTTCTTTAATTCCGAGAGATTCAAGAAACTTTAAGCTGTAATCTTTCCAATATTTAAACCATTCAAGATCTGTACCTGGTTTACAAAAGAATTCACATTCCATTTGTTCGAATTCACGAACTCTAAAAATGAAGTTACCTGGAGTAATTTCGTTTCTAAATGCTTTACCAATTGCGCAAATACCAAATGGGATTTTTTTACGAGATGTTCTTTGAACATTTTTGAAGTTAACAAACATACCTTGAGCAGTTTCTGGACGCAAATAAACTAGCGATTCACTTGCTTCAGTAACACCAATATGAGTTCTAAACATCATGTTAAATTGTCTAATATCAGTAAAATCTGATTTCCCACAAACTGGGCATTTTACTTTGTTGTTTCGTATAAATTCCATCATTTGTTCTTGCGTCATACCATGAACATCAACATCTGGGAATTGCTCTTCAATTAGATTATCTGCTCTATGTCTTGCATGACATGATTTACAATCAATCAATGGATCAGAGAAAGTTGCAACGTGTCCTGTTGCTTTCCAAACTCCTGGATTCATTAAGATTGCAGCATCAATTCCAACATTTGTTGGACTTTCTTGAACAAACTTCTGCCAATAAGCCTTCTTAATATTGTTTTTTAATTCAACTCCTAAAGGACCGTAATCCCAGGAATTAGATAAACCACCGTAGATTTCAGAATCTGGGTATACAAAACCACTTGTAATTAAGTGATTTACAATTTCATCAAATTTCTTTTCCATATTATGAACCTCATTTAAAAATGATAGCAACAAATATGCTACTTTTGATATCGTTTGTCAACCTATTTTAAGTGTACTTTTTAAATTTGTTTTAATAGTTCGAGTGACTTAAACTCAATTTGTGATGAATAATTTAAGAATTCACAGAGCTCGTAAATGATTTCTTTGCATTCATTGTTGCTAAAAGCAACCTTTTGAAAATTTGCTATATCTACTTTGAAAATATATCGAATGATTTTAAGTTTTCGTGTATCTGTTTTTACGCTTTCAGAGCCTTCAAAACAATCTTTACAAATAAAACCACCATCTTTATAAGATAGTGCCGTTATTGACTCTTTTTTGCCACAAATAGCGCATGAATCAACATCTAGGCCATAACCAGATACAATTAAAACCTTTGCAAAATAAATTAATAAGGCAGTCAATGGAGAAAACTCTCCATTTAAACTTTCTAAGGTTGCAACCAAAAATTCGTACAAACCTTTTGAGTCGTTTTCGCCCACTAAGGTATTTGTGATTTCACTAATGAAATCTAAAATCGCAAGTTTTTCAAAATTTTTAGTAATATTTGGGTAAGAGGAGATTATTTCGCCTATTCTTAGCCAATCGCCATCTTTGTTATGAAATGTTTGAAAACGAGATCTAGTAAATAAGTTAACACTAGGAGCATTTTTAGATGTTATTTTTAAAACACCTTTTGCTAAAAAGGAACGAATTCTATCTTTAGTTAAAACACTTATCATTGCAGCACCTTCTTTGAAAGAAGTTCTACGAATGACAATTCCTTCAAATTCCATTATTTATATCCTAATTCTTTAAGAATTCTTGGATTATTTAGCCAATCTTCTTTGACTGAGACAAATAATTCCAAGAAAATACGTTTACTATAATATTCTTCTAAATCAGCACGAGCTTTCATGCCGATTGCTTTAATTCTTTTGCCGCCTTTTCCAATAACAATTCCTTTATGTGACTCTTTATCAACAATTATTGTTGCTCGAATGTAGACAGCTTCTTTCTTAGATTTAATATCATCAACTCTAACAGCAAGATCGTGAGGAACTTCATCTTTAAGTAATTTTAAAAGTTTTTCACGTATTACTTCGCTTATCATAAAATGTGAGTCTTTATCTGTGATTTGTCCTTCGGAGAAATATCTCGGACCTTCTTTTATTACAGATTTAACTTCTCTTAGAAGTTCATCAATACCAAAATTTTCAATTGCGGATGCTTCAATAAGCTTTGCTTTTGGATAAATTTCTTGATACTTTGCTTTAATTTGTTGAACTTCCGGAAGTCTCATTAAATCGATTTTGTTGATAACAATAAAAAGTGGAATCTCTTTTGAAAGTGAATCGTTAATAAATTGATCACCAGCATCAAATTTTCTTGAAGCATCCACCACAAGAATATTTGCATCAACATCTTTGGCAGAATCTAAAGCTTCTTTATTCATAAATTCACCAAGCGAATGGTTGGCTTTATGAATACCTGGAGTATCTATAAAGATAATTTGATATTCTCCATCATCATAAATTCCTTTGATAGAATTACGTGTTGTTTGAGCCTTTTCTGTAACAATTGAAAGTTTACGCTCTAAAAGAGCGTTGATAATTGTAGACTTACCGGCGTTTGGTCTACCAACAATTGATACAAAACCACTTTTCATTATTTT
>DLBE01000038.1 GCA_002494205.1 Caryophanales bacterium UBA7029
AATTAAAGGGGCATGACATACGAAAACTTCAGGATCAAAACTAATATCATCTGATAAAGTTTGAACCTTTGTATATGGAAGTTTTAATACATCTAACTTCATTATTTTCTAAGTTCTGCTCCAAATTTTGTTTCAAGAGCTTTAATAATTGCTTGTTCTAAGCCGACAATATCTTGTTCGCTTAAAGTTTTATTTGAGTCATTAAGTGAGACAGAAACAGCTAAAGAATAATGTCCCTCACTAACGTGTTCTCCATGATAAACATCAAATACTTCAACAGACTTAATAACTTCGCGATTTACCTTGAAAATTTCATTAACTACTTCTTTAGAAGTAACATTGTCTGTTAAAACAAATGCGAAGTCGCGTTTAACTGTTTGATATTTAGAAACTTGTTGCATCTTAATTGCTGATGTTTTAGTGCTAAAGATGATACCTAAATCAACTTCCATAACCACTACATTTTCACCAGCTAATCCAAGTTCTTTTAATGTATTTGGATGTAGTTCTCCAAGAACTGCAACTGGTTTTCCGTCAACCTTAACTTGAGCGGATTTTCCTGGATGGAATTCTTTTTCTTTGCATCTTTCTAAAACAGTACGTTTTTCGTCAATATTAAATGCTTTAAGTAAACCATCTAAAACACCTTTTAGGTGGTAATAACTATATGCATCACCTTCCATTGCGCCACGTCTAAGGTCATTTCCAGCACAAGCGATAGCTAAATGGATATGTTTCTTTCCGTCAGCAGTGAACAAATCACTAACTTCAAAGATAGCGAGATTTTCATTACCGTGATTTAAGTTATATGAAAGAGTATTTAAAAGTGATGGGAGAATGTTAATTCTTAAATATTCATGTTCATCAGTTAATGGATTAAGAATCTTATAAGATTCGCCTTTATTTAAAATAGCGAACTGTTTAGCTTCTTTTTCTCTAACAAGAGAGTAGCAAAGAACTTCATCAATGCCTAATCCTCTTAAATAAGAGCGGACTTCTCTTTTCTTTTCTAAATCTGGTTCAAGTCCTCCTAAAGATAAGTCAATAACTGGTAATTTAGATTCAATATTTTCAAAACCATTAATTCTAATGACTTCTTCTGAAAGATCAGCCTCACCACCAATATCAATTCTATGAGCAGGAACTTCTACAAGTAGTTTTCCTTTTTCTTCTTTTACTTTAAGCCATGCAGCTTCAAGTGAAGAAACAATAGTTTCTTTTGAGAAATTGGTTCCAAGTCTTCCGTTGATATAATCAACGCTTGATTCAATAATAAGAGGTTTAAATTCTTTTGTTTGAACATTAATTACTTCACCAATTTCTTTAGCAGAACAAAGTTCTTTTAAAAGTGAAGCAGTCATATCTTGAACGTATTTCCATTGACATGGATTAATACCCTTAACAAATCTTTGTGAAGAATCTGAAACTAACGCAAGTCTAATTGATGTTCTTCTTATAGAAGCATAATCAAAGTTAGCTGCTTCTACGACAACATTTTTAGTATTTTCATCAACTGCGCATTCTAAAGCACCCATTACTCCACCAAGGCACATTACTTTGCCATTAGAAGTAATGCAAATATCTCCTTTTTGAAGTTTATAAGTCTTTTCATCTAAAGCAACGAAATCACCTTCTAAATCATCTCTAACTACTAATTCTTGCTTTGCAAGCTTGTCCATATCATACATATGAATTGGTTGACCTGTTAAAAGCATTACATAGTTACCAATATCAACAATATTATTTATTGAGCGAATACCACTACTTCTTAATGCATCTTGCATCCATTTTGGAGATGAAGTGACTTTAATATCTCTAACAACTCTAGCAGAGAATTGGGCACATTTTTCGCTTCTAATTTCCACTGGGAATTTACTAACAAAATTTTCTTTAACTTCATAAGAAGGAAGTTTTACTTCTCTTCCGAATAATGTCTTAATTTCTTTAGCAGCATTTAAAAGTGAATACATGTCTGGTCTATTAGCGAGTAATTTGAGATCTAAAATTGTGTCATCAAGTCCTAGATAGCCTAAAACATTTTCATTTCCAACTTCAGCATCACTTGGTAATTCTTCAATGCCTTTTTGTTGAGCTTCACTTAAGAATTTGGTGTCTACACCAAGTTCAACTAAAGAACAAAGCATTCCATTAGATTCATGACCTCTAATTTGGCCTTTTTTAATAGTGCCACCTTTAAGTTCACAACCATCTAAAGCAACAATAACTTTAAGACCTTTTCTACAGTTTGGAGCACCACAAACAATATCAAGTGTTCCGTATTTAGGTCCACAGTTTACTTTAGTAACATGTAAGTGATCTGAGTTTTCCATGTTCTCACACATAATAACTTCGCCAACGCAAAGTTTTGTAGCAAAAGCAGAATGTTCAATAGCCTCTACTTCAACACCAGCGAAGGTTAGTCTATGAGCAATTTCTTCAGGAGTTAATCCTTCTAAATCAACGTATTTTCTTAATTCATTTAATGAAACTAACATTTTAGAATA
>DLBE01000012.1 GCA_002494205.1 Caryophanales bacterium UBA7029
TACAAAACCACTTTTCATTATTTTAATGCGTCTTCTGAGAATGCAAATGGGAGAAGTTCTTTAATTGTTGTTTCTTGAACATCGCCCTTTAAATTTGACATATAAATAGGAGCATCTTTTGGGAAAAGTTCGCTAATAACTTGTCTACATGCTCCACAAGGTGAACAAGGTTCATCCGTGTCAGCAGAAAGAGCTAATGCGACCATATCTTCTTTTTTAACACCATGCATCTTTGCATTATATAATGCATTTCTTTCAGCGCACATACACATTGGATAAGCAGAGTTTTCAATGTTTGCTCCAACATATACTGTCCCATCTTTACAAAGTAAAGCAGCGCCAACAGCAAAGTGTGAATAAGGAGAATATGAAAGTTTCCTCGCTTCTTTTGCCTTTTCAATTAATTCTAATGAATTCATTATTTTAGACCTCCTAAAATGTCATCTTGTAATCCAAACATCACTTTTTCATCATCTTCATTCATGTGGTCATATCCTAGTAAATGAAGCATACCATGAACAAATAAGAAGACCATTTCTCTTTTAAGAGAATGTTTATATTCATCAGCTTGTTCTATGGCTTTTTGATAAGAAATAATAATTTGCCCAAGATTAATTGGACCACCTTTTAATTCTCTTTCTGATTTTTCATCTAAGAAAGCAAAACTTATTACATCAGTTGGTCGATCAACGTTGCGATATTCATTGTTAATCTTATGAATTGTTTTGTTGTCAACGATTGTAACGTCTGTAATAAAGTCACCTTTCAAATTCAATTTTTTAAAGATTTTAACGTAATATTCGTTAAATATATCTTCGTAAGAATCAAATTCTTTAGGTCCTTGGTTAAGAAAATCTATCACCATAATCTTTGGGGAAAGTATTATAACATACTTTGCCCACGTTACACCTATAAATTACACGAATCGAAAAATCTTCTCTCCATTTGTTTGGTTTCTTTCCTATTGGAAAGAGCCTCAATAAGCTGGTTATAAGCATTAAACCCAGCGTAATACATAACAAAGTGAAATATTACGAAATTACATCCGCTTTGATTAGTTATAAACATCATAGCTAAAGCGAAAGCAAATGATCCAAAAATGTAAATTATTTCCTTAATCGAACTATAGAATACATGGTTATCTGCCTTCATGCTTGCTTTCATCGCTAATTCGCTTGCAACCGTTGGAGTTTTAAATTCATTATTTTCTATTTCGGCGATATAGTTTCGAGTGTCTTGCTCTTTTTTAGAGAATAGAATTGATTCAAGCAATTTGAACAAAATTAATGCCAACAAAACAAATACATTTCTAAAGTCATTGAAGCACAATAAAAAAGTAATTGTAAATGCCAGTAAAATGTCAGCTAAAATGTGACGATGTTGGCTAAAAAATTGTCTTTTGTAATTGTTATATTGAGCATACTTTTCTTTCGAGCAATTATGCTTGGAATCAAAATAACGAGGAATATATTCCATATCAAAAGTATAAACTTGTTTATAAAGAAGCAATTTTTCGGTAATTTGAAAACCAATAAATAATCCTAAAAATATAAGCGAATAGAAAAAGTTTTCGACCTTATTTAGGGTGTAAAAGGCTCCAATTAGTAAACCTGCAGAAAGTAAGGATACTGCAGCACTTGAAATGTCTAGTTTTGGCGATATCAAATGTTGCCGAATTTTGTCTATTTTTTTGACACTTTCTGGCCATTCTGTAAATAGTAAAACATTTCTCCACCGACGAATGAATTCATCACGTTTCATTTTTAAAACCCCTCGTCCAGGATCATAAATAACAATAGATTTTTTGTTTTTCTTTTTTACCATGACTGTATGATTTTCATCAATCAAAGTTATACAAGGAATTTCAAAATCATCGTAGCTTTCCTTTGTGCATGTGTAACATTCGAGAGAAACACCATAATTTTCACTAATACGCGCGATATCATCTAAATTATAGTGTTCTCTCTTACTGGGCTTAGGAATGTAAAGATAAGACCTGTCTCTCGCTAATGCTGCAAGATACATTTTCAAAGCGGCAAATGCACAGTCGTGGTCATTGCCTTGATAGATAAAGTATTTCATTTTTCATACTTCCCCCTTAATAATCAGTCAGGGGTAAAAATGAAAACCTACGGATTTTATTTTTTTGATTTACTGTGTAAATCATTATTTTGATAATTTTTTTACAAGGCAAAATAAAAGGAACCCTTTTTATAAGAGTTCCGATTACAAACTTTAATTAATAAGTTTTGCGACGAGCCATCTCAGATTTGCGTTTTCTCTTCAAACCTTTTTTGAGATAGAATTCTCTTTTACGTGCTTCAAGAAGAACACCTGATTTGTTAACTTGTCTTTTGAAACGACGAAGAGCTTCGTCTAATTGTTCATTTTCGCGAACGACAATTTTTGGCATTTTTTCTCACTTCCTTTCGTACGTAACGGGAATAATTATATTATTCTCCTTTGACAATTGCAACACCACATGATGCGCCAATTCTAGATGCGCCTGCTTTGATCATTGCTTCGGCTTCAGCGCGTGAATGAATTCCACCGCTTGCTTTAACACCGATATTTGGACCAACAGCTGCTCTCATTAACTTGACTGCTTCAACTGTAGCACCGCCTTTTGAGAAACCTGTAGAGGTTTTAACATAATCTGCTCCAGCTCTAACACATGCTTTTGAACATTCAGTAATTTCTTCAGGTGTTAATAAGCATGTTTCAAGTATTACTTTCAGTAATACTTTGCCACAAGCTTTTTTAACGAGTCTTACTTCATCTTCAATGTAAGAATAGTTGTGTTCTTTGGCCATGGAATCATTTAAAACCATGTCAACTTCTGTAGCACCAGCTTCGATAGCAAGTTTTGCTTCGTAAGCTTTGCTTTCAGGTAATGTTGCACCTAACGGGAAACCGACAACTGTGCATACTTTGACATCGCTGCCTTTAAGTTCTTTGGCTGCAAGAGGTACAAAGCCTGGGTTTACACATACGGATGCAAAATGGAATTGTTTTGCTTCTTCACACAATTTAACGATAGCTTCTGTTGAAGCATCTTGTTTAAGAAGAGTGTGATCGATCATTCTTGCGATATCCATAGTTTCTCCTTTTAATAACTATAAGTTATTTTTCTTCCTTCTTTTCAGCTTTTGTCACAACTGCTTTGCCGTTGTAATAACCACATTTTGGGCAAACATTGTGTGATTTAATCATTGCGCCACAGTTTGGGCATTTAACTAAACCAGAGACTGAGAGTTTGAAATGAGTTCTTCTCATTCTCTTAGCTGTTTTTGAAGTTCTTCTGAATGGGACTGCCATAATTAATCCTCCTTAAGACCGTGTAATATTATATATTAGTTCAAGAGGTATTCAATTATTTTTCATACTATGTACAAAAAATACATAAATTGTTTAGATTTTATCGAACTTTTAATTTACAAATTTTTCCAATATATTCATCAGGTAAATCGGCTTCTAATTTTAGATAATTAGATGTAAAACCACTTAATAAACCAGTCTTTTTATTTCTTTCTTCTAAAATAACATCTAATTCTTGATTTAAGAATTTTGATTTATATTTATTTTGCAGTTCTTCTGAAAGCTTTAATAACTTATTAACGCGTTCAGTTTTAATTTCCGGTTTAACTTGATTTGGCATTGAATAAGCTTTTGTTCCTTCTCGAGGAGAAAATGGGAACACATGTAGTTCAGCGAAATTAACTTTTTTAATGAAATCATAGGTCTCATTAAACTCTTCATCGGTTTCGTCTGGAAAGCCTACGATAACATCGGTTGTTATTGCGATATTTGGGCGAACTTTTCGAATAATATTAACCTTGTTAATAAAGTCATCAACATTATATTTTCTTCCCATTCGTTTTAAAACAGTTTTTGAACCGCTTTGTAAAGGCATATGTAGATGATCAGCAATACAATTATATTTCTTTAATAAAGTAATGAATTTTTCATCTATTTCGCTTTCTTCAATTGACGAAATACGGAGTCTATATAAACCAGGAATTTTGCAAATCTCTTCAACCAAATCCGAAAATGAACATTCTTTATTATCAAGTCCATAATGAGCAGTATGAATTCCAGTTAATACGATTTCCTTAAATCCATTTTCAACTAAAGTTGAAATTTCTTCAATTATCTCGTTTTTATCTCTTGAACGTGCCACTCCGCGAGTGTAAGGAATCGTGCAATAAGTGCAAAAATTATTGCATCCATCTTCAATTTTTACATAAGCTCTTGTTGAATTCGGAATTGCGAAAGTTTTAAAAGATTCATATTTAAACTTTCGTGGATCATTATCAATACAAATTATTTGCTTTTTATCTTTGATAAATTCTTTAACAAAACCAACAATTTTATTGCGATTTGAAGTTCCTACAATAATATCTGCACCACATTCTTTTTTGACATATTCTGCATTCTTTTGAGAATAGCAACCCATAACACACAAAATTGCATCTTTATTATTGCGTTTTTCTCTACGAATAATTTGTCTGGATTTTTGATCTGCAACTGCTGTTACTGAACAAGTATTTATGACAATAATGTCTGGTTTTTGATCTTCTTTAAATCCATTTAACAAAAATTGCTCTTTTAGAGCATTATTTTCGTATGAATTAACCTTACAGCCAAGTGATATAAATTTAAGCATTATTCTCTAAATGGTTAGCGATTACGCTTAGTGCGTAAATAGAAGCAGTTTCAGCTCTTAAAATTCTTCTTCCTAAACTAACAGGTTTAAATTTATAGTATTTTGCATATTCAATTTCATCAGTGCTAAAACCGCCTTCTGGTCCAATTAAAATAGCAATAGTTTGATTTGGTTTTATTGAATTAATGACTCGATTAAAAGATGTTGTAGGACCTTCTTC
>DLBE01000001.1 GCA_002494205.1 Caryophanales bacterium UBA7029
TTGATATTCGTCGTGGTGATCAACCAGTTTACAATTATATTGTAGGTATTGAATAACAATAAATTAAGGGCACCTTATGGTGCCTTTTTTAGTGGAAAGCAAAATCATTTATCAGTTTGCTAAACATTAATGTTTTTTAGTGTGATATTTATATTTGCGTGCTACAATACATGCGGAGGATTTATTATGGTCAAATTAGTTATTGATATGATGGGCGGAGATAATGGCTATGCCATTACAATTGAAGCTGTAAAGAATTTTTTAGCAAATCATGATGATTGCGAAATCATCGCAGTTGGAGATGAAAAAGCACTCGAACCTCTTAAAGGTGTTGTTTCAAAAATCATTCCTTCTCAAAGCGTACTTCCAATGGAATGTGGCGTTATGCAAGCAATGAGACAAAAAGATTCAAGTTGTTACAAAGCTATTAGTGCTGTTAACGAAGAGAAAGCAGATGGCGTATTATCTGCCGGTTCTACAGGAGCGTTCCTTTCGTTAGCTACATTAATTAACAAAAAAATTCCCGGCGTAGAACGTCCAGCTTTAATTTCACCATTCCCAACTAGAGTACCAGGCAAAAATGTCGTTTTACTCGATGTTGGTGCAACAAGCGATAACTCTCCAGAAGATTTATTCCAATTTGCAAAAATGGGCGAAGCTTACTTTAAAGCAGCCTATGGTGAAGAAGCCAAAAATATCAAACTTATTGCTAACGGTACCGAAGAAGGTAAAGGCAACAATTTAACCAAAAAAGCTAATGCGTTGCTAAAAGCAAATCCAAACTATAAAGGCTTAATTGAAGCACGTCATGTATTAGATGGCGAAGCCGATGTTGTTGTTTTTGACGGATTCACTGGAAACGTATTCCTGAAAGGTGTTGAAGGTGTTGCCAAAATGATGGGCGGAATGATGAAAGAAGCATTCCTAGCATCCTTCTCATCAAAGATGGGTTATTTACTTGCTAAGAAGTCATTTAAACCAATGATTAAACTTATGGACTATAAGAGGGTCGGTGGAGCTTTACTTATTGGTGTTAATACTGTTGCAGTTAAAGCTCATGGTAATTCAGATGCTTATTCATTTGGAAATGCTTTAACTTTAACCTACACTCTAGCAAAGAACAAAATGGTCGACCAAATTAAAGAAAACTTATGATTAAGGACTTAAGGGAATTATTAGTTAAATTTAACGTTGAACCAAAACATATTGCTCTTTATGAGCAAGCTTTTACTCATCCTTCATATAATGCTGATGCAAACACAAAGCACAAAGACTATGAAAGATTAGAATTTTTAGGTGACTCGGTTATTTCTTTATGTGTTGCTGAAATGGCTTATGTTTCTAGATCTGAATTAAATCAAGGAAATTTAACAAAACTAAGAGCTGCCTTAGTTTCCACTCAAGGTTTAGCAAGCTTATCAAGAAAATACTCATTATATGAGTATATTAGACTAGGTAATTCATTTACAGGCGATGTTTCGAAAGCAAATCATATTCTTGAAAACGTTTTTGAAGCTTTTATTGGGGCTTTGTATTTAGATCAAGGATTTAAAGTAACAAAGGCTGTTCTTGTTGAGATGTTTTTAGATTCAATTAAGAAATTTGATATTGAAGGCTTAACTGATTATAAATCTAAGCTTCAAGAAGAAATCCAAGCAGAACATAGAGAATCAGTCGTTTATCAATTAATTTCAGAAACTGGTCCTGCTCACGATAAAAGATTTAAAGTTAAAGTCACATTTGATGGCATTGAATTAGGTGTAGGAGAAGGATCTACAAAAAAGGAAGCTGAACAACTAGCTGCTAAAGCAGCTCTTGAAAAGAAAGCTGGTAAATAATGGGTTTATTAAAGTTTTTAAAAGAAAAATTTAGCAAAAATAAAAATCAGGAAACTGAATCATTCAATAAAGGAATGGAAAAGTCTCGTGAGAATTTTGCTAATAAAATGGATAAAATCGCAAAGAAATCCAAAAAAGTTAATAAAGAATATTTTGACGAGCTTGAAGAAATCTTAATAGAAGCTGATGTTGGCGTTAGCCTCACTATGAGAGTTATTGAAGAAGTTGTTCAAGAAAGTCTTAAAAATAAAATTACTGATGCTGAAGAAATAAATGAACTTGTTATTGATAAGTTGTTTGAAGGTTACATGAATAAGGCAGAACAAGTTCAAAACGATATTAGATTTAGAGATGATGGCCCAACAGTTCTTCTTGTAGCAGGAGTTAATGGTGTTGGAAAAACTACAACAATTGCAAAACTTGCTTACCGCTACATAAATCAAGGCAAGAAAGTTATGCTTTGCGCCGCTGATACTTTTAGAGCAGGTGCAATTGAACAATTAACTATTTGGGCTGATAGATTAGGTTGCGATATTGTAACAGGAAAACCTAATTCCGATCCTGCTTCTGTCGCTTTTGATGGAGCAAAAAAAGCGCGTGAAAATAACGTTGATTTGCTTATCGTCGACACAGCTGGAAGACTTCAAAATAAAATTAACTTAATGAACGAATTATCCAAGATTTCCCGTGTAATTTCGAAAGAAATACCGGATTCGCCTCATGAAGTTTTCTTGATAATTGACGCAACAACTGGACAAAATGGTGTAGTCCAAGCAAAACAATTTTTGGATTGTATTAAACTCACTGGAATTGTCATTACAAAAATGGATGGAACATCTAAGGGTGGAATTATTCTTGCTATTAGAGACGAGCTTGGAATTCCAGTTCGATTTATTGGTTTAGGAGAAAAGATGGAAGACCTCAAGGAATTTGATCTTGAAAAGTACCTTGTTGGACTGTGTATTGGTGGCGGAAAATGAGTGAAATAACAAAGGCATTACACATTAATCGCTTACTTGACATTTATGGTCGTCTTTTGACTAAACAACAATTAGAAATTATGTCTGATTACTACTATTGTGATCTCTCATTAAGCGAAATTTCTGAGCTTAGAAATATTTCTAGAACAGCAGTTTCTGATGCAATCAAAACTGCCACAAAAAAACTTGAAAATTTTGAAAAAAATGTAGGAATTTGCAGGGTTTTTGATAAAAATCGCAATGAAAAGAATAGTGAAATTCTTGATAAAATTGAAGAGGATTTAAAGAATGGCATTTGAGTCTTTAACTGAAAAATTTAAACGAATTATAAAAGGAATTCGTGGTCAAGCTAGATTGAC
This sequence comes from Caryophanales bacterium UBA7029, assembly GCA_002494205.1. Taxonomy (GTDB): domain Bacteria; phylum Bacillota_I; class Bacilli_A; order RFN20; family CAG-826; genus Fiminaster. Next base: position 3,178 of record DLBE01000001.1, read on the forward strand.
TGAATCCAACATGGAGGACATGTTGAAAGAAGTCCGTGTTGCTTTGCTCGAAGCCGATGTTAACTTTAAGGTAGTTAAATCTTTTATAGAGAATATTAAACAAAAAGCAATTGGTGCTGAAGTTTATACAAAACTTAATCCATCTCAAATGGTCGTTAAGATTGTTCATGATGAACTTGTTGAACTTTTAGGTTCTGGAGATTCTGAGCTTAAATTTGAGAATAATAAACCAACAATTATTATGATGGTTGGTTTACAAGGTACAGGTAAAACTACTTCTGCAGGTAAGCTTGCTTACCTTATGAAGAATAAAATGAAGAAAAAAGTTCTTTTGGCTGCTGGTGATATTTATCGTCCAGGTGCTATAGAACAACTTCAGCAATTAGGCAACTCTATTGATGTTCCTGTGTTTTCTTTAGGAACTAATGTCTCACCTGTTGAGATTGCAAAGAAAGCAAAAGAAAAAGCATACAATGAACATTTTGATGTTCTTATTATTGATACAGCGGGTCGACTACAAATTGATGAACCATTAATGAAAGAATTAAATGATATTTCTGATAATGTTTCTCCAACTGAAGTTTTGCTCCTTGTTGATGCAATGTCTGGACAAGATGCAATCAATGTGGCTAATGCTTTCCATGAATCGCTTAATTTAACAGGAATTATCATGTCAAAACTTGATGGTGATGCACGTGGTGGTTCTGCCTTATCAATCAAACATTTAACGGGAATTCCTATAAAATTCGCGGGAATTGGCGAGAAAATTAGTGATTTAGATGTCTTCCATCCTGATCGTATGGCCGACCGTATTTTAGGCATGGGTGATATTGTTACTCTTGCTGAAAAAGTCAAAGATGAAATTGATGAGAAAGAGGCTAAAAAAGAAGCAGAGAGGATGATGGATGGAAAATTTACACTCGATGATCTTCTTAAAAATATGAAAAGAATTCAAAGAATGGGTTCTTTAGGTGGCCTTCTTAAATTAATTCCTGGAATGCCAACAATAACTGACGAGCAAAAAGAAAGAGGCGAGAAGGAAATGAAAACCTTCGAGGCAATTATTGGTTCAATGACTCCCGAAGAAAGAAGAAACCCTGAAATCCTTAAAAATTCTCGTAAAGTAAGAATTGCTAAGGGATGTGGAAAAACTAATGCCGATATTAATAGACTTTTGAAGAAGTATGAGCAGATGCAGGAAATGATGAAGCGTATGCAGCAATATAAGAAAACAGGACGTATGCCTCCTGGTGGATTAAATCTTCCTGGAATGGGAGGAATGATGTAAAAAGATAGCTTATGCTATCTTTTACTTTCAGTAATTACAAGTGAAGGTTTTGAGAACGACACTTTAACATTGTCAGGAATTGATTCTGTTATAAAAACGTTTGAACCAATTGTAACATTGTTGCCTACCTTTATATCTCCAAGCAAGCTTGCGCCTGCGTAAATAACAACATTTTCTCCGATTGTAGGATGTCTCTTACATCCTTTTAGTTTAGAACCACATTTTAATGATAAAGCGCCTAATGTAACACCTTGGTATAGTTTTAGATTTTTACCAGAGATGGTGGTCTCGCCAATAACAATGCCGGTTCCATGGTCAATAAAAAATGGAGAAGCGAGTTGTGCGGCGGGGTGAATATCTATTCCAGTGTAAGAATGAGCTCCTTCGGAAATGAGTCTAGCTTCTAATTTATACCCCAAATTATAAATTTGATGAGCAATACGATAAGAAGAGATAGCTCTATAACCTGGATAAGCTAACAAAACTTCTCTTTCATTATCAACTGCAGGGTCACTTTCCATAAAGAAATTCAAGTCTTCTTTGAGTGATTTTTCTAGAGCTGGTAGACAGGATTCAAACTTTAAATATTGTTCTTCATTTTTATCTATTGCGATAAGAAAACATTTTTTAACTTTTTCTAAATTATTTGCTCCATAAAGAAGATAACTTTTGGTTTCTTCCACAAACTTTTTAATTTCTTTACTGTTAGACATTTTTAATCCCTCCATTGCATGGACTAATCGAATATTATAAAGAAAAAATCATATTTGTCTAATGGGATTATAAAAAAAGTAAGAGCAACTGCTCCCACTTAATTTTTTGTGAACTTTTTACCTTTCTCCAGGGCTTGAGTTAACCACTTTGGGTTTTCTTCACATTGATCTAACTCATCTAGAAGTTTCTTGTCTTGTTTAGTTAGTTCATGTTTTTCGAACAGGTCTGGGCGATGTTTTCTGGTTAATCGTAGGCTTTCTTTCCTTCTATACTTGTCTATAGCAGTGTGATTTCCGGTATAAAGTATATCTGGAACTTTTTTACCTTCAAAGTCCTTTGGTTCGGTGTATTGTGGGTATTCAATAAGCCCCCCATTAAATGATTCATCATTTAAAGATTCTTTAGAAATTGCGCCATCAAGCAGTCTAATTACAGCATCGGCAATTACCATTGCTCCAATTTCTCCTCCGGTCAAAATATAGTCACCAATTGAGACTAATTCATCGACATAATCGTTAACTCTTTCATCGATTCCTTCATAGTGACCGCAAAGTAGGACAATATCGTCTAATTTTGCCAAATTTCCTGCAAATTCCTGGGAAAATTGTATTCCACGAGGACTTAACATAATCTTTTTTGAAGAGCTAGTTGAGACATCTCTAAGGGCATCTACAATTGGTTGGCATTTCATTATAAGACCAGCACCTCCGCCAATTGGTGGAGTGTCAACTCGTCCATACTTGTCTTTTGTGTAGTCGCGAATATTAACTATTTTTACTTCAACAACATTCTTTCCAATGGCACGTTTAATAATTGAGTTTGTTAAAAACCCATCAAACATCTCTGGAAATAAGGTAAGAATAGTAATTTTCATAGTAAACCTTCTATAAAATTGATAACAATTTGTTTGTTTTCGAGTGAAACATCCTTAACAAAAGCATTTACGAATGGAATAAGAACATCTTTATTTTGACTTTTGACCCTCAAAGTTGCATAAGCGGAATATTCTTCAATAGCCTTAACGACACCAATGTCTTTGCCGTTATCAAAGCTAACTTTCATGCCGATCAAATCAGAGTAGAAATACTCATTTTTCCCGAGAATTTCCGGGTTTTTTTCGACATATAGGTATTTTTTATTTATTTTTTCAGCCTCTTCAATAGATGAGATTTCTTCAAAGATTAAGTTGTCGCAATTACCGTTTGTACGATGCATTTTGATAGTTAATTCTTTTTCGACTTCACCTTTCTCATTTAAAAGAAAAACGCGACCACCTTTTTTGAACCTGGTGTCGCGAAAATGAGTAGAGGGATAAATTTTTACTTCACCTTTAAGTCCAATAGTTCTGACTATTTGACCGACAGTAAGAAATTCCATGCTTATTTTGATTCTTCTTCGAATGATTCGAATTTTAAATGAATATGTTTTCCTTCGGTTTTACCGGAAATGGCAACAACTTCTCTAAGTGCATTAGCGACAGTGCCTTTTTTACCGATAAGTCTTGCGGTGTCTTCGCCTTCAGTACAAATGAGAAGGACTACGTCCTTATCATTATCTGATGGCATAACACGGACCATTAAAGCATCTGGATTAATTAAGAAAGGATCAACAATTGTATGAATGATCTTCTCGTAGTCCATTATTTAGCTTCCTTTTTTGATTTTGCGTATTGTTCCATAATACCTTTCTTTGT
>DLBE01000011.1 GCA_002494205.1 Caryophanales bacterium UBA7029
TCAGATTTTCGCTAGATAACGACATGAAAGATATAGTTATTTTAATTCTTCTATAATTTTGTCGTTTCCAGGTAGATTTTTAGTAACAATTTTATTCTCAATTTTTAACATTGTTGGGTAGCCTAAAATGTAAATATCATCAGGATTTCCTGCATTAATTACTAAATTTTCGTCTGTTGTGAACTTGTCTTTACTGCTGCTTTTGATGAAATAAATATCCTTCCGTTCTAGAGCTTTCTCAATAATAAAATTTTTAAGTTCCTGACAATGGCTACAAGTTGATGAGTAGAAATATGTGTAGTAAGCATCATTATCAACTTCAAACATTGTTTCTAATGTAAGTTTAAAATTTTGAATTTGATCATAGCTATAGTCGGTAGGCAAAATTATATTATCAATCTGTTTGTCCTCATTAACATTAGTGCAACTAGCTAACACCACCGCCGAGACAGCAATATAAAGAAATTTTAACCATTTCATAAATAATCCTCCTATTATTCAGTCAGGGTTAATTTTGCATTTCAACTGAAAAAATTTTTTATATAATATATTTAATGACCGGTTTTAATAAAAAGAACACATTAATAAGAGCTATATGTTTTATGTCGTTTTTTGTTGCGATAAATGTTCTTTGCTCTTTTTTAACTGTTGTTGCTCCACTAGCGAGTGTGATACTGATCATATTTTTGCCGTTAACCTCAGCCGTTGTTGAAGTTAACATTAAAGATAGATGGTTTCCTATCTATGCTTTTGCAACAATTGGTCTCTCAATAGTTGTTACTTTATCATCGATTGACTTTACGATTTTTTATATTATTCCTTCTATTTTTACTGGTTATATTTTTGGTCTTTCGTTAAAGCGCGGAATTCCTAAACTAGTAGCCATCTTTCTTGCATCAATAATTCAAGCTGGATTATCTCTTACTTTCTTACCAATTTTACAACTCATTACTGATAAAAATTTAGTCGATGTATTCGTTGAAATTCTGAGGATTTCCAATAGATTTTTGTTTGAAACAGCACTTTTGCTGATCTTCTTTATCGTTGCTTTAATCCAAGTAATCTTATCTTATATTGTCGTTGAAAATGAGCTCTCAAAATTTGGCGTAAAACCATTCGTCAAAGTGAATGAAATGATTCTGGCAAATATAGTTGGAATAGTTTGTGTTCTTTCCGGTTTGTTGATTTCAATATTTTTTCTTCCTGTTGGTTTATTATTCTTAGGTTTCTCTTACTACTTCCTAGGGTTCTCTATTTTTTATAAATTTAAAACAAAAAATTATGTCCCTCTCATCGTAGATGGAGTTGTTTTATTGGTGCAAATTGTTTTGTATGCTCTACTAAATGGATACTTTACCGATTTAAATGAATTAACTTTGTTATACATTCTTCCAGCACTCTCATTATTGTTTTCTATTTGCTATTCCTTCTTGAAGAAGTCAAAACAATAGATAGAATATAATTATGCTTAAACTTTTAAAAGTATTTCTCAGAGGCTTAATCGTAACCCTTTTGCTTCCTTTTATTGTTGTAATTTGGGTTGGTTATGGCCTTTATTGCATCGGTCTATTTGTTTTCATGTTTGCTAAAACAACAATTGAATATTTTAAAGGCGGTTCTTTCAATGCTGACTTGCCAGAAGATTTAGAAGCTAGAAGAATGGTTTTAGAAAAAGAAAAGCGCGATGAGCAAGCAAAAGAAATGCTTAGTTCAATGTATGAAAATACAGTCGCTCAGCAACAATCAAATATGTTCTCACAAACTCCTGATTTTTCGGAAAATAACAGGGAAAATACGGACTTTTTGGATGAAATGACAAGTGATGAACCAACTAATGAGGAGGATTATAACGATGACAATGGCGTTTATTAATCTTTCCGATAACGCAAAAAAGGCGTTATTCATTCTTTTCCTTGGAATCATTTTACTTTTTGTCTTTGTTGGTTATCTTTCTTTAGCGGTACAAGGCGCAATGAAAAAACAAGGTTCAAAAGCAGACGAAATGCTTCAAAACGTTGTTAAAGCTGATTATTTCACAAACGAAAAAGAATTTATGAAGTTTGCAAGAAAGAAAAACGCAAGAGTTTTCTATGTCCAAGCAAGGATTGCTTTCTTAATTATACTTGGATGTGTTTTGGCCTACTTATTATTCTGCCTATTTTCTGGTTGGTGGGGTTACAATCCTTTTGGAAGAAATGCTGATAGACCTGGTTTTGCTACTTTATTCTACCAATTTGGTGAATGGCCAAAAGAAAAATTCTTTGGCATTAAACTTATTTCGGGATGGCCTAAGGTTGTATCAAAACCTCATTTTGAGGTAAAAGCAATTTTCGCCTATCTTGCAGTCCCTGCTTTTATTGTCGGTTGTGTATGGTTTTTGCTTTGCACACAATCATTTATTGCACGCACAATTCGTATTAGAAAAATCATGAACTCTATTTATAGAAAAAAGTTGGCTCCTGAAGAACCAACTCCTTTAGTTTCTGAAAACGAAAACAATAATTTATCTTCTTAATAACAAAATTACTTCGTAAATAAGCATTGCTGCTAATATAGCAGCAACAACTACAAGAAGACCAAAGATTCTATTAGTGGATCTTTGTTTTCTTTTCTCCTCAAGTGCTTCTGGAGATAATTGTTCTAATTCTTCTTCTTTTCTCTTGTTAAACATAATTAATATTTTATTGGATCTGAAGTTCTTGGGAATGGTTGAACATCTCTTATATTTTGCATGCCTGTGACATACATAAGTAAGCGATCAAAACCAATTCCAAAGCCTGAATGTGGGCAACCACCATATTTACGGGTATCAAGATACCATTCAAGGCCATTGGTACAACCAACTTCGTCCATCCTTTTCTTTAATAAGTCATAGCGTTCTTCTCTTTGAGAGCCACCAACAAGTTCTCCAACATATGGCACTAACAAATCGCATGCCGCGACAGTTTTTCCGTCATCATTTTGTCTCATATAGAAAGCTTTCATTTCTTTTGGATAATCGATTAAGAAAACTGGCCCTTTAACAACTTGCTCGGTGATATAACGCTCATGTTCTGATTGTAAATCCATACCCCAGAAAATCTTATTATTATCAAATTTGTGCCCTTTTTCCTGAGCTTTTTTGAGTTCTTCGATTGCTTCGGTGTATGTCATTCTCTTAAATTCAGAGTGAAGAACATGATGTAATCTATCTTTTAATGTCTTGTCGATAAAGGTATTGAAAAATTCCATTTCATCAGGGCATCTGTGGAGTGCGACATCAATACAATGTTTTAAACATGCCTCAATACATTCCATATCATCATTTAAATCTGCAAATGCCATTTCAGGTTCAATCATCCAAAATTCAGATGCGTGTCTTGTTGTATTTGAATGCTCTGCTCTAAATGTAGGACCAAATGTATAAACATCACGGAATGCTAAGGCAAATGGTTCAACATGAAGTTGACCAGAAACAGTTAAGGCAACTTCTTTACCAAAGAATTCAGTTTTAGGATTCTTTCCGTCGGTATAAATACCAAACGTATTTCCTGCGCCTTCAGCGTCATTTCCAGTTATAATTGGGGTGTGAATATACATAAATCCTTCGTTTTGGAAGAATTCATGAATTGCCATAGCCATAGCGTTTCTCATTCTAAATACAGCATTAAATGTATTTGCTCTTGGTCTTAAGTGAGCGATCTCTCTTAAGAATTCCATTGAGTGAGCTTTCTTTTGAAGTGGATAATCTGGATCTACAGTACCTGTTACTTCAAATTCTTTAACTTGAATCTCAAATGGTTGCTTTGCTTGAGGGGTTAAAACAAGTTCTCCAACAACTGATAAAGCAGCACCTGTATTTACGTGACTTAACTTATCGTAGTCTTTGACAACCTTTGCATCATAAACTAATTGAACGTTCTTAAAACAGGAACCGTCATTTAAGGCTATAAAACCAACAGATCCATTATCACGATTAGTTCTAACCCAACCTTGAACAAAAACTTCCTTAAGTCCATTAAGGATTTCTTTCATTTCTTTATCTTCTTGCTCTGCGACAAGAGTATAAATATCACTTACTAATATACTTTTTGGTTCCATCTACTTATCCTCCGATAGTCCATTACATTATATCAAACAACTTGTTGTTGACTAGAATGTTTTATATTTATCAATGCGCCAGTTAGGGTCGCACGATACAGTGGTGTCACATGTAACGCCCATTTTCCATAAGTGTTCAGCTAATCTAACTATCATTGCAGCGTTATCCGTTGTACACCAAATTGGTGGCACTATTAGATCAACTTCTGTACCATCTAATCTATTATGCATTTGCTCTCGTAAGTAGCTATTAGCACTTACGCCACCAGCTAACACAACTTGTTTTATGTCATAGCGTTTTAAGGCTTTTTCAAGTCTATCCATTACCATTCCGACTGCCGTATCTTGGAATGATTTGCACAAATCTGCAACTCTTATCTCATTGCCACGGGCTTTTTCGTTATTTACTAAATTAATAACGGCGGTTTTAAGACCAGAATAGGAGAAATTAAGCGAATCATCATGCAAAGGAACAGGCAATTTGTATGTGTGCTTACCTTCTTTAGATAATTTATCGATTGGAATTCCTCCAGGATAAGGTAAACCTAGAGTTCTAGCAACCTTATCAAAGCACTCTCCAATAGCATCATCTTTTGTTTCCCCGATAATCTCAAAATTCATGTCTTCTTTCATATAAACAAATTCAGTGTTTCCACCACTCACAACTATAGAAAGAAGCGGGAATTTTAGGGGTTTTACGTATTCATTCGCATAAATGTGTGCTGCTAAATGATGAACAGGAATAAGTGGTTTTTTATAAAGAATTGCAAGGGTTTTTGCTACTTGCATGCCAATATGAAGTGCACCAATTAAACCTGGTCCTCTTGTAAAAGCAAAGGCATCGACTTGGTCCAAGGTTATATTTGCCTTTTCTAAAGCTTCATTTAAAACAGGTAAGGCGTTTTCACAATGAAGTCTTGATGCAAGTTCTGGCATAACTCCACCATATTTTTGATGCATTTCAATCTGAGTTGCGACTACATTGCTTAAAAGTTCGCCATCTTTAATGATTGCGATAGATGTTTCATCACAACTTGATTCAATTCCAAGAATAATTGCCATTTCTATAACCTCTTAAGCATGTATATGGCGTTTTCGCCATCTTTATAATAGTGTTCTTTAAGTACTACAATCTTGTATCCATTTTTAAGATATAAGTTTTTTGCAGCCTCATTACTTTCTCTAACTTCTAATGTAATTGTTTCAACTAAATCATCAATGTTTTTAGGGAATGATTTTTCCATTTCACTCAATAAATGAGTGGCTACCCCATTTTGACGGTACCTTTTTGTAACCGCAACCTGCATGATTGTAGATGAGTTAAATGTAATCAAGAAATCGATAAAACCTACAACCTTTCCTTCGTCTTCAGCAACAATAATCTTGTTTACTGGGTTCTTTTCAAACTCATAACGAAGATCTTCTGCCGAATAAGGCTCAATAAAGCACTCGTTTTCTATTTTTTGGACTTCATCAAAGTCTTTTTGTGATGCTAAACGATACTTAATCATTTTCCTAAGTCCTTTAAATAGACAGGTTTGAGCTTAAACGCATCTACTTCATCGTTTTGATCAAAATCAGCAAGGTTTCCGATAATATCGTACTCGCTAGACTCTAATCCTAATTGATATGTGTCACCATGCAATAAATAATCTGGATGTGCTTTTATATATCCAATAACTTTTTCGTTTTCCAAGACAGAATCTTTAACAATCACTTTTTTGCCTTCATAAACAGCAAAATAGCTTCTTCCACTTCTGGCGTTAAATAGGCAAATTGTTGGGAAATCTGGGTGTTTTAGCAAAGAAAGCGAAGATTTTGCGTATAATTTTATTTTCAATGCATATGCAATAGTTTTAGCGATTGTTACACCGATTCTAACACCTGTATATGAACCAGGTCCCACACCAACAACAACTCCATCTAAATCTTTATTAGTTAAATTGTTACGCTTTAAAATGTTGTCAACTTCAGTAACCATCATCTCGCTTTGACGTTGCCAGGCTTCATATGAGATTTTATCGACAACCTTTCCGTCTTTTGCTAAACCGACGGAAAGTAAAATATTTGAGCTATCTAATAACAACTGATACATCTATTTAGCCTCTAAATTTTCTAAAACGGTTTTATATGAATCAGTAGGATCAATAATTTCAATATCTCTTTCGTTATCACTGATTCGTTTAATTGAGATTTCCAAATGCTTAGAAGGAATAAGTGGTTCAATGAACTTTGGCCATTCGACAAAAGTAACGCCGTTTCCTTCAATGAACTCATCTAAACCAATATCAATATTTTGGTTTTCTAAGCGATACGCGTCAATATGAAAAACGTTAGGTTTAACTTCAAAATAACATTTTAAAATGTTAAATGTTGGAGAAATAACGTGATCTTTATATCCTAAATAAGATAAGGCACCACCAACTAATGTTGTTTTTCCAGCACCTAAATCTCCAGTTAAAAGAACAACATCACTAGGCTTTAAAAAAGACATTATTTTACCTGCTAATGCCTGTGTTTCTTGAGCGCTTTTTGAAATACAACGATATTTCAACATAATCTAACCCCGATATATTATAGCAAAAAGGAAAAATTATTATATAATTATTTCATGGAAAATTTGCATAAAGTCATCATTGTTGGTGCTGGACCAATTGGTCTTTATTTTGCATCCAAATGTGAAGAATCTGGCATTGATTATATTGTTTTAGAAGGCTCTGATACAATTGGAGGGCAATTAACAAGACTATATCCCGAAAAAGATATAGTAGATATTCCTGGAATTGATTGTATTAAGGCTGCTGGTTATATTGAACTTCTCAAAACAAAAATTAATCTCAAAAAAGTTGTTCTAGATGCACGTGTATCTTCTATTAAAATTAGCGATAAAATTGAAATTTCTACTGGAAAAACCGCATATTTTTGCGAATTTCTTGTTTTAGCAACTGGTCTTGGAGCATCAGTCCCTAGACCTCTTGGAGTAGAACACGAAAATGAATGTGATAACATCATTTATTCCGTTAAATCATTTGATCATTTAAAAAATAAAAGAGTTGCTATTTTTGGAGGTGGTGATTCAGCATTAGACTGGGCAAAAGCCATTTCAGCAATTTCAGATAATGTCCACTTAATTCACCGACGTCTTGAATTTAGAGGCAACCCAGACACAATCAAAGATTGCAAAAACTTAAAAATTCACCTTCCTTACGTTCCTTCATCAATTGTTGTTGAAAACGGAAAGGCTACTTCAGTAACGATAAAGAAAGTTGATAGTGATGAATTGGTCACAATTCCTGTCGATTATATTTTTGTAAATTACGGCAACATTGCCTCTCTTTCATCATTCCCATTTAAGATGGACAATGCCTTCTTAGTTGTTAACAATGAAAATAGAGTCGAAAACAAAGTTTTCGCTATCGGTGATGTTTGCCAATATGAAAATAAAACCAGACGTATTGCGCCTGGTCTTAAAGAAGCTGATAAAGTATTTAAACTTATTTCCTAGTTTCTAATTCAAACTTTCTATAAAACTTATGAATTTCCTCATCTTTGAATGGAAATTCTTTTTTATTAATCATCTCATAAATTTTAGATACAGACTTTTGAAGAATCATTTTAATGTCTTCACTGTAACCTTGCTCATCAGCGTGTTTTTTATATTCGGAAACATCTAATAAACGTGTTGTGCCGTCTTCATAAAGCTTGATATCTAAATCGTAATCAATGTACTTAATAAAGTTTTTATCGTAGATGGCTGGTGAGGCAATATTTACATAGTAGCAAATGCCATTTTCCTTAAGCATGGCGATAACATTGAACCAATGTTTTTTTGAAAGAATAAAAATTGCAGGTTCTTTTGTGTGCCATTTTCTACCATCGCTTTCTACAACTGCTGCGCGAATTGAGACAAGCACAAAATAATCTTCATTGTCTTCGACAACATAACTATGAGACCATTGTCTATGAAGTTCTTCGTTATGCTTATAGGCTTGTATAATTACCCAGCGTTTTTCTAAAGAAAACATTATTTATTTAAAGCCTCAACTAATTTAGAAATAGCTAAAATATCTTTCTTAAATGTCTCAGTAGGACCGCAATCAAATTGATTTTGAAGTGGCAAAACCATTAAAGGATCATCGTAGCCCATCATAACGAAAACTTTGTTTTCGTAAATTGAAAGAGCTACATCAACAAGAATCTTATCGGTTTTAATAGATTCGATTGCTTTCATTACTCCAGAATTTAAAACTTTTTTCCAATCTTTTGCATCGCTACGAACGACGATTTTTTCATTCTCTAAAACATTTTTTACATCATCAATTGCGGTAGGAGGAAGTGCTCTATCGTTGCCTTTTATGTAAACATAAACAGGTTTCTCGCCCTTGTATGAAGCCTTAGCTCTAACCATTTTACCGACGAACACTGGCTTAACCCTTTTTTCTGCTTTAATATTCCCGGCACAATCAACAATAGACATTTCAAGTTTATTGTATTTGAAAGTAGTTAAACCTCTTGAACCAGCTTCGATGACATCTTTATAGAGTTTACATCCATTAAATTCTTCTAAAGTAATCTTCCCTGGTTGTGGTGCAACTTCGACATCTGAATAGGCTTTATCCTCAAAAACAAATTCGTTAATGCTATTAAAATAAAGACCAAAATATTCTTTTAATTTTTTGTCAAATTTCTTTCTTACGAAAAGTGAATAACCATAGGTTCCAGCTAACGCCAAAATAGCAATTCCGATCGTTAAACCTGTTTGAAGTCCAGACTTTTCCTTAGGAAAGATGGTTGGGAAAACAATAAAAGCAACAATAATCATTGCTAAGCAAAACATCATAACTATTAACTTTAATGTGTTATGAAATCTGTATGATTTCCAAAATATTGTTCTTTCATTTTCAATTTTTTGAAGCGCTTCGTGTGGATAAACCATTTTAGCTTCAGCTTGTACAACGGGGGTTTTCTCTTTTTTCATAAATCCGCCTCCTGCTCGTAATAGTGTATCACATCTATATGCGAATAGTTAAACTAAAAGCGCCTTTTAAAGACGCTTAGATAATAACACAGCAAATATTATGCTTTTTGAGGTGGATATAACCTATTAATTCTGAGTAACGGTCCATAAAGTGCCATAAGCGCCGCTAAAGCAATTCCACCACTTATGAAGACATAACCGGTGTTATAAATAGCGGCGTCAGCAAGAGTATACGAATAGAAGAGCATTGAGGAAATAGTTCCGCCAATAAATCTGATAACGGTTGCTCCTAGACCGCCAATAAAAAGCATTAATTCGCCCTTAAAATTATAATTTGAATTCTCTTCTGAAAGCACATAACGAGAGAAAAACCCTAAGAAAGACGCTCCACCAAATGCTAACAAATAATCAAATGGGAAAAATGCAAAACCATAGCCGTCGGTCAAGCACGAAATAAGTCCATAAACGATTCCGCAACCAATGAAGCCTTTAACTGGTCCTCTTCTAATTGCTAATAAGAACAAAGGCAACATCTGTAAATTAACAGATCCACCGGTAGGAGCAGGGAAAAGCTTAATAAAATTAAGAGCAAGAGCCGATGCAATTAAAATTCCGCTTTCGGTAATGTCTCGAGTTGTAAATTTAATATCATTAATTGAGAATGACAAAATAATTGTAGATAGAATAAAAAATCCTATGGTTGGTAAAACAGAAGGAATTAGAATTTGTTCAACTGAAACTTCTATTTCTAATTTATTCGCTAATACTTCTGCGAATACATCTTTTGCGACTATAGAAACTACGGCACAGAATAAGAAGATAAATAAAGAAATGAAAGCGAAGTTTTTATGAACTTTGTTAAAGAAAAACAAAACGCATGCAAGAAGTGGAAAGATGATGTAAATGCTATAGAAGAATATAGCTATTCCGGTTCCTGCTCCTCCACCATTAAGTAATTGGAAAAATGAATAGTAAATTTTTTCGTCATTTACTTCCATCAAATAAAAATTTGGAATCATACAAAACCCAATAATTAAGGCTGTAATTCCTAAAATAACAAATGGAAGGACCTTCAAAAATAGTTCTCGTTTGTTATTAGTGTTTGTCTCTTTTTCCATAAAAAATCCTCCATAACAAACGGAGGAAATAAAAGAAAATTTACCTCCGCTAGCATTACCTAGATCAGGTTCAGTTTAGCTACTCGATTGTAGCATTCTCAGCCGAGACCACTCAGCTCCTGTGAATAAAGTATAAATTTATTTGTTACACCATTCAATAGTTTTAAGATTTTTACTTTGTAAATATTCGTTACAACTTTTGAAAGTGTTCATGTTAAACCATCCGCCTTGATTTGCACCTAATGGCGACGGGTGTGTCCTTTTAATAATTAATCTATTTTTGTTTGTAATAAACTTCTCGTATTTTTGAGCCGGACCACCCCACAACATAAACACAATTGGTTGGTCTAATTTATCCAAAAACCCCAATAAATCCTGCATAAAATAAGAATATTCCTTAATTTTGTGAGACATCGCTTTGCCTTCTTCAACGGTCAAAATTGTATTGATTAAAAACACTCCTTGACGGGCAAGATAGGTGAGGTCACCAATTTTTTCGCATGGAGTTCCAAATTCAATTTCAATTTCTTTAAATAAATTATTTAAAGAAGGTGGGCATTTGCAAGTATCAGGAACTGAGAAAGCAAGGCCCATCGCTTGTCCTTTTTCGTGATATGGGTCTTGTCCGATAACAACAACCTTCAAATCCTCTAGAGGGGTTAACTTAAAAGCATTAAAGATTAGTTCTCTTGGTGGATAGACTACAGTTGTCGAATACTTTTCATCCCAAAAGGACTCGAGTCTTTCAAAGTAATCTTTTTGTCTAACTATTTCAAAGAAATCATTCCATGTTTTCATCATAGTAATTATATCTATGGTTTAGACCAAATAACAATGTATAATTGTATGTGGTCTATGGAAAAAGTCCTTATTGTTTTCAATCATCCAGCTCCATACAAAGTTAGATTATTTAATGAATTATCTAAAACCTTTGATTTGCATGTAATTTTTGAAAGAGATTCCGCTAGTGATCGAAATAAGGCTTTTTATTTTGAAGAGAAATATGATTTTAAAATCCACAAAATTAAAGGAATTAAGATTGGAGCAGAAGGTCTCTTGTCATTCGGCGTTAAAAAACATTTAAAACACAATAAATACGATTTAGTAATAATGAATGGTTACTCTCATTTTGCTGAAATGAAAGCAATCAAATATCTCAAGAAAACCCACACTCCTTACGTTTTATACATAAATGGCGGAACCATCAAATCAAAAGAGTGTTTTATAAAGAAAAATCTGAAAAAACGCTATATTTCCGTGGCAAAATGCTATTTTTCACCTGATGAAGAAAGTAACAAATATCTTGTTTATTATGGAGCAAATGAAAAAGACATTTTGAATTATCCTTACTCCACAATCTTCGAAAATGAAATAGTGAAAAATGAGCCAAACAAAAAAGAACTAAGAAAAGAACTTAACCTTAATTTTGAGAAAGTCTTTGTCTCATCTGGACAACTTATTAAACGCAAAAACTACATTTCGCTTGTTAAAGAGTGGGAAAAATTTCCTAAAGAATATGGTTTAGTATTAATTGGCGATGGCAAGCAAAGAAAAGAAATCGAAAATTTAATTAAAACTGAAAACCTTTCTAACGTTTTAGTCACTGGATTTTTAAAACATGAAGAAATGTTTAAGTATTTCAAAGCTTCAGACGCCTTTTTATTCCCTTCAAAAGAAGATATTTATGGTCACGTTATTAACGAAGCTCTTTCGCAAGGTGTCCCTGTTATATCAACCAATAAAGTTAATTCAGCAACAAAATTAATAAAAAATGGAGTTAATGGGTTTGTATTAGAAAAACTTGAAGGCGAAGAATTCAAAACATCAGTTGATAAAATCCTAAAACTTAATACATTCTTTGAATGTATTAAGACAGCCAAAGACAACACAATTGAAAAGATGGCTGAAGCACACATTAAAATGATTGAAGAGGCAATTAGAAAATGAATATTTTAGTTTTTTCTAGCGCCATGCGACAATCTGACTTTGCGAAATATCAAGAAAGTGCAAAGATTAAGCCTAATCCTTCTAATCAAAATTTTTATTACAAGCTTATAAAAGCTTTGGCAATTAAAAACAATGTTTCCGTTGTCTCGCATAGGCCTTTAGTCAAAGGAATGTTTAAAAATAACAGCCTTGAAACTGAGACTGAGATGGATGGAAATATTAAGTTTTATTACACTGCTAATAAGGCAAGCAAGGCATATAAACTTCTAAAAGAAAAATCTTCTATAGAAAAAACCGCTAAACAAGCAATTGAAGACTTCCTTTCCAATGACTTTGTCATTGTAACAGATACTTTGAGATTAAATTTGCTTAAAGCCGCTAAAAAAATTGCTAAACAATATAAAGTTAAAATTGTTGGAATGCTTACAGATAACCCTATGAACTTAAGTAGTGGGTCAAACTTTTTTAAGGCTCGTCAAAAGCTCGAAGCAAGCACACTAGATGGTTATTTGTCTTTAACTGAAGGATTAGTGAATGCTTTTAACCCAGAGATTCCTTCTTACGTTTTTGAAGGACTTGTAATGGAAGAAGATGAAGGTAAAAAAGACCCTATTTTTAATTATTTCTATTTTGGTGGTTCTCTCTATGAGAGATATGGCGTTAAAACTCTGGTTGATGCTTTTAAAAAATCAAATGTAAAAGCAAAACTTGTTATTGCTGGATCTGGTCCATTAGACAAATATATCGAACAAGCTTCCGAAGATGATTATAGAATTCTTTATTTATCACAACTAAGTAAGGAAAAGAATATTGCATATATGCGATATTCTCTTGCAAACATAAACCCAAGACCTATTGATCCTCAAATGGATAATGAGTCTGTTCCATCAAAACTACTTGAGTATTTGTCTATAGGTACTCCAGTCATTTCGACGAAATACCCAAAATTATATTCAACATTTAAAGATGATGTTTTATGGGTTGAAGGAACAGGAGTTGAAGCTATGAAAATGGCTTTAGAATCTTTCGATATTTCTACTCAAGAGAACTATATTAAAAAAGCCGCAACTGCAAGACGCAAAGTCTTTGAGTTTTACGGCATCGATGTTCAATCCGAATCAATTAATCACTTCTTAGCGGAAATTAATTCTTCTAACAATTGATGAGTTAATTTTTCAGTTGTAAAGTGTTCATCAAAATATTTCTTATTATTAAGACCATATTGGTCTTTTTCTTTTAATGAGCAAATTTCATCAATTTTATTAGCAATATCTTTTGGATCCTCTTCTGCAAATATAGAACCATTAGCTTTGCTAAGTGTTTCATATGCATCACCTTTAGCAACAACTAACAAAGGTCTTCCATATTTCATGTATTGAATTGCTTTATTTGGAATGGTTTTACCTACATAACCTTCATTTTTAAGCGAGACAATTAAAGCATTTGCATTTGCATAATATGCTTCTGCTTTTTCAATTGGATAGGCCCCTTCATACACTACTTTATCTTGTAGATTTTCTTTTACAATCTTCTCTTTAATTAAATTAAGTTCAGAACCCATTCCCATTAAATGAAGCTTAATATCTTTTGATTTAACAAATTTCATTGCTTCAACAAGTTTATCAGTAAGCTGAAGCTTTCCAATATTACCAGCATAAACCAAATTATATTTGTTTTCATACTTAATAACTTCGCTATGCTTATTAGAATTAAGAATAGGTTGATTGACAACATTAAAGACTTTGTCTTTTATTCCTAATTCTTTTTCAAAATATTCTTTAAAAGATGGCGAGGAAATTACGATTCTATCGCAGCGAGAATAAATTGATTTACTCCATTTATAAAGAATCTTATAAGTTAAAGAGTTCTTTTTTACAGCGTGAGTCACTAAAGTTGATTCTGGCCATAAATCCTGGCAATAAAGAACACATGGTACATTATGCTTCTTAGCATAAAGAAGGGCTGGCGAAATAGAAATAACAGGAGATAAAGAAATAGATAAAACAACATCAAATTCTTCTTTGAAATGTCTAACGAATATTTTTGCAGTTCTATGGAACGAAAGATAGTTTTGAATAATTGAAATTCTAGAATATTTTCTAGGTTTTACATTAACACGATGTACTTTAACACCATTTATTTCTTCAAATTTTACATGTTTATATTCATCAAGAATCTTTTGAAATCCATAGTTTGGTCTGCCAGTTAAAACGCTTACTTCGTTTCCTTCTTTAACAAGCGCTTCCGCGATATCAGTAACAGAAAATCTTTCTGGATAATAGTATTGACATACAAGTAGGATTTTCATATTACGTAGTATTATATACTAAACTTACAAATTACAACACTTTTTGATTTTTAAAGACATAAATCAATATTTTTGTCTTTTGTTTTTTATCTTTCTCGCCCATATAATTATATGCATGCATCAGACAGTTAGAAGTGACGTAATTGTTAATCTAATACGAACAATTACGATGACAATTCTCTCATTTATCACCTTCCCTTATGTTTGCAGAGCGTTAGGTGATAGTGTTTTTGGATTATATTCTTGGGCTGTCTCTTTTGTGTATTACTTTCTAGTAATTGCTAGAATTTCGATTCCCAATATAGCGGTTAGAGAAATTGTTAAAGTTAAAAATGATCCGGCAAAATTATCACAAAAAGTGCATGAATTTTTCATAATTCAAGCCATTACAACATTGTTGTCATTTGGTTTGCTCTGCGCTGTCTTCTTCTTAGTTCCTGGATTAAGAGGAGTAGGAGAAGCAGCAAAACAAACAGAATCAGTTGTATTAATTCTTTCACTTAACTTCTTAACCGGCGTTATGTCTTTTGAATGGATATTTACAGCATTTGAAAAACATACTTACATGGCGTTTAGATCAATTATTGTCGCAACAATAGTAGATGTCTTAATCTTTTCACTTATAAAATATCCTGATCATTTAGTTTTATATGCTTTCCTATGTGTTTTAACCACTGTATTAACAGTAGTATCAAACTTAATTTATTTACCATTTGTAGTTAAGCTACAAAAACCTAATAAATTAAACTTCAAACAATATCTTCCAATGATAGGAATTATGTTTTTAATTTCTGTTGTCGCGGCAATATATGATAAAACTGATACTTTTATTTTAGGTTTAATTGATGCAAGCAAAGCTTCTGTAGGAAGTTACGCTGTTGGTATTAAAGGTGTTGAAATTGTTATTGGTATCACCACCGCTTTATCAATGGTATTCATACCAAGAGCAACAACTTACTACGAAAATAAAGATGCTAGACAATTTAAAAACATAAATGTTTATGCATCAAACATAACAATGTTTTTAACAGTTCCAGCTGTTGTATTAATGATTTGTTTATCTAATGAACTTACAACATTAATCGGAGGCGAAGTTGGCTATGTTAGTTCTAACATGGTCCTTGTTGCATTAGCTTCATTAATGCTTACATTCTCACTTTGTAACATTATCTACACCCAAATACTAATTCCAATGAAACGAGAAAAGACATATTTATTTGTCCTTTTAGGTGGAGCATTAACAAATATTGCCTTTTCATTACTATTTGGTCTTGTTTTCTTTAAAGATAATCCTGCTTTTGGGGTGGCATTAGGCACCGCAATTACAGATGCTATTATTTTAGTTATAATGTTTGCCTTAACTTGGGAACATTCAAGACATATTTTATTAAGCGTTAATAATATTAAAATTATTTTAGTTTCTGGCTTATTAGTGGCTTCTACAATTCTATTAAATAATTATTTACCAATAAGCGGTAAAACAATCGAAGAAACATTAATGATCAAATTGATTGTTATTCTCCTAATTGATGCAGTTATCTATTTTGTTGGATGCTTTGTTTCGAAAGAAAAACTAGTTAGATCATTCTTTAAACGCGTATAGGAGGCAAAAAGAAAACATCTATCACTAGATGTCATCTTTTTTTGTCAACCAGGCCAGCATTACCCTGAATCGCTTGTGTTCCCATCTCTCTAAGTGCGAGATGCGCCGTGGTCGTACGCTGACGTTACCCCACCGCAATTATTACGGGAAGGGACGCACATTTCCACCCTTGACAAATATATTATAGCAAACTTTTATTTTTGCTTAATACCTATTTTATTACCTTTGTAATGAATATGGTTTTAATTTTAGCTTTATTTGAAACTGAGAAGTCTAGATTCAATGACATTTTATGGATTTTTCTTATCAAACGCAATAGCAGAAGCGAATAACGACAATATACAAACACTTGTAGATGTATGTTATGGTCTTAACAATTTTGAAAGATCAAGAAACAGAATTCTTTATATAAACAGAAACAAAAAATGACAATATAAAAAGGGAGAATCAAGGTCGATTCTCCCCTTAGTTAGCCACATTGAATTTCAAGATTTTATGAGGTCAGTTTTTTAGCAAAACCACATAAAACCACATCAAATTTCAAAGAGCCAATCTTAACAAGTGTTAGATCTTTTGAGTTTACAAATTATCTATAAGATGCAGACCAAGCCACACATCTCTTTGCAGCAGATGTTGTAAAGGTTAATGTTGTGCTTGCTGTAATGCCTGAAAGACCAATTGTAAATTTAAATGAGCTTTCACTACCAGCTAATGTAAATGGAGAGTTATTGCTAATTCCACTATCGGCTGTTAATGCGATTGATGATGGGTCTGTAGTTGCACCAGTAATATTAAGTGATAAACCACTCACACCTTTCCAAGCTGCCGCATAGACTTCTAAACTTGTCGCTCCAGCAGGAACTGTGATTGTGAAGCTTCCACCTAATTTTGAAGTGCCAACTTTGATGCCATCTTTCTCATTTACTGTACAAGCTGATCCGTTTTCACCAGCAACGATGTCAACAGGTGTTGAACTTTGTGCGCTTACAGTGTATTCGAATTCTACAGGTTCATTCAAACCCTCAACAGTTGCTTGACCAGTATGTGTGCCTGAAGTGGTTGTTGGCGCATCTACTGATGTAACGTTTGCTAAACCATTAAATCCACCTTCGAATGCAACAATGACTTTAACATCTGCTGGAAGAACTGTTGCGCCTTGGTTATATTCTCCAGAAGGTCCTTCAACACTTACAAGTGAAGCAATATTCTTTGAACCAAGGAATTCAACAACACAACCTTGTTGGAATTCATATGTTGTTTCATTATAGATAACACCAGTTCCACTAGCGATAACGACTTGTCCTACTAAAGAGTTAAGTGCAATATCTTCTTTTGTAACGCCGCTTGGGAATGTAGCAGTACGGAAAACAATAAATTCGTTAACACCATCGGTAATTGTGATATCGACATTGCTGTGGGAAGAATCCCATGCCTTATTTGATTTTACAGTGCCAGCAACATACATAGATTGTGCGCTGGTGCCACCATCTGCAGCAATTAAAGTACGTGCTTCTGTGACTCCTAATGGATTTGCGAGCGAACCATAATTGCTTTCTTCACTGGTTACATTGTATGTAAAGTGAAGTGTCTCGTTCCAGCCATCAATTGTTACATCGGCTGTAAGTCCTTCGCCAGATACATTTGTTGGAGCAACAAGGTTTGTAACTGTTGCTGTGCCACTTCCGCCTTCTGCATAGTTAACAGTAACTATAACTTGGCTTGGTTGAATTGTGCTGTTTAATGCAACTTCTGAAGGACCAACAACGCTTACAATTTCGGAAATTGTTTTTGCTTGTCCTTCCTCAATGGAATCAACTACACAACCGGAATTTAATTCGTATGTTCCGCTGTAAATTGTGCCTATACCATGTGCGACAACGACTTTTCCAACTAATGCATTTTCTGCAGGTTGTGCGCCACCAGGAATTGTTCCGGCTCTGAATAATTTGAAATCATTTTGGCCATCAGTAAGAACAATATCAATATTGTTATGTTGAGTGGACCATGCAGTATTTGATTTTACTTCACCGGTAACATAAAGATCTTGTGTTGTAGGATCTTGTAAATCTATAACAGCTTTTGCTGCAGAAATTGATAATGGTGATTCAAGTGTTCCGTAATCATCAATAACTACAGGTGGAACATCTTCGCCTTCACATGAGTGAATTTCAGGTGTTGTTAATTCATAGGTGGTTGTGCCACTTTTTACATATGTTTCACCAGTACCGCTTGCAACGACCGTTTTACCTTTAAGAGAGTTTGCAGTAATTTCGGTTGCGGTTACATTTGATGGGAATGTAGCACATCTAAAGATAACTAAATCATTTTGACCATCAGTAATTGTAATACGATTAACGTTTCCGTAAGCGGAATCATATGCATCGTTTGACTTAACTTCGCCAGTAACATATGCCTTTTGAAGTGTTGGGTCTTCTGCATCGATAAGTGCTTTTGCTTCTGAAACGGTTAATGGGTTTTGTAATGTACCATAATCAAGTCCAGATGGAGCCGGATCAGTGGCCTTAACAACTACTGGCTTGTGATCATTATCATATTTTGCCATTTGATAGGTTTTGCCATTTGTTTTGTGATTAAATAAACAACCACAGCCCTTAACGACAACTGTTTTACCAGCTAATGAGTTTGCTGCAGAGTAATCACCAAGTGATTCATCAACTAGGACAAAGTGACCTGTAACTTCAAGTGTCTTGTCTTCGGTGTCGTAAATATTTAAGTATTCGACTTCACCATAGTCATTGAATGCACTACTTGATTTAACTTTCGCCTCAACAAAGTACCAGTGATCAGTATCTGTTGAAGATTTTCCTGCATCAATTGCGTCGAATGGGATATAAGAATCAACAAGTGTTCTGAATTCAGAAACTGAAATTGGTGATTCCTTAGAACCGATAACTTCTACACCTTCAGGATCTGGGTATGATGGGGTAGGAGTTGGAGTTGGAGTAGGTGTTGGTGTTGGATCATCTTCCTCTTCCTCCTTCTTGTCTTCTTTCTTGCCGAACAATCCTTCAAAGAAGTTGACTACTGGAGTCCAGATGTTGTCATTCAACCAACCAGTGGTTGCTTGCCAACCTTCTTGGAAAGTACAGCCGGAAAGAACAAGAGCAGCAAACGGAATGAGATAAAGAATTTTTCTTTTTTTCATAATTTGTTTCCTTTCTTTTCTTCCTT
>DLBE01000053.1 GCA_002494205.1 Caryophanales bacterium UBA7029
GTTCAAAATTATTATCTGGTTATTAAAAAATTGACGTTAATGTTTCTTGTACATCTGTTCAGTTTTCAAAGATCAATCTGCGCTATATACATAGTATATTTATACGTCCCAGAAGAACGTGCGCTTTAATATCTTACTATTATGAAATAATGTAGTCAACAACTTTTTTTAGAAATTTTTTAATTTTATTTATTTCTTCTTATAGAACTAGAATTATGCAGTAATATGGAACACCGGAGATTGTGGATTTCTATTCCTAATTTATTATATACACGTGCGCGTTATAGAACGGAATCAATAAGGATCCCCCCTAATTCACTATTTGCTCATACTTTGATTGACTTTATCTCATAAAAAGGTTGATTAATCAGAATAAAGCGAATCAAAAAAAGAAGCGGACAACCGCTTCTTTAATTGTGTTAATCAATCTAGCTATCTTCTATTTACAAATAGAATTGCAACAAGGCGTAAGATTCTAACAAATATATAAATAAAATCTACATATAAATTTAACGCGCATAACATTGCTAAATTCTTTGTGGCTATTCCACTTTGCGCAATTTGTTGAACTCTTTTTAAGTCAAAAACTGTAAGTAAAATAATTGCGACAAAGAAAATAACTGAGATAAGTGGGTAAATGAAAGAAAATCCAGCCCAGAAGAATGATAGTAATAAATTTACTAAGGCTAAAATTAATCCGCCGATTAATAAACCTGAGCCAATAACAGCAAGTGCTGACATGTTTTTCTTACTTGTCCATGCTATAAGAGCCATGACTCCAAAAGCTAAACATGTAGATCCAAAGGAAATAAGGAGAACCCAAAGATCAAACAAAGCAATTGGTGAAAGTAAAACACCCATTACAATAGAATAAGTAAAGAAAGCAGGGCCAACAGTTCTACCGTTTCTACAGGCAGCAATATGAACCCAAATCATTACAGGAATGTAAAGAATAAGAGCACCAATGAAGAAATAAAAGAATGTTTCTAACTCAAAGGCACTTTCTTTCATGATGCCATATCTTAAAACTGCGCCTAATCCTGCTACAACACCAAAGGTGAGGAGTAAAGCTAAAGCCATGTAAAGGAAAGTAGCACCAATAAATTTGGATCCACTTGTAGTAGTGACTTCACTAGGTCTAACTCTTTGTGAAGCTTTACCATAAATTTGGTCTTTAGTCATAAACTGCCTCCTTAAATATTTTCAATAAGTTGTTTGAATGATTCGACTTTTAATGAAGCTCCACCAACAAGGGCTCCGTCGACATCCTTTTGAAGTAAATAATCATGAACGTTTTCAGGTTTTACTGAACCACCGTATAAAATACGGACTTTGTCAGCAACATCCCCAAATTCTCCTCTAACTAATTCACGGATAAATCCGCAAATATCTTGAGCAATTTCCTTAGAAGCATTTTTGCCAGTGCCAATTGACCAAACTGGTTCATAAGCAATAACAACTTGCTCCATATACTCTTTGCTTAAGCCTTTTAAACCTTTTAAGACTTGTTCTTTTACAACTTCTTTGGTTTTGCCTGCTTCGTATTCTGCTAAAGTTTCACCAACACAATATATTGGAGTCATACCAGCAGCTTGTAAAGCTAAAAGCTTTTTGTTGCAAGTTTCATTTGTTTCAGCAAAATATGTTCTTCTTTCGGAGTGACCAATAATAACCCAGTCAATTCCGATTTCTTTTAACATTGGGATTGCAATTTCACCAGTAAATGCACCATGATCTTCAAAGTGACAGTTCTCAGCAGCAACTGTTAATTCAGGATTAACTTCCTTAACAGCAGCAAGAGAAAGATAAACTGGAGCAACACCAATATCTACGCCTTTTTCTTTAGCAAAAGCTAAAAGCTTTTTTGATTCTTCAGCAAAGGCTTTTGATTCAGCAATGGTTTTGTTCATTTTCCAGTTGCCGAATAATAATTTTCTTCTTGCCATAAGTTTTACCTATTTAAGAATATCGACACCAGGTAAGTGTCCATCATTTTCGATCATTTCAAGGGAAGCACCACCGCCTGTAGAGACATGTGAGAAGCTTTCTTTATAACCAAATTCTTTAATAGCAGCAGCAGAATCTCCACCACCACAAACTGAGAATGCGCCTTTTAAGGAAGCGACTGCTTTGCAGATTGCAATTGTTCCGCTTGCGAAATCTTTTTGTTCAAAGACACCCATTGGACCATTCCAGAAAACCATTTTAGCTTTGCTAATTTCTTCAGCAAAGAGTTTTTCTGTCTTAGGACCAATATCCATACCTTGCATTCCTTCTGGAACGTTATCGGCAACGACTTCTTTCTTTGTCCAGCCTTCAAATGCATCAGTTACAACTGAGTCGACTGGTAAAACAATTTTTCCTTTACCTTCTTCTAAGCATTTTCTAGCATAATCTAATTGATCAAGTTCAACTGGAGAATTTCCAGTTTCAAAGCCAAGAGCTTTCTTGAATGTGTAAGCCATAGCTCCACCGATAATGACTTTATCACACTTCTTAAGAAGTGAATCAATAACTTTAATCTTATCAGAAACTTTTAAGCCACCAAGAATTGCGACATATGGTCTATCTTCTTTCTTGACTTCAACACATCTCATAAGGTTGGCAATTTCTTTTTCAACAAGATAGCCACAAGCAACTTGTTTGCCTTCACCTTTTAAGATTTCAGGAACACCATAAGTTGAAGAGTGTGCTCTATGAGCACTGCCGAATGCATCCATAACGTATGCATCAGCAACTTTTGCCCAAGCAGCAGCAAGTTCTGGATCGTTCTTTTCTTCACCTTTTTCATAACGTGTATTTTGAACAAGTAAGACGTCGCCTGCATTAAGTTTAGCAACTGCCTTTTCAAATTCTTCACCACGAGTTGCGGCTGAGAAAGCAACTGGTTTTCCAAGTAAATCTGCTAAAACTGGAGCAACAAGCGCCATATTGTTTTTAGCTTTTTGAGCTTCGACAACTTCTGGAGCTTCTTTGTGTTTCACTTTGCCAAGGTGGGAAAGTAAAACAACTTTTGCACCTTCATCAACAAGTTTTTTAATTGTTGGAAGAGCAGCACGGACACGGTTATCGTCTCTGACTTTGCCATCTTTTAATGGAACATTGAAGTCAACACGAACGACAACAACTTTGCCTTTAATGTTTTTTAATTCATTAACTGTTAACATTGTTTTTCTCCTTTTAGGATAAAGAGACTTAACCATAAGGTTAAGCCTCTAATTAAATTAATTAAGCTCAATTAGCACTTTTCTGATAAGTACTTAATTGTACGAACCATTTGTGAAGTGTATGAGTTTTCGTTATCGTACCAAGCAACGACTTGGACTTGGTAGCGGCCACCACCGAGTGGGGTAACCATTGTTTGGGTTGCATCGAATAATGAACCATAGGTCATACCGATGACATCGCTTGAAACGAGTTCTTCTTCTGTGTAACCAAATGATTGGTTGGAAGCTCTCTTCATAGCAGCATTGATTGCTTCTTTTGTAACTTCTTTTCTTGTCTTTAAGACAGCGATTAAGATAGTTGAAGAACCTGTACAAACTGGGACACGTTGTGCAGAACCGATTAATTTACCATTTAATTCTGGGATAACTAATCCGATTGCTTTTGCAGCACCTGT
>DLBE01000031.1 GCA_002494205.1 Caryophanales bacterium UBA7029
AGTCTTTGAGCCGAAAGACACGCTGATGTTTCATGATTCACCTTTGGTGAGGCGCAACTTCTTGGACATCAATCTATCAAAAAAGTCTCCAATATACCTAGAGAACTTAATGATGTTTGAGAAATTGCTAAGAGAAAGAAACTCAATTTTAAAAAGTGACATTATTGATAAGATACAACTAAAAGTTGTAACTGACCAAATGATTGATGTTGAAGAAACCGTTTGTAAATATCGTGCCGCATATATAAATGAGATAAATAATATTCTTTCTAAACTCATAACCAAATTAACAGGTGAAAAAGAAACTGCAAAACTTGTATACTTGCCGTTTATTAAATTAGACGACAAGTTTAAAGTTTCGTGCGCGCGTGCTTACGAGCATAATGTGGAAAGCGATATTAAACATAAAATGACGCAACTCGGGATCCACCGTGAAGACATGAAAATGATTCTTAACGGAAAAGACATCTCTGAACAAGGCTCACAGGGTGAAAATAGAATTGCAGTTATTGCTCTTAAGGTGGCGCCTTACTTCTTAATCGAAGATAAAAGCGCAAAACCAATCGTTATTCTAGACGATGTGATGTCTGAGTTAGACGACGATCACAAACGACGTTTATTAACGTTTATTAAGGATTTAGAACAAGTATTTATTACAACAACCAAAACAAATATTAAAGATGCTTCAGTATTTGAAGTATCACAGCATATCATTACAAGGAGGAATGCTAAATGGTAGAACTAGACGAAAACGTTGAATTAAACGTAGACGCATCGAACGAAGATAAGCCAGATGCGGACTATTCAGCTAAAGATCTTCAAGTTCTCGAAGGCCTAGAAGCAGTTAGAAAACGTCCTGGTATGTACATCGGTACAACCGCATCTGCAGGTCTTCACCATCTTGTATGGGAAATCGTTGATAACTCAATTGACGAAGCCCTTGCAGGATTCTGTGACAGAATTATCGTCACAATCAACAAAGGCGACACAATTACCGTTGATGATAACGGTCGTGGTGTTCCAGTAGACATCGTTGCCAAATCCGGATTATCTGGTGTTGAAACTGTTTTTACAATTTTACACGCAGGTGGTAAATTCGGTGAAACTGGTGGATACAAAGTGTCTGGCGGTTTACATGGTGTCGGTGCTTCTGTTGTTAACGCCTTATCAGAGTGGCTTGAAGTCACCGTTAAGAAAAACGGAAAAGTACATTACATTAAATTTGGACGTGGTGGAAAACCACTTCAACACTTAGAAGTTATTGGAGAATGTGATCCTAACGAAACTGGTACAATTGTTACATTTAAACCAGATGACACAATCTTTACCGAAACTACTGTCTATAACTACGACATTATTTGTGACCATTTAAAACAAATGGCTTATTTAAACAAAGGTGTCAAAATCATTGTTAAAGATGATAGAGTTTCACCAGCTTTAACTGAAGAATATTGTTTTGAAGGTGGTATTAAAGAATACGTTCAATCAATTAACTTTAATAAACAACCAATCATGGAAGATGTTATTTACTGTGAAGGACGTGGTAAATACATTGTTGGTGGAGAAGATAAAGGACATATTTATTGTGAAGTTGCTATGCAATATAACGAGTCATACAACCCAACAATCTTCTCATTCTGTAATAACATTCATACACACGAAGGCGGCACCCACGAAGAAGGTTTCAGACTTGCAATGCGTCGTGTAATGAATGATTACGCAAGAAAAGCGAAAATCTTAAAAGACGGACAAGACGATCTTGAAACATCCGATATTTTAGAAGGTTTGACTGCAATTATTTCTATTAAGCACCCAAACCCACAATATGAAGGACAAACAAAAACTAAACTCGGTAACTCTGAAGTTAGAAAGATTGTTTCTCAAGTTGTTGGTGATTCCTTAGAGAGATTCTTAATGGAAAATCCAAAAGTTGCTGAAGAAATCATTCAAAAATTAAGAATGGCCGCTACTGCTCGTATGGCAGCTCGTGCAGCTCAAGAATCAGTTCGTAGAAAAACTGGACTTGAGGTTACAACTCTTCCAGGTAAATTAGCAGACTGTTCTAGTAAAGATCCAGAGAAGTGCGAACTCTACATCGTTGAGGGTAACTCCGCTGGTGGTAGTGCTAAAAACGGTCGTGATAGAGAAACACAAGCAATTCTTCCACTTCGTGGAAAAATCTTAAACGTTGAAAAAGCAACTCAAGAAAAAGCTTTCGAAAATGCTGAAATTGGTAACATGATTGTTGCTATTGGAGCTGGAATTGACCCAGAATTCCATATCGAAAAAGCACGTTATCACAAGATTGTTATTATGACCGATGCTGATGTTGACGGAAGCCACATTAGAATCTTACTTTTAACATTCTTCTTCAGATTTATGAAGGAACTTATTGAGAACGGTTATGTCTATATTGCACAACCACCTCTATTCAAAGTTGATTACCATGGTAAATCATATTATGCCTATAACGATGACCAACTTGAAATTATCAAAAAGCAACTCAACCTTAAACCTGGATATCCGTTCCAACGTTATAAAGGTCTTGGT
>DLBE01000046.1 GCA_002494205.1 Caryophanales bacterium UBA7029
CTATACCATCGTTCAAACTCGGTCCCGGGCAGTCAGCACGCTCCCATTCCGCAGATGAATATATCTGTATCAGCGAGATAAGCGACGCAATAGAAAAATACCTGCACTTACTTTCGTAAGTGCAGGTATTATTTTTTGTACACCCTCAGGGATTCGAACCCTGGATCCACTGATTAAGAGTCAGTTGCTCTACCAACTGAGCTAATGGTGCAGCGAAATATAATATATTATAAAAGTAAAAAAATAGCAATAAATACTGACACTGAACAAAAAATAAAAAAGCAGATCCGTTATCCAGATCTGCTTATTGTTAATTATTGCGATTATTATGCAATATGAGAAACGTCAAATGGAACGATATTCCAAGTTCCGTTCTTTGGTCCCGCGCCTTCAAGTACAAGAGGTGCTTTATGTCTATCTTGAACACCATCGGTGAAACGAATAGTGCCTTTAACAGTCATTGTGCAACCTTTACCGGTGTATTTTGCAAGAATTGCATCTCTAACTTTATGAGATTTAATATCTGTATGATAGTCATAAGCAAGATAAACTTCATGAGTTCCGTCAGTTGGTGTGATGCCAATTAAGAAACGACCATTGCTTCCATCATTAACTTTTGCAGTTGTAACTGTTCCAGTTAAAGTAACTAATTGGTTGTGCTCAAATTGATTAGTAAATTGTTTATAGCGGAATTTTGCTTTTGCAGTTCCTGGGTCACTTCTTAATTTAGCATTTCCTAAAACAGTATTTGTAAGAGATTTGAAACTTGTTGTTGGTTCAGTAACTTGGCTACTATCAATAGCTCTAATTGATTTAATGAAAGATAATTGGAAGTTACCATAACCAGTTCCAACTTCGCCTTTAATTGAAACATATTTGTTCTTTAATTCTGGGTAATGTTCTTCATCTAAGTCTAATTCACTACCGGAATAAAGCTCTATTACATGATCACCATTTTGGAGAAGTCCCCAGTTACCATCTTCTGACAAGAAGACAATTTTACCTTTAACTTCGGCTTCAAAGTAACGTTTTTCTCCTTCGTCATCTTCGAATGCTGGAGCATTCCACCATGGAGAATATGCGTTATTATATTTAGCTTCATAGTCAACAATATTACTAATTGACTCAAAGGTATGTTTTACTCCGTCAACTGTATATTCATGATTAACACCATCATCAGTAACAGCAAGAATTTGCGGAATTGTCATTGGAGTCCATGGGTGAGTTCCGTGAACAACTGTTGCTTTTAAATCAAAGTTTGCTTTGGTTGAAGTTGCACCGCCACAAGTGATCTTTTTAATTCCCCATTTATAAACTGAATCACTACCTGTGTGACCAGGATATTTGATGTAAACAAAGCTTGTTACACCTTTGTCTGGAGAAACTACAGCATCAAATGTTGATTGTTTCTTTTGTAAATCCCATTCAATATTAACGGTTTTATCCTCAACTTTAACTTTGTTAAGAACACGGATGTAGTGTTGTTCATCCTCATAAAGTCTAATGCTTTTTGAAACTGGGAATAAGTCTTGACCTTCTAATGTACAAACTGATAAGTTGTTAACCGCAGTCAAAATAGCGTTCTTTTCGGCTTTTGTTCCACCAGTAATTTCAGGTTTAACAATCCAGTTATCATCACCGCCACCGAAAAGGTCACAGCCACCAAGAGCAAAAGAAGCTAATAGTGGTAAGAATAATAATCCTTTTTTCATATTATTAAATTCCTTTCTTTTTTATAACTTCAAATCAGTATCAACAACAATGTTTAAACTGTTTTGAATTCTTGTGTCTTTTAAGACTTTCTTAAGTTCTGCATTGTATTTTCCATCATTATCAATATCAACGAGTTGAATATTTTTGAAAACGTTAGGAAGAATACCGGCAACTAAATCTCTAACAGTTGCTGAATCAATGAATGCATCATCAACAAATCTATTCCAATTCTTCATTTTGTATTCGTTATAGTTAACTTGATGACCTTCACGATAAATAGCAATCTTCTTATCCTTAAAGGATGTGTCTTTAATGAAATCTTGATATGTTTTTGATTCTTCTGCTGATGCAGATGCTGGGAAGTAACCAGAGGTTAGTGACCATTCAGTTTGATACTTACCAGTTGTTAATGCTTTCATGACTTTAACAGCTTTGTCTTTATTTGCTTTCTTTGTCATACAAATGTTCATTCCTTGAGAAATGACATATTTTGCACTTTCAACATGATATGGAATTGGAGCCATACGGAATCTCTTTTCCCAGTTTGTTGTGTTGTAGCTTAATCCACCAGAGGAACAAATTGTAAACATTACTCTTCCAGCTGCGAAAGCTTCTGTGCAGTAGTTTTTGGAATTTAAGTCAGCATCTGGTGTGCCAAAGATTTTGTCTTTGTGCATCTTATTAAAGAATTTAAGCATTTTGAGTGTGTTTGGACGATCAGCTTTAGATGCAAATAAAACTGTACCTGCTCTTTCTTTTGGATGCTTTTTATATTCAGATTTCTTAAGTTCAGTATAATGGCTACCCCATTGTCTTAAAAGTGTAATGAATGCATTATCTAATGCATCATAACCCATAAGTCTAGAGTAGGCTTTTGCATCATCGTCAAACTTAGAATAATCTAGAACTTTCTTGTGTTGAGCTGTAACTTCGCCTTCTTCTGTTGTAAAGTCGTGAGCACTACCATCAGCGTCTTGAATAGCCCAAAGTGTTTTATTGTTCTCAACTAAATCATTGAAAGCTGTGTAGTATTTTCCAGCTTTAGATGTTGGATCATCTTTAGCAAGTGCCCACTCATCCCAAGTTGCAGGAAGTGTTTTTAAGGTTTCGTCATGGTTTCTTTCAGCCACGTAATCAACGAAAACACCGTTATAACCTAATAACTCTGTTGACTTGTTGAATGGAACACCATAAAGGTGTTTTTCACCATCGCTATCATAAATATAGTTTTCAGGCATGTAGTTTTTGTCATAGTCTTTAATGACATCTTTAAAATAAGAGTCAAGCGGGACTAAAATGCCGGAACCATGATATTGTGCAAAGTGATCTGGGTATCCCATTGCAATTGAAGGATACTTAGAAGTACCAATAGCACCGACCATGTTCTTATGAATGTTTTTAATTGAACCTTGTGATTCGTGCTTAATAGAGATCTTTAGTTCATCTGCAACCTTGTTAACAATAGGTTTAAGCATGTTGGCATACTTTGAACCGAAAGATGACCAGAATGAAACATCTTTTTGTGATCCACAAGAAGTAAGTGCCATTGCGGTAATTGAACCAAAGATAGCTAATACGCTTTTCTTTAATTTCATATAATTTTTCCTTTCTTTTAGTTTTATAATAACGTACAAAGTACGATATTATCCTTTAATTCCAGAACGAGATACACCTCTCATGATGTACTTTCTGAATATGATAAATACGATGAATAATGGGGCTGAAACAACCATTGAGCCGGCAATCTTGACAGCTTCTTGGTTGGAGTCACCACTATCGTTAATGGCGAATGTGTCACGAAGACCATTTGATACAAGCTTCATTGAATGCTCTGTATCACCCCAAGTGCCGCCTGCAACGAGGTTTGGCCACACGTAAGAGTTCCACGCGCCCATCATAGATAAAATAATGATTGTTGTAATTGTTGGCATTGCGATTGGTACCATGACCTTTAAGAGGTAGCCAATGTCGCTAACACCATCAACTTTTGCAGCCAAATATAACTCGTTTGGTATTTGCTGGAACGTCTGCCTTAGATAGAAGACATAGAAGACACTAACACCATGTACTAAGATAAGTGCGGCGAATGTGTTTCTCCAGTTTAATGTATCAACGGTCATAATGTTGGTAATAACCATCATTTCACCTGGAATCATCATTGTTGCAAGTAAAAGTAAGAATAAAGCATCTTTACCTTTAAATTGAAGTCTTGCAAATGCGAAACCGGCAAGAACAGCTGTAACAACAGTAACAGTTGTAGATCCAATAGCAACAATAAATGTGTTTAGGAAGTAGGTTGGGAAGTCAGTAGAAATTGAGAAAATTTCTTTATAGTTATCAACACCCCAGTTATTTCCACCGAATCCTAAATATTCAAATTTACCTTCAAGGGTAAAATGGTGAAAGGATTCATAATTAATGAATGAGCCAGCAACCATTAATACGAAAGGAGCAAGTAAGAATAAAGCGAATAATGTTAAAAATAAATAACAGAAGACTTTCCCAAGTATTTTCTTTGTTAAATAAATACGACGGGCTTTCTCATCTGCAAAGTATGTTGCATGTTCTGCCATTTTCTATCCTCCTTCCTAATAATGCACTCTCTTCTTGCTTACAGCAAATTGTACGGCTGTGATAACCATAATAATTGCAAGAAGAATAAGTGATGCTGCTGATGCGATACCAGTTTTATTTGGTGATCCATCAAGTTCACGATAAATCCAACCGACGACAGGCATCCATTCTTTTCCGTCTTCACCACCAAAGTAGTAGGCAGCATTAAGCCCGCCTGTGTTGGTGTAAACGGCCATAACGCCTGTATACATCTTAAATGCGCCAATAAAGGACGTAATCGTGATATAAAGAATTTGTGGAGAAAGAAGTGGCAAAGTAATTCTTCTCCAAATTGTGAAGTTGCTTGCTCCATCGATCTTAGCAGCGTTGTAGTATTGACTATCAATAGTTGCAAGACCAGACATAAAGACAAGAATCTTAAATGCTAAACCATTCCATAAAGCGTAAAGAACAATAACTACGCCTTGGTGGAATCGAGTAGCTCCTCCTTCTGCAAGTTGACTTGGTATAGTTTTGCTTGGGTCCTTATTTAACCAGTTAATTGGATCGACACCAAATCTCGACAGCAAGACGTTCATAAGTCCGCCTTGACCGTTTGAGAAAACTAAGTTAAAAACTAAACCTAAAGCGATCGTATTAGTAACGTATGGAAGGAAGAATATAGTTTGGTAAAAGCCTTTTAGAACCTTAATATTATTAAGGAAGGTGGCTATAAGAAGTGAAACAATAATTGTTAATGGAACTTCAATAATAACAAGAATTGCTGTATTGCCAATTGATCTTGTAAAGTCGATATTTGTTAAAGCAAGTCTGAAGTTTGAAAGACCAAATGTCATATTCAAACCGCCTTCTTGAATACCGGCAATAAATTGACCAATAGCAAAGCTACCAGCTCCATCTGTATAGTCGTACTTTTGAATAAAAGCAGCAAAGAATGTATTCACGATTGGGTAAATCATGAACATTGTTAAAAAGATAAGAGCAGGTAATAAGACGAGCCAAGCAACACCCCACTGAGGAAGTGTGAAACGTTTACGCTTTGAAATAAGAGTAGCGTGTAATGCTTTCTCGCTATTCACTTCATTTCCTTTCATTATCATTTCATTTGCGACCATAAGAATACTTAATAACTAAAAGTTATTTAATCCTTTCGCCTGTCTCTTCAAAGACGTAGAGACGTTTGGCTTTAAATGAAACTTCATCTTTTCCAAGGATGTTGTGTCTTAATTCACTTGGAATGATGGCTTTAATTTTATTTTCTTGACCTTTAACAACACCATTAACGGTGATATCACGGCCAATTTGTTCAACAATGCTAACAGTTACAGGAATATTTCCGCCTTTTGCAACATATTCAAAGGATTCTGGACGGACAGCAATTTTAACTGGTCTATCTTCACCTTTATATGCAGCATCTTTGTCAATTTCTTTACCGTTAAGTAATAACTTACCACCCTTTAATTCGCCATCAAAAACGTTAATTGCAGGTGAGCCTAAGAACTTAGCAACGAAAAGGTTAGCTGGTTCTTCATAAACTCTTTGTGGTTCATCAATTTGTTGGATAACACCGAGTTTCATAACAACGATGAAATCTGAAATTGACATAGCTTCTTCTTGGTCGTGTGTAACGAAGA
>DLBE01000014.1 GCA_002494205.1 Caryophanales bacterium UBA7029
TGAATTTGAAATTGCAAAGATGATAATAAACGAAATTCGTAATAGAGTTTCTTTCCTTTGCAATGTTGGATTAAATTATTTAACCCTTTCTAGGACTGCTATGACACTCTCTGGTGGAGAAGCTCAAAGAATTCGTCTTGCAACCCAGATTGGGTCAAAATTATCAGGAATTCTATACGTTTTAGATGAACCATCGATTGGTTTACATCAAAGAGACAACGCAAAATTAATAGCAACATTAAAGGATATGGTTTCAATCGGAAACACATTAATTGTTGTTGAACACGATGAAGAAACAATGCGCGCTGCTGACTATATTGTTGATATTGGACCAGGCCCTGGCGTACATGGCGGTGAAGTAGTTGCAGCCGGAACTCCAGAAGAAGTTGCTAAAAACGATAAATCAATCACTGGCCGCTATTTATCAGGAAAAGAAAAGATTGAAGTTCCTAAGACAAGAAGGCCTGGAAATGGAAAGTCTTTAGTCGTTAAAGGTGCTCAATGCAACAACTTAAAGAACATTGATGTAGAAATTCCTTTAGGAAAATTCATCGCAGTCACTGGTGTTTCTGGTTCTGGAAAGTCATCACTTGTTAATCAAACGTTATATCCTGCTTTAAAAAAGCAGATAGATGGAACTGAAGACTTAATTATTGGAAAACATAAAGAAATATTAGGTTTAGAGAATATTGATAAGGTTATTGATATTACCCAAGAACCTATTGGAAGAACCCCAAGATCAAATCCTGCTACTTACGTTGGTGTCTTTGACGATATTCGTTCTTTATTTGCTGAAACAGTTGAAGCAAGAGCTAAAGGTTTCACTAAAGGAAGATTCTCTTTCAATGTCCCAGGTGGTAGATGCGAAAACTGTGGTGGCGCTGGTGTAACTCGTATTCCTATGAACTTCTTACCAGATGTTTACGTGAAGTGTGATGAATGTAATGGAAAACGATATAACGAAGAAACATTAGAGGTCACATATAAAGGCAAAAACATCTATGAAGTTTTGGAAATGACAATTGAAGATGCCTGTAAATTTTTCGAAAATCGCCCAAAAATCCTGCATAAATTGCAAGTTTTGAATGATGTTGGGCTTGGATATATTAAGCTTGGTCAACAGGCTACAACGTTGTCGGGTGGTGAAGCTCAAAGAGTTAAACTTGCAAATGAACTTCAACGCCGTCCTACAGGTAAATCATTGTTTATCCTTGATGAACCAACGACAGGTTTGCACACAGATGATGTTAAACGACTTATTGCCGTTTTAAATAGAATTGTTGATCATGGAGATACAGTTTTAGTCATTGAACACAACTTAGATGTTATTAAAGTTGCTGATCATATTATTGACTTAGGACCTGAAGGCGGAAACGGAGGCGGCACAATTGTTGCTACTGGAACTCCAGAAGAAGTCGCCAAAAATTCAAAATCATTTACAGGTCAATATTTGAAAGGGTTATTAGGTAAATAGTTATGGGAATATTTGCACTTATTTTATTAATTCTTGCTCTTAGCACATTAGGATTCTTTATTTTTAAAGTCATTAAAGTTGTCAAAAATCATGTTATTGGTGAAGAGAAATATAAGATTCAAGGTAATGAAAGATTGCTTCTTTTAGGTCTTGTTTGTGGGGTTGCTCTTTTATTAACGACAGCAGCCGTTTTATCTGCAATTCACTTCAAAAACGCTGGAAAATGGTGGGAATTTTTGCTTTTAGTACTCGGTACGCTTATTGCCGGAACAGCTGTTCCTTTCTCGGTTGGAGCGTTTATTCTTTTCTATTACAAACTCGATTTAGATGAGAAGCAAAGAAACATTTGTAAATTTGCTTGGCCTATCTCAATTATTGTTTTCTTCCTTGGTTTGTTACTTCTAACAGAAGGTATAGCTAGAAATATTGAATATCCATTAGTTAGCGGCATTGCGACCGGTACTGGATGGACAAGAGGCGGCGAACTTGGTAGTGGAATGCATATTAAATTCTACGGAATCATTATTGTTACGGGTGCCTTAATTTGCTATGCAATTACTGACCATGAAATGTATAAAAAATTTAAAAAACATGGTTTGATTGATACGTTATTTATTCTTGTATTCCTGTTAGGAATTGTTGGCGCAAGACTTTGGTATTGCTTAATTCTTGAACCAGACATTTATTTAACTGGCAAAGCAAGTATTTTCGCTATTATGGATGGAGGTTTAGCGATTCAAGGCGGCGCTATATTTGGGTTTATAGTTGCAATAATCTATATGCTCTTATTTAGACGTTATATTGATTTAAGGTTCATATTAGATGTTGCTGCCCCAACAGTTTTAATTGCACAAGCAATGGGAAGATGGGGAAACTTCTTTAATCAAGAGGTTTATGGTCTTGTAACAACTAAAGAAGCTTTGTGGTACTTACCAACTATTGTCAAAAACAATATGTTTATTAACCACGAGTATCGAGTTCCGCTATTCTTTATTGAAAGTGTAATTAACTTAGTTGGTTATTTCACTATACGTTATGGTATTGGAAAACTTTGTAAGGCATACAAAGGTCTTGGTTTCCAAGGTGCATCATATTTAATTTG
Source organism: Caryophanales bacterium UBA7029 (assembly GCA_002494205.1). GTDB lineage: Bacteria > Bacillota_I > Bacilli_A > RFN20 > CAG-826 > Fiminaster. Next base: position 2,577 of record DLBE01000014.1, read on the forward strand.
GTATGGTCTAACAAGAGTTTTATTAGAACCACTTAGAAATGGATACACTGCATCTACAAAGACCGAGGGCTTTGGTTACTTGCAATCTTACATTACAGCCTTTGTAATGATTGGTTTAGGAGTGGCAGGTTGTGTTGCGTTCTATATTGTTCACAAAACTCGTATGAAGAAAGGTTTAGAAGATAAGTTTGGTGACAAAATCATATAAATTATATTTATTTGACCTTGATGGTACTTTGCTCGATTCTGATCAAATGTTAATCGAGACCTTTCATTATTTATATAAGAAATTTAAACCAAAAGACTTTGTTATAGATGAGCAAAAGATTATTACTTTCTCCGGACCTCAAATTCGAGATACTCTAAAAAAAGAGTTCCCTGAATTAGATCAAACGATGATTTTGGAAGAATGGAGAAAAGAATCAAAGAAAAATTATCCTATCTATACGAAATTATTTCCAGGAGCATACGAAATACTTTCTACTTTAGTAGAAAAAAAGATACCAACTGCTATCATTACTAACAAGCATCGCGATGCTTATGATAGAGCGATTCCAATATTTGGGTTAGATAAATTGAATATTTTCTCTATATGCGCTGATGAAAGTGGAAGATTGAAACCTTTCCCTGATGGAATCTTTAAATGTATGGAACATTTCGGAATTAAGAATAAAGATGACGTGATTTACATTGGCGATTCTATTTATGATTACGAGACTAGTAAGAATGCTGGTGTAGACTTTGGTTTAGTAAGTTGGACACCTCGAAAACTACCGAAAAACTGCAAAATTTCTGTAAAAATTGATAAATTTGAAGATTTATTGGAGCGCTAAAATGAAGAAAACAGATATAGTAATTATTGGAGCAGGAATGGCTGGTATAAGTGCAGCTATTTATCTCAAACGTGCAAACGCTAATTTCGTTTTACTTGAAGGTAATTTAGCTGGTGGAATGCTTAATAAACTCAAATCGATAGAAAACTATCCTGGAATGCCAAAAACAACTGGTTCAGATATTTTAATTGCCTTAATGGATCAACTTAGGTTCAACAAAATTGATGTCACATATGGTAATGTACAGACCATCTTGAAAGAAGGAGATGGTTTTGAAGTTGTTACAGATGTTGAATCATATGACACAAAGGCTGTTATTGTTGCAACAGGAGTAACTCAAGCTGTTCAAACAATTCCCGGAGAAGAAAAATATGCAGGTTCTGGAGTCAGTTATTGTGCAATATGTGATGGTAACTTCTTTAAAGGTGCTGATGTAGCTGTTATAGGCAACAACAACATCGCATTGGAAGAGGCAATTTACCTAGGAAATCTAGCAAAAAAACTATATTTTATATGTCCTGATGAAGAACTCCAAGGAGACAAAAATCTTAGGGAAAAACTGGGGAATTCCGCAAATATTGAGGTAAAACTCAGTTCAAAAGTTGAAGAAATTGTTGGTGATGATTTTGGCGTCACTGGCGTTAAAGTTAATGGTGAAATTTTAAAAGTTGCTGGCATTTTCCCATACGTTGGAAAGAAGTCAACATCAATGGTTTTGAATAATCTCAAACCAGAAAAACAAGGCATTTTCATTAAAGTTGATGAAGAATGCTGCACAAACATTGAAGGATTATTTGCAGCAGGTGATATTGTTGCGAAAAGACTTAAACAACTTGTTACCGCAGCAGGAGATGGAGCTACAGCAGCCACTGCAGCAGACAATTATTGCAAATTAAAATAATCGGAGGGCAAAAATGATTGATTTAGTTATTGTTACCGGAGCTTACGGAGCAGGAAAATCACTTGCTGCTCAAGCATTTGAAGAAGCAGGATACTATGTTACTGATAGAATTCCGCTCGGTGTTGTTGATGCTTACTTTAAGGAGCTTATTTCTGAGCCTGAAAAGTATCCAAGAGTTGCCTTAACTGTAGAGGCCGATATTGCCTTAGAAACATACAAAAAAGCCAAGAAATATCCAGGATTTTCCATAAAATTCTTTGGAATTACATGTGATCCACAGACCTTAAATGAGAGGTTCAGATTATCTAGAAAAGTTCACCCATATGAACCAAAAGGAAAGACCCTAGAGCAAGCAATTAAGGACGATGTTGATGCCCTTAGAAAACTCCGTGATTATTTCGATGTTTATATTGATACAGGCAAATTAAGCAAAGATGAATTTAGAAATAGAATTTATGATGCTTGTATCAGTGCAAAAGAGAAATTTGTAGTCTCATTTACCTCTTTTGGATACAAAGTTAATGTTCCTCAAGACATTGAAACCGTTTTTGATGTTCGTTTGCTTCCAAATCCATATTGGGAGCCTGAATTAAAAGAATTAACAGGTTTAGACCAAGAAGTTAAAGATTATGTTTTAAAAGCACCTGAAACTAAAGATTTCTTAAAGCACATAATTCAGTATCTTGATTTCTATCTAGCGGAATTAAAGAAAAAAGGAAGAAAACATGCTTCTATAGGTATTGCCTGTTCTGGTGGTCAACATAGAAGCGTCGTTATCGCTGAATACTTAAAAGAACATTATTCAAAAGATTATTACACGAACGTAACGCATAAAAATATTCAAAGTAAATAAACATGCAGGCGAAGGTTTCATTCACTCAAAAAGTTAAAGAAGAGCTTTGCTCTATTCCGTTCTCAGATGAACATCTAAGAGCATTTTTAGCAGCGTTTATTAAAGTGAATGGCCATCTCACAATTAGTAATGGTGTCTCATCAATTGTTTGCAGAACAGAGAACGCAAAGATTGCGAAGTTTATTTACCATTCTATTAATAGAATTTACGGAATAACTCCTCGTTTTTCTTATTCAAAAGAGATGAATTTTAAAAAAAGAGTTACTTATTCTGTAATTATTGAAGAAGGTGAATATATAATCGGAGACTTAGAAATTTCTTTTCTTGACGGAAAAATTGCCAGAAATATTGTTTGCAATAACGACATGATTTCGGGTTATGTTTCTGGAGCATTTTTAGCAAGCGGTTCAGTTAATTCACCTAAAAATTCGAACTATCATTTAGAAATCTCATTAAATGATGAATCATTCGCAAAATGGTTTTCTAAATTATTACTTAAATATAAAGGTGTAGAGTTCACTCCAAAAGTAGCAAAACGTAGAAATAACTATGTTGTATATCTTAAAAAAGCTCAGCAAATTTCTGATTTTCTATCAATGATAGGTTGTGTTGATAAAACCCTTGAATTTGAATCTATTAGAATAGATAGAGAATTCTCAAGTATTGGCAATAGACTTCAAAATTTAGACACTGCAAATTATGAAAAAACAGCAAAAGCAGCGGAAAAACAAATTGAGGAAATTAAGATTATTGATCAAGTAATTGGAATTAAAAATGTTCAAAACAAAAAGCAACAAATTTTGATGCAATTACGTCTTAATCGTGAGGACGCCTCTTTAACTGAACTTAGTAAAGAAATGAGTGAAATTTTAGAGGAAGAAATATCTAGATCCAACATAAATCACTTGTTCAGAGCGATTCATAACATGGCTGAAAAATATAAAGGTGCAGTTAGAAAATGAAAGCTCAAGAACAACTAGGAATGAGAATCAAATATCTTCGTAAAAAACGACACTGGTCGCAAGAAGATTTAGCACTTAGTGCTAATATTAACAAAAATTATATTTCAGATTTAGAAAATGGAAGACGTAATCCATCCCTCGAAATTTTAGAAAGAATTGCAGTTACTTTTGGTATCACTCTTGAAGAATTATTTAAGGGTGTTGAGTCGATTCCTGGTATTTAATAAATCGCTTAATTAAAGCGACAAGAACAAATAATAGAAAACGCTTTCAATAAAAAAGTGTTTTTTTCTTTTCTAACTATTATTATAATAATCTCGCTTAGTAAATAAGGAGGACATAAATAATATGTCAGTAAAAATTGCAATTAACGGATTTGGACGTATTGGTAGATTAGCTTTCCGTCAAATGTTTGACGCAAAAGACTATGAAGTCGTCGCAATTAACGATTTAACCAGCCCAAAAATGTTAGCACACTTACTCAAATACGATTCAGCACAAGGCACATACAAATATGCTGAAAGCGTTAAGAGCTCACCAGAAGGCGAAGTTCCAGGCTGGATCGAAGTTAAGGGTAAAAGAATTACCGTTTACGCAGAAAAAGATGCAGTAAACTGCCCATGGGGCAAATTAGGTGTCGATGTCGTCTTAGAATGTACAGGTTTTTATACTTCTAAAGAAAAATCAATGGCACACATCCAAGCTGGTGCAAGAAAAGTTGTTATTTCCGCTCCAGCAGGAAAAGACTTAAAGACAATTGTCTATAACGTCAACCACAAAACATTAACAAAAGATGACCAAATCATCTCTGCAGCAAGCTGTACAACAAACTGCTTAGCACCTATGGCTAATGCACTCAACAAATTTGCAAAGATTGAATCTGGTATTATGATCACAGTTCATGCTTATACTGGTGATCAAATGGTTCTTGATGGACCACATAGAAAAG
>DLBE01000068.1 GCA_002494205.1 Caryophanales bacterium UBA7029
GAAACACTAAAATCTCGAAGAGGCATACCAATGCATCTATTTTTCTTCATCATGTTTACGCTTGTTTCGTTAATGATTGCTTATGTTCTTCCGTTTTCACTTTTAATAACGGTACCTTTTGTTATTGCTCCTTCTTACTTTGCATACACTAGTGTTTGCATCGGAAAAGATTCAAAACATGGGGAAGACTTCTCTTTCTTTAGAATGTACAAAGTCTATTTCACAAATCTTTTCTTTGGCAGTTATAGATTGCTTTTAGGTTTATTAAAATCATTTGCTGCCTACGTTGGAAGTGAGATAGTTCTTATATTTATTTTTGATGCGACAATATTTAGCAAAATTCCTGGTTATTCTGCTTTAGCTCAAAAATTAGTAACTAGTACAGATTATACTGCGGTTTTTGATGAATATTATAAATTCATTTCAACCAACGAAACGATGGTTAGATTTACATTCCTTGCGACTGTAATTTCTTTGGTTTTCGCATCTTTCTTCTTTATTCAACATATTGGTAAACATTCATTGAAAATAAGAAGAAATTTATTTAGAAAACCTCCTCTTCCTGCCGCTCAAGTTTCTTATGTTTATAAAACATTTAGAAGAGAGCATAGAGGTGAACTCATTAAATCCTATATTAAATTCGCTTGGTTTTATCAATTATTACTTATTTTTGCTGGTGGTGGCGGAGTAGTTTTATCTTTCTTTGTATTAAAGAATATTGATGCTTATCAAGCTGCAATTATTTCAATTGCTCTAATGTTTATCGTTTCGATTCCGCTTTTTAACTATATTAGTAAAATGCAAGACATCATTTATATTTCTCTTGCAAATGATTTTGAGAAAGCAAATGTTAGATTAACTTTACAATTATTTGAAAAATATAAAGAAAAAATAGATATTTCTGAAGAAGATTTAGGTAAGATCAAAGATATTCTTGAACAGACTAAAAAGGAATTATCTAATGAAGAGAATAATAAGGAGAGTAACGAAGAAGATAAACAATAAAAAAATCCACAAAGTGGATTCAGTTAGCAATGGAGCAGCTGGCGGGAATCGGACCCGTATAGCCACCTTGGCAAGGTGGTGTTCTACCACTGAACTACAGCTGCAATTCAGCGTGATTATTATATAAAAGGTGTTATAATACTTCAAGTTAAAATTAAAATTTATGAAAACATACGTCGATTTAGCAAATTATATATTCCCAGAAATTAATGAAACAATTGCAGATTTAGAAGCAAAATATCCTGCAAGAAAATTACCTGAAGGAGCAGAGGTTACTCGTTTCGCTCCATCTCCAACTGGATTTTTACATTTGGGATCTCTTTTTACTAGCTTAGTCGCTCATAAAGTCGCTAAAGATACAAAAGGTGTATTTTATCTCCGCCTTGAAGATACAGACACAAAAAGGGAAGTAGAAGGAAGCGGTGACGAACTAGTTCGTCAACTTGCCTATTTTGGAATTGATCCTAAAGAAGGTTATTTAGGTCATGACGTAGGTGAATATGGACCATATAAACAAAGTGAGCGTGCTTATATTTATAAAGTTTGTATTAAAGAACTTATGAAACAAGGTAGAGCATATCCATGTTTCTGCTCTGCTGAACAACTTGAAGAAACTCGTCAAATCCAAGAAGCAATGAAAGAAATTCCTGGGTATTATGGCGATTACGCGATTTGTAGAACAAATACACCAGATGAAGCAATTGAAAGAATTGAAGCTGGAGAACCTTATGTTATTCGCTTTAAATCAATGGGTAATCATAACAATAAAATCACTTTCCATGATGAAGTTCGTGGAGATATTTCGATTGCCGAAAATGATATGGATATTGTCATTTTAAAGAGTGATGGTCTTCCAACATACCATTTTGCCCATGCTGTTGATGATCATTTTATGCATACAACAACAGTTATTCGTGGTGAAGAATGGATTTCATCTGCGCCAATCCACTTAGAGTTATTTGATACACTTGGATTTAAACGTCCAAAATATGCTCATTTACCAGTTATCATGAAGCTTGATAATGGAAATAAACGTAAACTTTCTAAAAGAAAAGATCCAGAAGCATCAGTTTCTCATTTTATTGAAGAAGGTTTCCCAAAAGAAGCTTTACTTGTTTATTTAATGAGCATTGCAAATTCTAATTTTGAAGAATGGACTGCTGAAAATCATTCATATAATTTAGATGATTTCAAATTCTCGTTCGATAAGATGTCTCTTGATGGAGTTTTGTTTGATCAAGATAAATTAAATTTCTTCTCAAAAGAAATCATTGCTCAAATGTCTGCAGAAGAAGTTTATAATCGTGTCCATGAATGGGCAACAGGTACTTTTAAAGAAAGACTTGAAGCTTATAAAGAAACATCAATTGCCGCTTTAAATATTGAAAGAGGTGGAGAAAAAGCAAGAAAAGACTATGCTTGCTATAAAGATGTATATCCTATTCTTTCCTTATTTTATAAGGAAGATAATGAAAAAGAATTTAATGAAGTTGGTTTATCGTTCAATCCTAATATTCCAACATCAGTTGTTAAAGAAGTTCTTGAAGACTTCAAAGAATCAAATGATTATTCTTTAGGAAATGATGTTTGGTTCTCAACAGTTAAAGAACTTGGTGTTAGACATAAGTTCGCTCAAAGCGGAAAGATTTATAAACAAAATCCAGAAGCTTATGTTGGACACGTTGGAGATGTCGCTGAAATCATTAGATTAGCAGTCACAAATAGAAAGAATTCTCCAAATCTTCACGACGTTCTTGTTATCTTAGGCAAAGACGAAGTTGACAGAAGAATTGATCGTGCATTAAAATCTCTTCACTAATAGCAAACTTTTTGTTTGTTATTATATGGCCCTATGGTCAAGCGGCTAAGACGCAACCCTCTCAAGGTTGAATCCCGGGTTCGATTCCCGGTGGGGTCACCAAAGTAAAAAAATACCAACTATTTAATGTTGGTTTTTTATTTTTTACCTTCGAAAATTGCCATATTTTATGAATAATAAGGACACTTTTAGTTTTTTTAAAAAAATTTGAAATTTACTCAAAGTGTGTTA
>DLBE01000039.1 GCA_002494205.1 Caryophanales bacterium UBA7029
AATTTTATTGCCGGTTCTAAAGGAGTTTGCTGTCGATAAGAGTCCAAAGTGTTATCTAAATCTGCAAAGACATATTTAATACCTAATTTGCTAAAGAATTCTAAATCGATTTCATAAATCGATTCAGCGTGAGCAAATGGGATATATCTTTTCAACATATATCGATATTATAAATGAAATTTAGAGAACTTAAAAGTTTTCTAATAACGAATATAAAACGCGCATATAAAAAGCACCCTTTTCAGAGTGCTAATTTTGATTGAATTTTTAGTTCAAATCATCATCGTCATCAAAGATGGAAATTTGTGTATATCCTTTCTCAGGAACTTCATCTTCCTTCTTTGAAGGAATTTCTTCATCAACAATTGTTTCTTTCTCTATTTCTTCAATAGGAACTTCAATTTTTTGAGAAACAGTTGAAGCTAAAATTCTATCTTTGCCTTCGATAAACGGAAGTTCTAATTTAGTTTTCTTACCTAAATTAATTGAGTCATGGCAATAATAATCCATCGGGGTTAAATGATAGTCATTAACATTTACTTCCTTAATTTCTTTCATACTAGTCAAGAATCTAATTAGATTAGATTCAACTGAAGTATCTATTTTAAACGCATAAACTAATTTGTGTTCTTCTGATTTGAATGATTTAAACACTTGACTTGGCTTGCCTAATCTTGTTACTAAATTAGTTTTTTCTGGATCATAAATTCTGATTGCTCCACGGTCTGTTATTAAGCATACTTTTCCATCGACTTTATCCTTTGGATAAGCAAGCGCATTTACGATGGTAGCCTGACCTAGTTTTGAGATGCCTTTTACACCACCACTTCTCATGCCAGAATTTGGTAGTTCATTTTCATTGTAGAATGTGGCATTTCCATCGCTTGTGAATAACATAATATCGCTATTACCATTAGTGAATACGACATCGCCGAGTTCGTCATCTTGTAAAAGTTTCATACAAATTAGGGGCTTAGAATAACGAATAACTGAGAAATTATCTAAAGATAAACGTTTAATTTGCCCTCGTTTAGATACTAAAACAAAGAATAAATCATCTCTAAACTTTTCTATTGCGTACACACGCACTATTTTTTCATTAGGATTTAAAGAGATCTTAAAGTTAATATGTTTTCCTTCTTCTTTCCATTTACTACTTGGAATTTCATAAACCGGAATGTAAAGGAAGTTACCTAAGTTTGTGAAACTTATTAAATAGTCTGTAGTCATTGCAGACCCTGCAAAAACACAAACATCACCATCTTTTAAGCCTGGGAGTGGATTTTCACCACTACTTGCATAAGATTTAATTGTTGATTGTTTGAAATAACCATCACGGGAAACGGCAACCATAACTTCTTCTTTTGCAATGAGGTCACGGACATCAATTGTTTTAGTTTCTTCTTTCTCAATAATTTGTGTTTTTCTATCACGGCCATATTTTTCCGAAATTGCCTTTAAATCTTTGACTAGAAGACGGTTTAATTTATCACGATTTTCGAGGATTCCGTTTAAGAATTCAATGTTGGATTCAAGGTCTCTTTTTTCATTCTCCAAAATGGAAATATCAGTGTTAGACAACTTATAAAGTTGTAACATAACAATTGCTTCACTTTGAGCCTCGTTAAAACCTAACTTATTTTGGATATTTTTCTTTGCGTCTTGTTTGTCTTTTGAAGAACGAATTGTTTCAACAACTTCATCTAAAATTGAGATTGCTTTTATTAAGCCATTTACTATGTCCAAACGACTTTTTGATTTTGCTAAATCATGGGTTGATCTACGAGTAATTACGTCGACTTGATGGTCGATATAAGAATCAATAAAATCGAGTAAATTCATTGTTTTTGGTGAGCCATTTACAATAGCTACCATATTTGCTGAATAACCCATTTTAAGACCGGATTTTGTCATTAAATAGTTGTAAATTACGTCAATTTTGGCATCCTTTTTAATTTCGATGACAATTCTAATACCATTTCTATCAGACTCATCACGAACTTCAGCAATTCCTGGTAAAACATTATTATGTTTTAACATATCAATTTCGTGAACGAGTTGAATTTTTTGGGCTTTAAATGGAATTTCGGTAACAATGATTGCTTTTTCTTTATTTGTATCGATTATTTCAGCTTTTGCAGCAACTTCAATACGTCCTCTTCCTTCAAGATATATATCTTGAAGTCCTTTTGAAGCATAAATGATACCACCACTTGGGAAATCAGGGCCTTTAATAAATTGCATTAAGTCAATAGGCTCAACTCTTACGTGGTTAATGCGGTAAATTGTCGCATCAATAACCTCTTTGAGGTTATGTGTAGGAATGTCTGTTGCCATACCAACCGCGATACCTTCAGTTCCGTTAACAAGTAAGTTGGGGAAACGAGATGGTAAAACAACAGGTTCAAAACCACTATCGTCAAATGTTAAAGCCATATCAACTGTTTCTTTGTCGATATCACGGACCATTTCTTCCGCGATTTGGCTAAGTCTAGATTCAGTATAACGATAAGCAGCTGGTCCATCGCCATCAATTGAGCCGTTATTACCTTGGAAATCGATCAAAGGAGCATTATTTTTCCAATCCTGAGACATTCTAACAAGAGCCTCATAAATTGATGAGTCTCCATGTGGGTGATATTCGCCCATAACAGCACCGACTGTGTGAGCACATTTCTTTGTTGGACGGGTAAAAATATTACCATCTTTATACATAGTATAAATAATACGTCTTTGAACAGGTTTTAAACCATCTCTTGCATCAGGAATTGCACGGTCTTGAATAACATATTTTGCGTACGTTGCAAAACGTGTTCCCATGATTTCTTCAAGGGTTTCGCTATGGATATTTTCAACAATTTCTACTTCAGGAGTAACATTTTTCTTTGCCATATTACTTCACCTCCTCAATAAAGGAGTCAACTTCGTTGAAATTGATGTTTTCTTCAATCCATTGACGTCTTGTTTGTGGGTCATTACCCATAAGGGTAATAAGTCTTTGTTCTGCAAGAAGAGAGTCTTCAATAGTGACTTTGAGTAAAACTCTCGATTTTGGATCCATTGTCGATTCTTTTAATTGATCATCGTTCATTTCGCCTAAACCTTTGAAAC
>DLBE01000036.1 GCA_002494205.1 Caryophanales bacterium UBA7029
GTATTTCCTATCTTCTTTTTCGCTATATAGTTCATAGTAGATAACATTATTCATGAAGTTCTCTACCATTAAAGTTTCATTATCACCATTATCTAAAGATAAAGATGAGACGTTTTGTTTAAATTTAATGAGTTTTTGGTAGTTTTTAAACATATCAAAATGTTCAATTTTTAAAGAATAATCAAGTTCATTAACTTCATAAGGAGCATTATAAGAGTTTTCGCATCCTTTTTTATTTCTTAAGAACTCTTCACCAGCGAGAATAAATGAAATGCCGTTACTTGTTAAAACAATGGCATTCACAAGCATTGCAGCGTGTTTCACTTCATTTATATTTTTAATGCCATCAAATGTAATTCTATCGTACAACGTACGATTATCATGACAAGATGCATAATTTAATATCTTATTTGGATCTTTAACATCATATGATGTGCCTTTAATACCTTGAATAACTCTTTCTTGATCGCCTTCATTATTAGATAAGCACCAACCAGCATTATTTAAGTCAGTTGTGGTTCTAATTAATGAATCTCTCATTGAGTCGCTAAAGAAACCATAACCTTCAAATTCATTAGCGTTCCCTTTTTGACATGCTTCTTCATATGGAAGCATAGATGAGTCTGCACACCAAGGTTCACCATAAATAACAATGTTTTTATCGTATTCATGGAGTGCTTTACAAAGTAAATTCATTGTTTCGATGTCATGAATTGCCATCAAATCGAAACGAAATCCACCAAGTTTATATTCTTTAGCCCAGAATAAAACAGAATCGATCATGAATTTTCTAAACATAGGCATATCAGATGCAGTTTCGTTTCCACATCCTGAAGCATTTGAAAGTTTGCCTTCACTTGTATATCTAAAGTAATATCCTGGCATTAATACATCAAAGTTAGAGCCAATTGCAGCATAGACATGGTTATAAACAACATCCATGATGATATTGATTCCAGCATCATGATATTTTTTAACTAAATATTTGAACTCTTTTATACGCACTTCTCCATCATATGGATTAGTTGAATATGAACCCTCTAAACAATTGTAATTTAGTGGGTTATATCCCCAGTTAAAACTTGGGTGAACTTCATCATTTGTTTGATCAAAAATTGGGAGTAGTTGAACAGCGTTTACGCCTAGCTCTTTTACGTGGTCAAAACCGGTCTTAACTGTGCGGTTATTTTCACTATAAGTTGTGCCCTCAAGAGCAGCACCTAAAAATGTCTTCGCAAACTTCTTATTTTTTGGATTATCTGACCAAGTTTTTGAGGAGGTTAAATCAGCGATGTGAGTTTCATAAACTGTAAGCTGTCTTGGTGAATATGGATGGATGTGAATATCTGATAAGTCTTCACTCTTAATTTGAGAAAAATCTACCACCATTCCACGCATTCCATTTACACCAGCACTTTTTGCGTAAATATCGACAATTTCTCTCTCTTTATATACGTCATTGCTAACAACGTAAGAATAGTAAAATTTGTGGAAATTCCCGGGTATTTTTACGGAAAATACGCCATTTTTTGATTTTTCCATCTCCTTCTCAAGATAGATTTCATCGCTTCCATTTTTAGAATCAATTTCGGTTGGAGTACCGTTTTTATATAGCCTTAAAACGATCTTTCTAGAGACGGGAGACCATACTTTAAAAACGGTTTCTTTCTTATTGCAAATTGCCCCTAATTCTTCATCACAAGCATAATCTTTTTGGAATTTTTCAGTCTTATAAAGTTCAGTAAATCTAACTCTTCTATGAACTTTTTTCTCGTTTTTTGTAAGTTTGATTTCAACCTTATAATCGTGGTCTAAATTAGCCTCTTTTTTAAGTGGAATTTCCATCTCTTTTACTGGCTTATTTAACCTCATTTTTATGATAGATTTTCCATCTTCAAAAATAGTTAATTCTGAGAAGGAATCGTAAGCCTTAATTCCGACTGTTTTGTAGTCTAAAAATTTAGCAAAAATGAAGGTCGAAATTCTTTCAAATTTTTCACTAGCATAAAGCTCGTCATCACCTTGTTTTAAATAGACATGATAATCACCATTTTTATCTTCATCAATTTTGTAGAATTTAACGATTTTATCAGTGCCATCTTTTTTCCAAGATTTGGAGTCTTTAACAATTAAACCAAGGTTATTGTACTTAACAAGTTTTGACCAATTTGATAACGGAAGAGCACATATTGCCCCAAAAGAATCTTCACCATTAAATTCATATTGTTTTCCAATTCTTTGAGGGAATTCCCATAACCAAAGAGACCAACCTTTATAGTCGGCCTTTTTACGATTATAATGAATAACTACTCTTCCCTTATTTTCCATAACTAGAAGAATCTAGGTAATGTCTTTTTAAGTTTATCAAAATTAATTAATTTGAATGTCCAGTTAACTTCGTTAACTTTTCCTGGTTCATTCATACGGTGAGATTTATTAAAACAAAGCAAATCACTTGCTGAAATAACTACTAACTTTTCTTTTCTACGCAATGCATATGAAACAAGTTTTTCAACTAGGTTATTTCCGGGCATTTTTAACTCATCCATGCGTTTAATGAGTTTTTCTTTTCTTTCTTTAGTGAGTTTAGTGGTCCACTCAAGTAAAGTTTCGTTATCATGAGTAGAAGTATAATAAACCATATTTTCAACTTCTAAATGACGATTATCTAATTCATCATCAAAGATGGTGAATTCAAGTTCTCTCATTCCTGGAAGTTTAAAATAATCACGTAGCGTTAATACTTCTGGACGTAAATCTCCTAAATCTTCAACGATTAAATCGATATTTGGATACTTTTCATATAACTTTCTAAAGAAACCATATCCATCAGGGTATTTCCATTCCCCGTCCACCGCTGTCTCACAGCTAGGATTAATCTGCCAATACGAATCAAATGCTCTAAAGTGATCAAGACGAACGATATCATACATTTCACTAGCATATGCTAAACGGTCCATCATGGCCTTAAATTCATGTTGGTATAGATATTCCCAATTCCAGATAGGATTTCCCCATCTTTGTCCATCTTTTGAGAAATAATCAGGTGGAACACCTGCAATCTTAGTAGGCTGGAATTTTTCATCTAATAAGAATGATTCTCTATGGAAATAGACATCACTACTATCGTAGCCAACATAAAATGGAACATCTCCGACAATCTTAATATCGTTTTTATTAGCGAACTTTCTAATTTTGTTCCACTGTTCCGCTAAAATCATTTGAGCGAACGCGTGTTTAGAGACTAAATAGACAAATCCGTCCATATTGTCTTCTTTTTTAACTTTCCATTCACTCCAAGAGACTCCACCATTAAGTTCTTTTAGTGAAATAAACTCGGCGTATTCCCTAATATATGGATTATCGTCTATGTAGTTACGAAGTATTTCAATATTTTTATGAACTTTCTTAAAACTCTCAAAAGCTTCATAAATCGCTTTTTCTTTTATTTTTCTAGCAAGTTCATAATTTGTTCTAGCTTTTGAAGGAACTTTATTCACATGTCCAATTAAACCACGTGCTTTTAAGTCTTCTAAAGAGATATAAATTTCATCAAAAACATATGATGAAAAAGGTTGATATGGACTATGTCCATAACCAATAGGATTGAGTGGTAAAATCTGCCAAACGTCAATTCTATTTTTCTTTAATATCTTAATGAATTCAAATGATTCATCAGAGAAGTCTCCAACTCCATACTTTCCAGGTAAAGAAGAGACTGCTAATAAAATGCCACGTTTTCCCATAATTATTTTTTAATTGGATCAAGATGCCAAATATCTCTAACGTAATCTCTAATAGTTCTATCAGAGGTGAAATATCCAGATTGTCCAACGTTAACAATCATCATGTGAGCCCATTTCTCTTTATCTAAATAAAGCTCATCAATTTTCTCCATTGCTTTAATGTATGCTGGGAGATCTTTAAGGATGAAATATGTATCGTTATTTCTCATGATTTCATCAAAAATCATTTGGAATTCATCAGGTTTTCTTGTCCATGGACCATCAAATAATGAATCCATAACTTTCTTAACTCTTTCGTCTGAGTTATATACATCCCATGGAGAATATCCTCCATAAGCATAGAAGTTAAGAACTTCATCTGAGTTAAGTCCAAAGATAACACAGTTATCTTCACCAACTAAATCATGAATCTCAACATTAGCTCCATCCATTGTACCTAGTGTAATAGCACCATTCATCATGAGTTTCATATTTGAAGTACCACTAGCTTCTTTAGATGCTGTTGAGATTTGTTCACTGACATCTGCGGCAGGAATAATCTTTTCTGCTAAAGTAACGCCATAGTTTTCAACAAACACAACTTTCATCCATTTAGAGACTTCTGGGTCATTATTAACAACATCAGCGACAGCTAAGATAAGTTGAATAATCTTTTTAGCATATACATAGCTTGGTGCGCTCTTTGCGCCAAAGATAAATGTTTTAGGAACCATCTTAAATGATGGGTCTTCTTTAATTCTTTGGTAAAGATACATTATATGAAAACACTTCATAATTTGACGTTTATAGGCGTGCAAACGCTTAATTTGAACGTCAAAAATAGAATGTTCATCAATTTCAATTCCCATAGTCTCTTTAATGAAGACAGCAAGAGCATGTTTATTTTCCTGTTTGATGTCCATCATTGCTTGTTGGACTTTCTTATCATCCTTGTAAGCAGTGAATTTAGACATTTGATGTTCCATATCTAAAATCCATCCGTCACCAATCTTAGAAGTAACAAGTTCAGCAAGTTTTGGATTAGAATACATTAACCATCTACGGTGTGTTACACCGTTGGTTTTGTTATTGAACTTCTCTGGGTAGAGTTGATAGAAATATTTAAACGTTTCACGTTTAAGAATGTCTGTGTGTAGTTTAGCAACGCCGTTAACTGAGAATGAAGCATAAACACCAAGGTTAGCCATATAGACACGTCCATCTCTAATAATTTGGACATCATCTCTGAGTTCATATGGAGCATTCATTTCATTAAGTTCCATATTAAACCTACGGTTAATTTCTTCGATGATATACATACATCTTGGGCAGACTTTTCTTAAATATTCAACTGGCCACTTTTCTAGTGCTTCTTGCATGATTGTGTGGTTAGTGAATGCGAATGTCTTTTTAACAACTTTCCAAGATTCATCCCAACCCATTCCATAAACGTCCATCATAAGTCTCAAGAGTTCAGGAATTGCAAGAATTGGGTGAGTATCGTTAAGTTGGATTACATAGTAATCTGATAGATTTGTAAGGGTCTTATATCTACGATAATGACCTCTTAAAATTGATTGAAGTCCTGCCGAAACAAGGAAATATTGTTGACGGCATCTAAGAAGCCTACCATTTTCAGTAGAATCATCTGGGTATAGACCATGTGATAATTCTTTCAAAGTTGTAAGGTAGTCACTAAAAGAAGTATTCTTTGGTAAATTTCTTTCACTTGGTTCAGCGCTCCAAAGACGTAAAGTATCAACTACTTCGTTTCTATAACCGATAACTGAAACATCATATGGAACTGCTTTAACATGAATTGAGTTAACAGTTTTTAAGCCATATGAGCCATCTGGTTTAGAATAGCTAACTTGATCACCACCGAATTCAACTTCGACCGCATGTTTAGATTTTCTTACTTCAAAGGCAAAACCATTTGTTAACCATTGATCTGGAACTTCAAATTGTCTTCCTTTTTCAAGTAATTGCTTGAAAAATCCGTATTCATATCTAATGGTGTGTCCTGTAATTGCGTAACCTAAAGATGCTGTTGAATCTAAGAAACAAGCGGCAAGTCTACCTAAACCACCATTTCCAAGTCCTGCATCAGCTTCTTGTTCTTCAAGTTCATGAATATTAATTCCAAGTTCTTCTAAGCCCTTCTTAGCAACTTCATAAACACCAAGGTTTTGCATGTTATTCACTAAGAGGCGTCCAATTAAAAACTCCATTGAGAAATAGACAACTTGTTTTTTACCATGTTCTTGAACATCGTTTCTTGTTTCTCTCCAGTATTTAGAAGCTTCATCACGAACCATTTTAGACAATATTTCATATTGTTCAAAAATGTGAGCTTCATCTACTGTCTCTGCGTATGTTTCTAATAGTCTTTGCTGAAATTCACTTTTAAATTCTTTAACTGAATTAAACATAAAAGACCTGCCTTTCTATTAATTATATATAATTAATTACTTTCTAAGTTTAAAGATACATGCTCCAAAGGAAGCAAGTTTAATGGTAATTTTATGAGGTCTACCATAAGGACCATTTGGAGAAGTTTCACATGCTGCTCCATTATATTGGTTTGCGCCACTATAGATATCTTTATCAGAGTTAAAGATTTCTTCATACCATCCTGGTTCAGTGACTGGAATTTCAATGAAAGCATAGAAGTTTGATGTCATATTAAAGACAAACAAAAGTCTTTCATCTTCATTAAATCTTTCAAAAGCGAATACGCTTTGATCAGCGTTATCCACCATTAACCAATTAAAATTATTTGGGTTGTATTCATTTAAATACATTGCAGTGTGATGTTTATAAATTTCATTTAAATCTCTAAACATTCTGCTTAATGAGTCGTGCATTGGATATTGTTTTAAGTTCCATGCAAGGCTTCTAACTTCGTTCCATTCATCAAATGTACCAAGTTCATTACCCATGAAGTTTAGTTTCTTTCCAGGGTGAGCATATTGATATGTAAGTAAATTTCTAAATTGCATAAACTTTTGAGTGTAATCACCCCAAAGCTTATTCATTAAAGTTCCTTTACCATGCACGACTTCGTCGTGAGAGAATGGAAGCATAAAGTTTTCATTCCAATAATAGGCCATTGAGAATGTTAACTTATTATGTTCATATTTTTTATAAATTGGGTCTTTTGAATAATATTTCAAAGTATCATTCATCCAACCTAAATCCCACTTATAGTCAAAACCTATTCCGTCTTCTGTAGTTGGTTTAGTAACGCGAGGAAAATCGCTAGAATCTTCTGCAATCATCATAACTGAGCAATGTCTGTCATGGATTTTGCAATTAAGGCGTTTTAAAAATTCAATCGCCCCTTCATTTCTTCCCCTATCTTTGTTGCCTTCATAGAAAAGCATGTTAGATACTGCATCAACTCTAATACCATCAATATGGTATTCGCTAACGAAATAGTTAATCGCAGACATTAAGAAAGATCTAACTGGGTCTTTTCCTAAATCAAAATAACTACTTCCCCAAGGAGAAACATTATATTCACTTGATTCAAATAAATATGCTCCATCAAAATTCTTTAATGCCCAAGAATCATTTGCGAAGTGAACTGGAGCGAAATCTAAAATAACACCGATTCCAGCATTATGTAGTTTATTAACTAAACTCATTAATTGATGTGGATTTCCATATCTAGAATCAACTGAATAAAAACCTGTTGCTTGATAACCCCAAGAACCATCAAATGGGTGTTGAATAAGTGGCATAAATTCGACATGAGTAAATCCCATACCTTTAAGGTAAGGAACTAATTTGTCGGCGATTTCTTCATAAGAATAATAGCGATCATTATCGCCATGACCAATCCAAGAACCAATGTGCATTTCATAAATTGACATAGCTTTATCAAAATTACGAGTTCTTGTGCTCATCCATGCTTCATCTGACCATTTAAAACCTTGATAATCAAATAATCTAGAACATGTATTAGGTCTTAATTCGCTAAAGAAAGCGCAGGGATCTGCTTTATCGACATATTGTCCTTGAGCATTCTTAAAATGATATTTGTAAGATTCATAGTTATTTAGGTGCGGAATAAATAATTCCCAAACACCTGAATCATCGACTTTACCTAGTTTGTCTCTTGTAACATCCCAATTGTTCCATTCACCAATGACTGAAACATCACTTGCTCCTGGAGCGTAAAGTCTAAACATTACACCTTTAATTCTGCCTCGTTTTTCAAAATGAGCGCCAAAATATTTATACGAGTCAATAGTTTGACCGTATAAGAAATCTAAAAGTAATCCGTATGCCATAATGCTACCATTTTAACATATACATATATAAAAAGAGGAGTAATTTATAAAATTAAACTCCCCTTTTACACTGAAAACGCTTACTTTATGCGTTATTCATCTAACATCTTTAACCACTAAACTTGAATCGTGGTATTTAGGATAAAAATGAAAGAATGAAGAAATAACTAAAACTGCTAAAGAAGTATTCATAATTGCAAATGATACACCTTTAGAAAAAATAGGAATAACTTTATCTAAACCACATGCCATAGCAAAAGTAAATGCAAAAATAGCAAAGCTAATAATCATTAAAACTAAGGTTGTAGTTACACTTTTTTTAATAACTAAACCATGGTCATCAATCATTACAACGCTTAGTACTTGTGGTTTAGTTAAAAATGCTTTAAATGTTGAGTAAAATATATACGCAACAGCAAGTAGATACAAAAACATATAAACTACACCAATAACTGACTCACTAGCACTTTTTTTATCATAACCGATAACAAAGACCAAAATAATACAAGCACAGGCTACAAAAAATAGTGCTCCAATTGCAATTAAAAATGCGAGTAAATACTTCTTAGTTTTGGTCATTTTATTTTAATCTTCTTTTTCTTTTCTAGCGTCTGAATGTTTAAGCACTAAACCAAAGCTAACTAAAGTTAGAATTGATAAAGTATAAGCAGTTATAGAAAATCCTGTATATTCTTTTAAATGTCTTTCAGAAATCTTTTTATAGTGATTATATTGGTCATTGAAAAAGATTGCTTTATCGTGATAGACGCTTGTCTGATCTTTAATTGCATCTGGACCAAGAACATTTAAAACATTTGTAGCAGCCATAACTTGAATATCAGAGCTATCAAGTTTAGCTTTTGTCCATTGAGCAACTCCAAACATGACCATTGCTGATAAACCCATTCCACCAACTATTGACAAATAGATGAGTTTGTAGAGTCTATTTTGTTTGACCTTTTGTTCAGGAGTTAACTCTTTCTTTTCTTTAGGAGCTTTCTCTTTTTCCATTTTCTACCTCCTATTTTGCGGATGGAACTGGGTTACCGCTTGCTAAAATATTAACCTCTGTTTTTGGATCAAAGAAGTGCATTGCTTTAGCTTCGAAAGTAATATTTATTACTTTACCACCAACTAAAGATTCTCTTTCTTCATCTGAAAGATGAATTGTTGGAATTCTTACAACGATCTTTGTTCCGTCTTCAGTTACGACGTGTAAATGGTATTCACTACCCATCATTTCGTTAACTTGAATTGTGAC
>DLBE01000032.1 GCA_002494205.1 Caryophanales bacterium UBA7029
AAGGTTGAAGAAAAGGTTGAAGAACCAGCTCCAGCACCTGTAGAAGAGCCTAAGAAGGAAGAACCTGCTCCAGCACCAGTTGTTGAGGAAGTTAAAGAGGAACCTGCTCCAGTTGTTGAAGAAGTTAAAGAGGAACCAGCACCAGTTGTTGAGGAACCAAAGGTTGAAGAACCAGCTCCACAACCAAAAGAAAAAGCTGAATTTGTTCCATTTGCTGTTAGACTTCAACAAGCAGATCCGTTTGTTAGAGATGCTTATAATGAATTAAAAGCAGAAGTTCTTTCATATGGTATTAAGTCCCGTGTATCCTCCACCGGTGACACATTTAGACTTCATAAGAAGACCTATGTAAAGATGGTTGTTGCAGGTAAATACTTAAAACTTTACTTAGCATTAAATCCTGAAGATTACAAAGATACAACTTATCCATTTGAAGATGCATCTAAGATGAGTGCACATGCTGACGCACCATTTGTCTTCAAAATTAAGTCAGGTTTATCAGTTCGTAGAGCAAAAGTCTTAATTGGCGATGCTGCTAAGAAAGATGAACTTGTTCAAGGCGAAGTTGTAGCTCATAACTATGCTTCAGAAGTTGAAGTAACCGAATAATCCTCCATTCGATTTATAGCCCGAGTTAATTGCTCGGGCTTTTATTTTGTCTTCTTTTCAATTAGGTTTGCTCCTTGAATAAGAGATTTATTAGTACGACTTTCTATTTCGTTTCGAGCTTTTTTAGCGACGCCGCCACCCATTTTTGCTACTTCAACATTTTCTGGAAAAGTTTGTGGCTTTATTGTTTTTGAAAATTCCTTAGTAGATGCTTCAGATAACATTGTTAGAACAAGTTCTATGTCAGACATATTGTCCCTTAAATTTTCTTTATGTAAACCTTTAAATTCCTTATATTCTGCTACTGTCATTCCTGACCAAGTTTTGCACATTTCGCTTGTTAAGATTGCATACTCTCTTGAGGTATTCACACCTCTTTCTTTCCATTCATCCGTTAATTCATGGCGGATTTTAATCGACAAAAGCCTTTGATAAATCCATTCATCTGAATAACCTTTCTTTTTGTAGTAATCCATTCCTCGTTGCATCGCGAGTTCTGGATCTGCAATTTCATTAAGTCTTTCGTTTCCAACTTCTGCTAGCCATCTCTTGAAAAGTTCTGCTTTTTTAGATGGGATTGATTGAATAATACGCAATATTGTTTGAGCGTTAGCGACATCAGTTTGATAAAATTTGCCATCTGTCGATTTCATTTTCAGTTGGTAACAATTTGTTACCGACTCAAAACCTTCCTTAAGAAGACGTTGTTTTAAAACTTTCCAATATTTTCTTGCTGTTTGATACTCTGTCTCATTTAATACTGCAACAATGTCTACAATAGAAAAATACCAATCTTGTTTTTCTAAATCCCATGCGACCCTTATCTTTTTGTCTTCAAATAGTTTGATTTTGTTATTCATAAAAATTTCCCCTATATATATCAGTCATGGTCAAAATTCAAAACCTACGGATATGGGTTTTAATTGTTTATTTATAAACAAATTTTTTTCTAAATTTTCTTGTCTATACTATCTAACTAAGAAAAAAGCGACATCCTTTTAATGCCGCTTATCTAATAAATCAATTATCAATATTTGCTATTTGTTTGGAATTGTTCTACGTACTTTATCGCTGTCTCGTTTTCCTTTTCAACCATCCCTCTTCTAATTAGGAAGTAATACCAAATTAAAGGAATCATAAAGACCATCACAAGATAATTAACGCCTTCTGTAAATGAATAGAAGAAATAAGCAAAGAATCCAACAGATAATTCCATAGTCATGAATTTATTTACTCTAAAACACTTATAGAAAACATAACCATAGTAAAGATATGCACCTATAAAGCCGATGAGAGTAAATACACCACCCTGTCCTAAAACCGCATAATATGTCGAGTGAGATGGGCAAACCATATCATTATTTAAAATGTTCATTGGGAAAAGCATTGAGTTATGTGTCCCGAAGCCTCTTCCTAATAACCACCATCCATGTGAAAGCTCTAAATTAATATTTTCCCAAATCCATTTTCTTGTTTTTAAAGATTCGGATTCAGTTACTGTCTTAACTAGCTTATTAATAGGGCTTAATACTTTGCCGTTTGTCGCAACGCTGAGCACAACAAGTAATGCAATAACTCCAATAAGTGATCCGCCGACAATAAATATAATTTTGTTTCGTTTTTGATGTTCCTTATAGCCTTCAATTAAAAGAATAACAATATAGGCTAATAAAATTAGAGGTGTAATAATAATCGCAGTCTTACACCAAGTGAAAATCATGATAATAAAACAATATGCAAAAGGAATAAACCAATACCATTTCTTTGTTAGTGTATGACAAAGAAGTGCAAACATACATCCAAGCATCATACAAACACCGTAAGGAACGCGGTGAGTCATGAAAGATTGAATAAGTATCGCGTGCTTATATAATTCCTTATTATCGCCTTTAAAAAGGGCTTTTAAGAAAGGAATATAATGACTGCCATCTTTGATGAAACTATAAATAGAAGCAACAAGAAGGAAACCGAACACACAAAAAGCACACAAAATAAGGAAATTCATATCCTTTAATCTTCTTGGCAAAATAGTAAAGATAATGAAGAAGATTGTTGTTATACAAATAGATGCAAATGCAAAGAATAACTTATGTGTCGCACTAATCGTATGAATAACTTCGACAATGTCTCCAGCTTTAACCCCGGAATAAATTCCGTTATTCCAACTTGCACAAGCTCCTGTTGGTGTTTTCTTACATTCGACCAAGAATTTAACTGTTTCAGGTTGAGCTAATACAGCTACTACACCCAATATCGCCAAAAAGACAAATGCCCATAAGAATAAATTATTTTTTAGGCGTCCCTTCTTTATTTCTAAAAAGAAATATATACCCCAGCAACATGCAGTTACTATAAAACAAAGAATCATCATCCAAGGTTTAAGAAAGATTCCACTTGGATCTGAAGTAACCATAAATTTCCAGGCAAAAGCGTAGAACGGAACGGAAAATAAAAATCCTATTGCGAGCATTATGTCGCTTAAATCAATTTCTAAACTTTTTATGTAATCTTTAAATCTTGTCCAAATATTAGCCATTTTTTATCACTTCCATTAAATTAAATGCTTCTTTAATAGCATCATCCATATCGAAATATTTATATTTAGCAAGTCTTCCTAAAAAGATAACGTTTTTAAGAGTCTTTGCTTCTTCTTCATACTTTGAATATAAAGTATTATTCTTTTCATCGTTTATTGTGTAATAAGGAATTTTTCCTTCAACAAATGAGTCAGGGTATTCTTTTGTGATTATCGTTGAATAGTTATTTTTAACAGTTGAGTCAAAATGTTTATGTTCGGTTATTCTTGTGTAACCAACATCATGAGAAGTGTAATTAACAACCGCATTATGTTGATAATCAGGAATATTTAATTTCTCAACATCAAATCTAAGCGATCTCCACTCCAAATGACCAAACTTAAACCCAAAATATTCATCAATTCGACCTGTAAAAATTACTTTGTCTGCTAAAGAGTCATAATATTCCTTATCTTTTAGATAATTAGTATTTAATTTAACTTCAATGCCTTTTAAAAGATTTTCAACTAATACAGAGAATCCTCCTTTAGGAATTCCTTGATAGACATCATTGAAGTAGTTGTTGTTATATTCAAATCTTAATGGCAAACGTTTAATTATAAACGCTGGTAGTTCTTTGCAATCCCTACCCCATTGTTTCTCGGTATATTCTTTAATAAGAGTTTCGTAAATTGTTCTACCGACTAACGACAAAGCTTGTGCTTCAAGATTCTTAGGATCTTTAA
>DLBE01000023.1 GCA_002494205.1 Caryophanales bacterium UBA7029
GATTTTTAATTATTTAGCTTCGATTTTTAAAATCTCAACTTTATATTCTTTGTTAGCATGAACAGAGACAATGTCGCCAACATTTTTATCGATAACTGCTCTACCTAAAGGTGAAACGTTTGAAATAAGACCTTTTAATGGGTTTGCTTCAACTGTTCCAACAATTGTATAAGTTTCGACTGAATTGTCGCTTAAATCTTTAATTGTAACTGTAGAACCTAAAACAACACCTTTTGCTTTTGATTTTTCAGAAATAATTTTGACATTAGCGAGAATATTCTCGATTTCTTTGATTCTGCCTTCAATTTCAGCTTGTTTTGTTCTTGCAGCATCATAATCTGCGTTTTCGCTTAAGTCGCCTTGAGCACGAGCAGCTTGAAGTGACTCGATAACTTCTGGACGATCAATATCAATTAAATGGCGAAGTTCTTTTTCTAACTTTTCAGCGCCTTCTTTTGTTAATTCAACTTTGGTAACCATGGATTTTCTCCTTTAAATAGCATTAAAGAGTTTAACAATACTCTTTTTGAATGTAAATCTAATTTTTAATCTCCTGAATCTTTTCATCATTCATATATGCATTAAAGACTTCTTCAGCTTCAGCATATTCTTCATCATCTTCGATTTCTTCTAAAGATTCATCTTTCTCGTTTACAGCGAATACTAAGACGTTTTCTTCATTATCTTTCTCATAGAGAAAAACATATTCTTTATGTCTTTGTTCTGATTCGTAAGTAAAAAGAATTTTCATTACTTTTTCTTCACCAGATTCATTAGTGATAATCATTTCATCATCTAAAATCATCTATCTACCTCCAAATTTTTCTAAATATCTTTCTAAAATGACAACTGCCGCCATTTCATCAATAATTTCTTTTCTTTTCTCGTAACTTAAACCAGTTACTTTTAATTTTTCATCAGCTTCAATAGTGGAATAACTTTCATCAATTAATTCAATATGAAGTGTTGGATCTAATTTAAGCAAATCTTCTTTAAAACGAATGCAACTTTTGGCATGTGGAGATTCATCTCCTGAAGCATATAAAGGCATGCCTAATGCAATGTTTTTAATGCCTTCTTTTTGGCAAATTTCAATGACATGTTCTCTTGCCTTTTTAAAGTTACCAACTTCAAATCTAAAAGTTTCAACCCCATGTGCAGCGATTCCTAAAGAATCGGTTTTAGCAATTCCAATGGTTGTTGTCCCTAAATCTAAGCCTAAAATTTTGCTCATTTAATTAAACCTTTTAATACCTCAAAAGCCTCTGGAAGTTTTGCAAGTAAACGACCTTTACCATTAGCCATATTTGGACGACCTCCGCCGCCTCCTCCTAAAACTTTTGCGACTTCTCTAACTAGGTCCCCAGCTTTATTATTTTCAAGAGCTTTTCCACCAACGAAAATAGCGATTGGAAGTTCACCTTCAGTTCCACCAACTAAACATAAAATATAGTCAGGGAATTTAGTTTTTAATTCATCGCCAATTGAATTTATATTTCCAATTGATTGATTTTCGAAGTGTTTGCATAGCAACTTATAACCTTTGAATTCTTCAAACTCGCTCAATACTTCATTAGCATTTTGATGAGAAAGTTTGTCTTTCATAGACTCAAGTGTTTTGCTCATTTCGCTTAATTTAGCGAGTAAATCTTTCGTTTTTGCAAGTGCTTCTTTTGGAGAATTGCAACCAATAGATTTACAAACTGCCATTAAAGCATCTTCTCTTTCTTTAAGAAGTTTATAACCTCCAACGGAGGTTCTTCCTTGAATACGACGAACACCAGCGGCAATTGAAGATTCAGATTCAATCACAAATACACCAATGTCAGATGTGTTTTTAACGTGACATCCACCGCAGAATTCCATTGATTCATCACCAAATTTAACAACTCTAACTTCGTCACCATATTTTTCCGAGAAGAACGCCTTTGCCCCTAATTTGGATGCCTCTTCTTTCTTCATAATACGAATATCTGAAGGAATTGCTTTAGCAATCATATTATTAACTTCTTGTTCAATAGCTTTAAGTTGTTCTGAAGAAATCTTTTCATAATGAGTAAAGTCAAATCTCATATATTCATCTGAAACATATGAGCCCATTTGTTTAATGTGATCTCCACCTAATACTTTATCAAGAGCTGCTTGAAGTAAATGTGTAGCAGAGTGGTTTCTTTTAATTAATTCACGTTTTTCAGTGTCTAATTCAAGATGTAATTTATCTCCAGTTTTAAGTGAACCTTTTAAAACTTTCACAAAGTGAAGATTTTGTTTATTAGGAGCTTTTTGAACACTTAAAACTTCTAGTTCAATGCCTTCTCCGTGCATTTTGCCAGTGTCTGCAATTTCGCCACCGGACTCAGCATAGAAATTGGTTTGATCTAAGATAATTTCGCCTTCATCTTCAATAGAATTAACCTTAACACCGTCTTTAAAAACTCCGATGACTTTTGCATCTAGTGGTTTTTCTTCATAGTAGAAAGTTGAAGGTTCCTTAAATTCTAGTAAATCTTTAGATTGTTTATGCATACTTTGCTCATCGCTACGAGCATTTCTTGCACGTTCTTTTTGTTTTTCCATCTCTTCATCAAAGCCTTTTTCATCAACTTCAATGCCGTTTTCTTTACAAATATCTTTTGTTAAATCTAGTGGGAAACCAAATGTATCGTAAAGTTTAAATGCA
Source organism: Caryophanales bacterium UBA7029 (assembly GCA_002494205.1). Classification (GTDB taxonomy): domain Bacteria; phylum Bacillota_I; class Bacilli_A; order RFN20; family CAG-826; genus Fiminaster. The sequence continues at coordinate 2,681 of DLBE01000023.1, forward strand.
TCTTTTCCAGAAAGCTTTTTCTTACCTTCAATCATTTCACGAAGCAAAGCTTCGCCACTTGATAAAGTAAGAATAAATTTCTCTTCTTCAGCCTTAAGCATTTTCACAATATGAGCTTCTTTTGAAACATATTCTGGGTAGAAACCTTTATATTTTTCAATGACTACTGGAACAAGAGTGTACATGAAAGGTTTTTCAATTCCGATTTTCTTTGCAAATCTCATTGCTCTACGAACAAGTCTTCGTAAAACGTAGCCACGTCCTTCGTTAGAAAACATTTCGCCATCACCAATTGCGAATGTAACCGCACGAATATGGTCGGCAATAACTCTATATGGAATTAAATTTGGAGCCTTATAAGGAACGCTTGCAATCTTTTCGACAGCTTTGATAATTGGTTCGAAAAGATCTGTTTCAAAGTTAGTATCTGTACCTTGAAGTACTGAAGCAATTCTTTCAAGTCCTGCACCTGTATCAATATTTTTAGAAGGTAATTCTTTATATTCACTACGTGGAGTGCCTGGAACAGCGTTATATTGAGAGAAAACAATTCCCCAAATTTCAATATAACGATCATTTTCGATTTCTTCTCTTAAAAGTTTTTCTCCGAGTTTTTCAGGATCATATTTTTCGCCTCTATCAAAGAAAACTTCTGTATTTGGGCCTGCTGGACCTTCGCCAATTTCCCAATAGTTTCCTTCCAAAGGAATAAGATGAGATTCACTTACGCCTTGTGCTAACCAAAGTTTATGAGTTTCTTCATCACTTGGATTATAAGTGAAATAAAGTTTATCTTTTGGCATTCCAAAATATTTTTCGTCTGTAAGAATTTCGTATGCCCAAGCAATAACTTCTTTCTTAAAATAGTCTCCGACAGAGAAATTTCCTAACATTTCAAACAAAGTTTGATGTCTTGCTGTAAAACCTACATTTTCAATATCGTTTGTACGAATTGATTTTTGAACATTTGTAATTCTTCTATTTGGTGGTACTTCACTACCATCCATGTATTTTTTAAGAGCTGCAACACCAGAATTAATCCATAAAAGAGATGGATCATTATAAGGAATAAGGTTTGCGCCTTTTTCAATATGATGTCCTTTTGATTCAAAAAACTTTAACCATGTTTCTCTAATTTGTTGACCTGTCAATTTATTCATAC
>DLBE01000018.1 GCA_002494205.1 Caryophanales bacterium UBA7029
AATTGAAGAACTTGATCTCTCTGTTCGTAGCTACAACTGCTTAAAGAGAGCCGCAATTGCTACAGTTGCAGAACTTACACAAAAAACCGAAGAAGAAATGATGAAGGTTAGAAACCTTGGCAAGAAATCCCTTAAAGAAGTTAAGGAAAAACTTGCTGAAAATGGCCTCTCATTCCGTGAAAGCGTTCAAGGAGAATAACTATGGCAGCACAAGGTAGAAAAAATGTACATGGTAAGACTGGTGTTAGATTTAAAGCAGCCTATACCAAACAAAAACACGAAAATAAACTTCGTACTTTAGCAACTGACTTAGTTATGCACGAAAGACTTACTGTAACTTCTGGTATGGTTAAAGAACTCAAATCTTTAGCAGATCACCTTGTTACATTAGCTAAACGCGGCGATTTACACGCTCGTAGACAAGCAGCTTCTATCTTAAGAAGCGGTGAAGCAGTTACTAAATTATTTGTTGAACTTGCTCCAGCATATAAAGATAGAAACGGTGGTTATACTCGTGCAATCAAAGCTGGCGTTAGAGTCGGTGACAATGCTCAAAAAGTCATTGTTGAATTCGTTAAGTAATCAACTTAAAAAAATGTTTTTAAAGGGAGGCATCGCCTCTCTTTTTCTTTGAAAAAGGGTAAAATAGAGTTTTTTAAAGATTTTGCTTGATTTCTCCGTGAAATCCAATAAAATTGTATTTAGTGGAGCAAACAGCATGATTTTAACAATTGGAATGCTTAAGGAAAGATATAGCGATTATGCGAACCCAATAGACAAGGTTAAACGTGAAACCGAAAGAGGTAATCTTATTCGCCTTAATAGAGGTCTATATGAAACTAATAAGTCAGTAAGCCCACAGTTTTTAGCTGCCTCAATTCTTTCTCCTTCATACTTAAGTTTTGATTGGGCTCTATCTTTTTATGGTTTGATTCCAGAAAGAGTTACGAAAATTACTTCTGCTTCTCTAGAAGTTGGAAAGAATAAGAATTTTATTAATAAATTTGGCATTTATAAATTTAGTGATATACCAGCCAAAGTTTTTTCTGAAGGGCTTGTTCTTATACAAGAAGGTGAATATTTTGCAAAAATCGCGACTAAAGAAAAAGCAATTTGCGATTCACTTTGTAAATGGAGAGTAGTAAGAAGCATAAAGGACTTAAAACAACTTTTATTTGAAGATAAGCGAATTGATGAAGAGGAGTTTGCTACTTGTGATTTTAAATCACTTAAACGACTTGCTTTATTATATAAAAAAACAAATCTTAATTTATTGGTAAGTTTGATTCGAAAGGAATATGAAAATGAATAGTATTCTCGAAACAATGCTTGAAAAATATCATCCTGAAATAAAAATGAGATGTACCCCAAATCCTGGACAAGGAGGAGGGGTTTTTATATCAAAATTCACATTGGAATACAAACTTGAATGTATAGAAAAATTCAAAAATTTAAGAGTAATTTTAACTCCTGAAGATTATTTAAAATACAGAAATTGATACAAAAGTTGCTAGATGTTTTTTGTTATCTAAACTCTCTATTAGTTTTAATTTAATTAATTAAGTTCTATTTATGTGTATAATATATTTAGTTATGGCCTTGAGCCCAAGAAAGGATATGTTTAATGAAAATAGCTAAAAAACTATTTGTTTTACCATTCTTAGTTTTTGCAATGTCTAGCTGTGGAAAAACTCCTGAAAAAGAAGTTAAGACTTACACAGTTACATGGAAAAACTATGATGGTACAGTTCTTGAAGTTGACAAGAAAGTTCAAGAAGGAAAAATGCCAAAATATAATGGTGCAACTCCAGCGAAAGACTCGACACAATCACAAGTCTTTATTTTTAAAGGTTGGACACCAAAAATTGTTAAAGTTCAAAAGAATGCGACTTACACAGCAGAATTTAAAGCAGAAGTCCGTAAATATGAAGTTAAGTGGTTAGATGAAGATATGGAAACCGTTCTTCATACTGAAATGGTTGAATATGGTCAAACACCTACACATCCAACCGATATTACAAAGAATGATGGCGATTATATTTATTCATTAGAAAATTGGGATAGAGATCCTGAGGTGGTCGTAGGAGATCAAACTTATTTTGCTTCATTCACAAGAGAAAAGTGCAAATATACTTGCAACTTTTATGATGAAGATGGTGTAACACTTCTTCAATCAGTTGAGAATGTTGATTTTGACGTTAAAACAGGCATATATACTGAGGAAGAGCCAACAAAAGCAGGCGACGAACACGTTATTTATGAATTTGCTGGTTTTGAAGAACTCCCAAGAGACACTGAAAATTTTGTCAGAACATTTAAAGCTAAATATTTTGAAGCAACAAATCCAGCCAATTTTACAGTTGAAGAATATTCTTTATCATGTATGATAACAGGATTTGCAGATAGTAAATCGGTTTCTAACATTGTTTTCCCACATAAAATTAATGGGAAAAATGTTGCTTCAATAAAGAGTGGCGCATTTGAATATCAAGATTGTATTAAATCTGTATATATTCCAAATTCTGTTGAATTTCTTAATGATTATGCTTTTGATCATTGTGTAAATTTAACTAATATCGAATTTGAACTAGGTAAAGGAACAGCAAGTAAACTAAGCATTTATAATAGTGTATTTAGAGATACAAAACATGAAGGAGCACTTATTATTCCTTCAAGAATTCTCGGTAGTGGTTCTGTTTCTAACTACGGTCTTGCTTACATGAGTTCAGTTACTGCTTTCATTATTGAAGAAAACGAAGTGGAAAATCCTTATTACACAACAGTTGATGGTGTATTTTTCTCTGATAGAGGACAATGTCTCCATACATATCCGATGAGCAAACCAGATAAATCATATGTTGTTCCATCGACAGTTACATCTTTCTTGGTTTATGTTGGAATTCAAAATAATTATTTAGAATCCTTAGAATTTACAACTAAAGGACAAATTTCTCTTAAGTCATACCCAATAAGATGTGAAAAACTCACTTCACTTGTATTTGATCCTGAATGTGATTTAACTCTTGAATGGTATGCTATTACAGCTCCTTTGTTAAGAAATCTTATTTTGCCTGCTAACACAAAAGTAAATGGTAGAACATTTTCGAATTTAGGGGCGACAGCCGATAATCCTATTAATATTTTCTTTGCAGGAACAAGCGTTGAAAACTGGAACACAAATCCATCAGCATTTAATGGTGTTTGGTACGATGGTATTGGAACTTATGTAAGTATTTATATTTATTCTGAATCAGAACCAGTTGCTGTCGGGGATTTACCAGATCACTTCACCGGAAGTTGGCACAATGTTAATGATGTTCCAACTATTTGGCAAGTAGCATAAAATATTAATATGCTAACTAAGAGGAACAAATGTTCCTCTTTTTTATTGGCTTTATCGTGCGATTTTCAAAAAATAATCGCTCGATAATATTTACAAAAATCGTGCGATATAGTAAAATGCTTTCGAGGATATATTTATGTGCAAAATTACTGCCACAGAATTTAAAGAAAATTTTGGTAAATATTTAATGCTTTCTTTAAAAGAAGAAATTTTAATTACAAAAAATGGAAAGCCATTTACAAAATTAGTTGGAGTATATAATTCTTCTTGGGATGATTTAACGGGCATTTTAGATGAAAAGGATTTAGATCTAGATGATCCAAAAACTGCCGGAATTCTTAAGAAATTATGAGATTTTTAGTTGATACAAACGTCCTTATGGATGTTCTTTATAAAAGAGAAGGTTTATACGAAAACAGTAAATCTTTTTTTGATAGAGCGAGGGAGTATCGCGATCATATTTATGTTTGTTGTTCAACAATTAAAGATCTCGCTTATTTTATTAAAAAAACTGTTCGCGATAACGAAAAAACAAACAAGATATTAATTAATATCTTCGGTAAAATCACAAAGATAGTAGGAATTTCCGCTGACGATGCTATTAACGCACTATACGAAGATGGAGATTACGAAGATAATGTCTTAGCTGAAGTTGCTCAAACTACGATGTGCGATGCTCTTATAACAAACAACGTAAAAGACTTTGTAGATAAATCAATAGTTGTGTGGACTCCTGCTGATTATCTAAAATATAGAACTAAACCAGATGAGATTAGATAAATATTTGGCAAATTCAGGTGTCGGCACTAGATCAGTAGTGAAACGCCTTATCAAAGATAAAAGAGTAAAAGTTAATGGAGAAATCGTTAGCAGCGATTCTTTTAATGTCGATGAGACTAAAGATGTTGTGCTTTTTGATGATTTAGAGGTCAAATACAAAGAGTTTTATTATATCTTGTTAAACAAGCCACAAGGATATGTTTCGGCGGTTATTGATAATGTTTATCCTCCTGTGACTGATTTACTTCCAGAATATAGATTTGCAAATTTGTTTCCTGTGGGTAGATTAGACGTTGATACAACTGGTGCATTGCTACTCACAAACAACGGTGATCTTGCTCATAAACTTATTAGTCCAAAATACCATGTTGATAAAGTTTATGAAGTTGCCGTAGATAAGAAAATTCCTGAAAATTTAGTGGAAATTTTTAAAAAAGGTATAGATTTATATGGAGAATTAACTCTTCCTGCAGACCTTAAGATTATTAATAATTTCCACGCCGAATTGACGCTTCACCAAGGCAAATTTCATCAAGTAAAAAGAATGTTTAAAAAATTCGATATTAATGTAGTCACACTTAATAGGAAAGCCTTTGCCGGTTTAAGTGTTGAAAATCTTGCTGTAGGTGAGTATAGAGAGCTTACTTCAGACGAAGAAAAACACCTTTTAGGGAATAAATAAATTAATTTATCAAAATCGTTGATTTTAAGATAAATTGTAATTACTATTAGTTTATGGACAAATTTGATCTATTAGAGCCCGAACTTCTTTACACAAGAGAATTAAAAGATAAGCATCATGATACTGTTGTTAAATATTTTGACAAACTTGTTGAGAAATCTCATATCGATGTTGAGGCTAATAAAGCAACATGCAAAAAGTATTATAAAGAATGCGAAAATCTTGAAAATTTGCAGAAAAAACTAAGGAAATTGCGTGCTCTTCAAGTTTTATTTATCTTTTTATGTTTATTAATTGTTGGTATCTTTTTGCTAATTTTTGTCTATAAACCACGTAAGAAAATCTTTGATGAAGAAATCGCTAAACAAGAAGAAAAGATCCAAAAGTTATTAGATGAAGCATGGTCTCAAATGGCGCCATTAAATAATTTATTCGAATCATCAATTCCTTCAAAAATAATGGAAACAACAACTCCACTAATTGATATGGACCGTATTTTTGATGTTAAGAAATATGAACTTTTAAGAGATAAATATGGAATGTGGGATAACGAAGATGAAAATTCATCTACATTAGATCTTCAATCCGGAAATATTTTAGGTAATCCGTTCGTCATCTTTAAGGATGTTAATAAACAAATGGTCATGCAAAGATACGAAGGCACAATGGTTATCTCTTATTACTCTGGTTATGGAAAAGATAGACACTTAGTACACGAAACTTTACATGCTTACGTTGATAAACCAAAACCAGTTTATTCAAAAGAGACTTATCTTGTTTATGGAAACGAAGCCGCAAACCACTTATGTTTCTCAAGAGAGCCATCTTGTATCAATTCATTAAAAGACGAAAAAGAGATTGATAAATATGTCCGTCGTCATGAGAAAGATTTAACAAAATTAGCTGAAAAATCTATGAAAAATGGGGGAAATTACACTCCCTTGGGTAATTCAGAGTTTGAATTATTCTTTGGTGGATTAGATAGAAATAACGAAGTCGAATATCGTTTGTTATTTACTCCACTTGCTCAAAAATCAATGCTTCAAGTATTAAAATCAAAAGTCGGATTTGGAGATGACTTTAGATTTATAAAGGAAAATGGACTTAACGTAATTACTTCAGCACATTCTCAAGGAACTGCCTTGTTTGTTGATGTCGAAGCATTTAAAGGATTTGATTTTGAAAAGGTAAAAGATTTCTTTATTGATTACAACGACAATTATTTTAAGTGCTTGTTCTTTGATTTTGCTCCGTTATTATCTATACCTCTATATCAACAACACAAAGCTCATGAATATATTTACAAAAATAATGTTGGTAGCAACTTCCCATGCTTTGAACACGAAGTTATTGCTAATAAGTTTTCAGATAAAACATTTAGGCCTCTTAATGGAATGACTGATTTGATTCTTAAGACAAGTATTGAACGTAAAGATGGCGAAACAGATGTTGTAAAAGTAACTTCCCACTCTCATAATATGGTTAATCGTACTGAATTTGTGTCGGTCTTTGGTGGAGATGGTAGAAGCCATATGGTTCCAGTTGACTGGATCGACTATGTTCCTGTCCAAGCTGAAGGAGAATTTAGTGTCACTGACCTAGGCACTGATGACGAAGTCAAATTTAAATCTTTAGGTCATAACGATGTTATTTACGCGAAAGGTTTAGTTTCTCAACAAACCCTTAACGTGGATATAAAACAACTTAAGTCTTTAATGGCAAAAGAAGACTAGAAAAGGAGAAAAACAATGGCTAATGAATTAGACGAAATGACCGGGCCAGTTGCTGAAGAAGGCAGAGAAGTCGGTGTCATTAACAAACAAATCCCAATTAAAGTTGGAGTTGGTTCAACAATTTTCCAAATTCTTTTATGGGTGCTTGGAATTATTCCAGGACTTATTTTCCTCATTGTAAAAATCAATGCTGGTAAATATCTCTCACAACTTCAACAAAAGATTCAACAAGCAGCTTCTCAAATTGATAACTATATGGAACAAAGAGTTATTATTCTTCAAAATGCTGCAAAATTAGTGGAAAAAGGTATGGATTTAGACAAATCTACATTTACCGAAATCGCAAAATTAAGAGCAGGTGGATCAGAGTCATTCTCTGAACAAAATGCTGCTCTTGAATCTGTTTCTAAACAAATCAATGTTGCTTTAGAAAACTATCCAGATTTAAAGGCACATCAAGAATTAGCAGATGCAATGCAACAAAATAGCTACACTCAAAGAGAAATTACTGCTGCAAGAGAACATTACAACGATGTTGTAAATCAATGGAACACAGCAGTTTATGAGTGGCCAGCAAAACAAATCGTTGCTGCAAAACGTGGTTATACAACCCGTATTCCATTTGCTGCTTCTAAAGAAACAAAAGAAAAAGCTAGAGAAGTTTTATTCTAGTCGTTACGTAAAATGCAGTTAGTTATACTTGCTGCCGGAATGGGTTCTCGTTTCGGTGGTTTAAAACAAATGGAACCAATGGATGAAGCCGGAAACTTCCTTTTAGACTACTCAATTTATGATGCTAAAAGAGCCGGATTCGATTCAGTAGTATTCATTATTAAACACGCCTTTGAAAAAGAGTTCAAAGAATCAATTGGAAAACGTGTCGAAAAACTTATTAAAGTTGACTATGCTTTCCAAGATTTAGATGATCTTCCTAAAGGATTTAAAGTTCCAGAAGGTAGAGAAAAACCTTGGGGAACAGCGCATGCTATTTATGCCGCTAGAGATCTTATTAATGATGATTTTATCATTATTAATGGCGATGATTTCTATGGCAGAGATGCTTACGAAGTTGCCTATAGATATCTTTCTTCTTTACCAAAAGGAGCTAAAGGTAAATATGCAAACGTTGCTTTTAAAGTTTGTAACACAATGACCGAAAATGGTTCAGTTAAACGTGGTGTTTGTTTTGAAGATAAAGATCACAATTTATCTAAACTTGTCGAATCTCAAATTGAAAGAGATAGTTCTGGTAAAATTGTTTGCAAACCTCTTGAGGGTGGCGACGACTTTGTCGTAGGTGAAGATCAACCCGTGTCAATGAACTTATTCGCATTTAATAAGGATTTAATTGATAACCTAAAAGAGCGTTTCCCTGAATGGTTAAAAATTCACGGTAATGAATTAAAATCTGAATTCTTAATTCCTACTGTTGTTGATGAACTTGTTCAAGAAGGAAAAGCCTCACTTAAACTTCTATCTACAGACTCAGTTTGGTTCGGAGTTACTTATAAAGAAGATAAGCCAGGCGTTGTAAAAGCTCTTAAAGCCCTTGTTGATAAAGGCGAATATAAAGAAGGCTTGTATTAAAATACAAAAGAGAAGAGTGGTTCTACCACTCTTTTTTTATGAAATTTTTACTTGAGAGAATACTTTTGCTACTGGCTCATTAATTTCAAGAGAAACAAAGTTATTTAAATATAGATTTTCTTTATTAATAACTACTAAGTGTTTACCTCTAAAGTACTGAATTAATCCGCTTGCTGGATAAACTCTTAATGATGTTCCAGCCACAATTAGTAAATCTGCTTTGGCAATTGCCTCAATTGAATTTCTTAAAACATCTTGATCTAGTTGTTCTTCATATAAGACAACATCCGGTTTAATTAAACCTCCACATTTTGGGCATCTTGGTGTGTTGTCTAATTTCAATATATCTTCTAATGAGTAGAAGTGGTGGCATTTTAAACAATAGTTTCTATGGATGCTTCCATGTAGCTCTAAAACATTTTTTGAACCTGCCATTTGGTGTAATCCATCAATATTTTGGGTAACTATTGTTAGATTCTTTTTGCTTTCTAGTTCAGCTAGGAATTTGTGAGCGGCATTCGGTTTAGCATCCAAATTTATCATGAATTCCCTATAAAATTCATAGAAAGTGTCCGTATGAGAATAAAAATAAGTGCTTGAGAGCATCTCTTCATATGGAACACCATATTTAGATTGAAGATGATATAAACCATCTTTGCTTCTAAAGTCTTTTATGCCACTTTCTGTAGAAACTCCCGCTCCACCAAAAAAGACAATATTGGTGGAATTTTTAATTAATTCTTCTAAAATTTCTATCTTGTTTTTCATGCAAATACACTCTTAATTTAAATAGATTATAAAATAATAGTTATATAAATAAAATAAGCGCGCAACTAAGATGCTTGTTGTTGAACTCCGGAAACTCCTTAAGGAAAACTATATTAAAGCGACTCTTGTTGAGGCTAAAAGATTAAATTATTCAATTGAAGCACTCCAAGAAATTGTTAAAGTAGCATTCGAAGAGACAAAGTAAATAAACGCAAAAAACCTCAAAATTCGCGGGAATTCTGGTGTTTTTTCGTACTTTCTTGCCTCCTCATATTTAATTAGTTAGTGAAAAATCTTTGAGATTTTAGTTTAGTAATTTACAATATTTATGAAAGGATTTTTCATATGGATTCAAAATATCTAAAAGAAGAATGTGGGTTTGATGGTTTAACCGTAACCGAAGAAGCCGCTCGTTGTTTGTTATGCCATGATGCACCATGTTCAAAAGCTTGTCCGGCCGGAACAAATCCAGACAAGTTTATTCGTTCAGTAAGATTCCGTAACTACAAAGGTGCAGCAGAAACAATTAGAATGAACAATGCTCTTGGTGCTGTCTGTGCTAGAGTTTGTCCAACGGAAAAATACTGTCAAAAAGGATGTTCAAGAAGTGGTATTGATCGCCCAATCGATATTGGTCGTATTCAACGCTTTGTAACAGACTTTGAAGAAGCTGCAGGAATGGACATTTTAGAAAAGAAACCAGCAAATGGTAAATCTGTTGGTGTTGTCGGTTCTGGTCCAGCCGCACTTCAAGCTGCAGTGACTCTAACTATGTTAGGTTATGCAGTCGAGGTATACGAAAAAGAAAAAGTTTTAGGCGGCATGCTTAGACTTATTCCTGAATATCGTTTACCAAATCATATTGTTGATAAAGAAATTGAAAGAATTGAAAAATTTGGTGTTAAGTTCCATACAGGTGTCGAGGTTGGTCATAAAGTCCCATTAGATGAACTTAAAGCAAAACACGATGCAGTATTACTTGCTCCAGGTTATTCTTACGGCAAAATGCTTCCAATGTTTGAAGGCAACGACAAAGTCGTTAAAGCTGTTGATTTCTTAAAAGAAGTTAAAGAAAAAGCTGGTAAAGTTCATGTACCAAATAACGTTTTAGTCGTTGGTGGCGGTGACGTTGCAATGGACGTAGTTACAACCCTTAAATTATTAGGCGTTGAAAACGTTACTGATGTTGTCTACGAAGAATTCAAAGAATTCAAAGCAAGTAAGAAAGAACTTGAAGGCGCACAAAAACTTGGCGTTACTATCATGGATGGTTATGTCCCAGTTAAAGCTGAAGGTGGCAAAGTTTCATTCGAACATAGAGTCATCAAAGCAAAAGTTGAAGTTGAAGCCGATTTAGTCGTCTTAGCAGTTGGTCAAATGCCAGTAGTTGCAGGACTTGGTATTGAACTTGTTAAAGGCGAAGTTAATGAAGGTAGCCCATATGTCACAAAAGATCCAAAAGTTTGGGTTTGTGGTGACATTGCACATAGTGCATACGACAAAACTGTTGTTGGTGGCGTCCGTACTGGTAAAGAAGTTGCATTCTATATTGATGCAGCTTTAGGAGGTAAATAAAATGGTCAAGAAAGATTTATCTATTACCTTTTTAGGAGTTAAATTCCCTAACCCATTCTGTTTATCATCTTCACCAGTTGGTAACTGCTATGACATGTGTAAAAAAGCTTATGAAGTAGGATGGGGTGGAGTTGTCTTTAAGACAATTGGTCCTAAATCATACTTCATTGATGAAGTTTCCCCTCGTTTCGATAAGTTAAACAAAGAGAACACTCCATTCATTGGTTTTAAAAACATGGAGCAAATCGCTGAACACTCTCTCGAAGAGAATCTTCGCGATTTAAGAAGACTTAAAGAAGAATTCCCAGACAAAGTCTTAATCGCATCCATTATGGGTAATGATGAAGAAACATGGGAAGATCTTGCTCGTAAAGTTACAGAGTGTGGTGCAGACATGATTGAAATGAACCTTTCATGTCCACAAATGACTTCTCACGCTATGGGTAGTGATGTCGGTACAAATGCCGAACTTTGTAAGAAATATTGTCAAGCCGTCAAACGTGGTTCTAAATTACCAATGATGGCTAAGATGACACCAAATATTACCGATATGGTACCAGTTGCAAAAGCC
>DLBE01000042.1 GCA_002494205.1 Caryophanales bacterium UBA7029
TACCGTAGACTTCCAAAATTTGGTTTTACCAATGGCGCTCATAAGGAATACGCAATTGTTAACGTTTCTTCCTTAAACAAATTCAAAGAGGGAACAGTTGTTACCCCAACCTTACTTGTCGAATCTGGCTTAGTAAAGAAAGAATTTGATGGCGTTAAAATACTCGGAAATGGAGAATTAACTGTTAAATTAACAGTCAAAGCTACTAAATTTTCTAAATCAGCAAAAGCTGCTATTGAAAAAGTTGGTGGCGTTGCCGAGGAGATCTAGTTTATGAAGAAAATCGCCTCAATTTTTAAAAACAAAGAAATCATGACACGTATCATGTTTACGATCATGGTTTTACTTGTTATCCGAATTGGCGCGGCGATTACAGTCCCAGGTGTCAAGCTTGGCGAGAACCTTGGAGAAGCTATGAATAGCGCCAGTGCGGTCGCCCTTATGGATATGCTTGGTGGCGGTGCTCTTGAATCATTCTCGATCTTCGCTCTTGGCGTCTCTCCATATATTACTGCTCAAATTATTATCCAATTACTTAGTAAAGATGTTCTTCCAGCATTAACGGAGTTATCTAAACAAGGTCAATATGGACGTAAGAAAACCGAGATGGCAACTCGTTATCTCACCCTTATGCTTGGAGCAGTCCAGGCTTATGGCATTATTAAAACTATGGAAAATAGTGAATATGTCATATTACCTGAAAATGCAAACTTCTGGACTTATGCTTACATAGTAACAATTATGTTAGCGGGTGCTATGACAGTTATGTGGCTCGGTGACCAAATCACTGAAAAAGGTCTTGGCAATGGTATTTCTATGGTTATCTTTGCAGGTATCGTAAGAGGTCTTCCAAACAAGATTAAAGTCGCATTTACTTCATGGGTTGGAACAGGCGAAGTTTATAAAGAACCACCTTTAGTTATTAAAGGTTGGATCTTATTCCTTCTTTATATAATCGCATTTGTTCTTATTCTTGCGTTTGTTGTCTTCATTGAACTTGCAAAAAGAAAAATTCCAGTTCAACACACTGGAAAATCAGGTGGACAAACCGCGGCTATGTCGCGTGCCAGCTTCTTGCCTATTAAGGTAAACTCAGCTGGAGTTATCCCTGTTATCTTTGCTTCATCAATTATGATGACACCAACTGTTATTGCATCATTTATTACAAGTGATACTCCAGAGTGGTTAAAAATATTTAGCTACACTGAGATGTATGACATGGGTGGATGGAAAATGCCATGGGGATTAATTATTTATATTGCTCTTATCATGTTATTCTCATTCTTCTATGCAACACTTCAAATTGATCCAGAGCAACTTGCTGAAAACTTCCGTAAAAACGGTAGTTATATCCCTGGTGTACGTCCGGGTAATGAGACCGAAAGATATGTTAAGAAGGTTGTTAACCGCGTTACATGTATCGGTGCATTAGCACTTACATTTATCGCCGCACTTCCTGTTGTCTTATCATTATCTGGTTTATTCGGCAATAATAGTTCACTTGCCATTGGTGGTACTGGACTTATCATTGCTGTTGGTGTCTCACTCGAACTTAGAGATCAGGTTAATGGCTTACTTGCTGGTAAAACCTTTGATGAGGTTCAGGCAACAGCCGGAAGGGATTAAAAACCTATGCTTAATATAATCTTGATGGGCCCACCTGGAGCGGGCAAAGGCACACAAGCCAAAAAATTAATTGCCGAATTTAATATTCCGCATATTTCCACTGGAGATATGTTTCGTGAAGCAATTAAAGAAGGAACTCCTTTAGGAAAATTGGCCGCAAGTTATATTAACGATGGTCATTTAGTTCCTGATGATGTCACAATCGGACTTGTAAAAGAAAGACTTTCTAAATCCGATTGCGCACATGGTTATTTATTAGATGGCTTTCCACGTACAATTCCTCAAGCAGAAGCCCTTGAAAGCATCTCTAAAGAGATTGGCCGTGAAATTAGCCATGTAATTGATATTGAAACACCAAAAGAAGAATTGGTTCGTAGAATTTGTGGTCGTAGAGTCTGCAAAAAATGCGGTGCTCCATATCACGTCATCAATATCAAACCAAAAGTCGATGGAGTTTGTGATATTTGTGGTGGTGAACTTATTCAACGCCCAGATGATAATGAAGAAGCTCTTAGCGTAAGACTTGAAGCTTATACAAAACAAACTCAACCTCTTCTTGAATATTACCAGAAGAAAGGGTTATTAACTAAATTTGATGGTTCTAATTCATCAGATTTAACACCAAAGCTTGTCGCTTTTCTAAGAGGATAATATCTTGATTATCATTAAATCACCTCGTGAAATCGAATTAATGAAGAAAGCTGGTCGAGTTGTCGCCTTGGTCTTCGAAGGCATTAAAGACAAAATCGTTCCTGGAATCTCCACACAAGATGTCGCAGATATGTGCGAAAAAATCATTCGTGATAATGGCGCATATCCAACATTTCTAAATTATTCTGGTTACCCTGGCGCAGTATGTGTCAGTGTAAATGATGAACTTGTCCACGGGATCCCTTCTAGTAAGAGGATCCTGAGGGACGGGGACATCGTCTCAGTCGATGTCGGCGCAACACTTAATGGTTACGTTGGCGACGCTTGTAGAACTTATCCTGTAGGGATTTGTTCCGAAAAAGCATTACGCCTTATAAAAGTTACTGAAGAAAGTTTCTTTGAAGGCGTTAAATATGCTCGTCCTGGTAATCGCTTAGGCGATATAAGCCATGCAATCCAAGAATATTGCGAAAAAAATGGCTATTCTCTCCCTCGAGAATATACAGGACACGGGGTTGGAAGTGTTCTTCATGAAGATCCTTACATCCCAAATTATGGAGCTGCCGGAACCGGTCCAGTTCTAAAAGAGGGAATGACTCTTGCAATCGAACCCATGGTTGCAGAGGGTCACTTCGCAATCCGCGTCTT
>DLBE01000013.1 GCA_002494205.1 Caryophanales bacterium UBA7029
TCGACGGAACGTTAATTCCAGCTCATTGGGAAATGAATTTTGACGATTTTGATACAGCTTATTTAAGAAAAACAATGAGGAAATTATGGGTTTTATTACAGCCACAAGGTTATTCTAGTGCTGAAATTGGTTATGTTTCAAACAGAGAAGAATCAGCAACAAAGAAAAGAATCGAATATAAAACGGCTGTGTTTGATGATGTTGATTTCAGGAACTTTAGTTTTAAAGTTTCTTTCAATCCACAACCATTTAGGTTAAAGATGAAAGCCAAGAAATTCACAAATTTAAAAATTACTATAGATAGTAACGAAGATTCTGATTGTACAATACTACAATTGGTTTTAAATGTAGAAAGTTTTGGAGAGAGTAAATAGGAGGTTTGGAATGAACGAAGAATTGATAAAAGAAAGATTAAACATAATGGATAAAGAAATAGAAAAACACGAAAAAAGAATCACAACTTTAGAGAGGACTTACTCGATAATGGAAAAAATGGACTATAGAGTAAGCCAAATAGAAAAAACCATTGCTGAGATAGATAAGAAGCTAGATGCTTCATACGAAGAAAAAGGCAAGAAATGGGATAAGTTAGTAGATTATGTGTTTTATTTCATCCTAAGTGCATTACTAACTTATTTGTGCGTAAAAACAGGAATTAAATAGGAGGTACTAAGGAAAGATATTTTAATTAGAGCTGTTAAGACGTTTATTCAAACGTTTCTAGCAGCTTTTTTATTAGGGACAGACAATTTATCTAATCTAGACGAAAAGACTTTAAAAAGTGCTTTAATAGGTGGTTTAGCAGCAGGAATAAGTGCTGTTATGAACCTAATAATTAATTTATTGAGTAAAGGAGAGTGAAACAATGGCTTTAACTAAAATGAATACCAGCGTAACCAATATTCAAAACTTATCGGATTTACCAAATACTACTGATGGATTGACTTCAAGTGAACTTAAAATAAGATTTGATAAAGCTGGTATGGACTTAAAAGATTATTTAAATACCACACTAACAGAAGAATTAGATACAAAAATCAGACAATTAGAAAATCAAACAGATAATATTGCTAATCTAGTTAGTTTTCTTCAAGAAACAATGCTTGGTTATTTAGATATATACCCAGTAGGAGCAATATATATATCTGTAAACAGCACAAATCCAGGAACATTATTTGGAGGAACTTGGGAAAGAATAGAAGACAGATTCTTATTAGCGAGTGGTTCTACTTATGCAAATGGAACAACTGGTGGTTCTGCTACTCACACATTAACAGTTGCAGAAATGCCTTCACACGGACATAACTTGCAATTCCATTCAGCACAAGGGAATGTTGAACCTGGTAAGGGTGTTCCTTTTACTGGAAATGGAAATTCTTTTATAGGTGGCGACGCAAGAGGTATACAACCAACAGGTGGTGGGCAACCACACAACAATATGCCACCATATTTAGCTGTGTATGTATGGAAAAGAGTTAGTTAAAGGAGGTAATTAAAGGGCAAATTACGTACAAGATTTAAACAATTTAAAAACGGCTCAACGAAATGCCGCTGTTGCTGATTTACAAAACACTAGAAATCAAGCATTAAGTAATTTAGAAGCCGAAAGAGCTCAAAATAGAGCAACTTATAATCAACAAAGAAGCACAGCAAATGCTCAAAACAGATTGAGTGCAAGAAACTTTCAGGAATACCTAGCAAGTACAGGAAGAGCAAATTCTGGTCTAAATGCTCAAGCTAGGATGCAAAATGCAAACAATTTAAATACTTCTATTAACACATTGAACGCTGGTGAAGCCGCTGCACTAGCTGATATTAATAGAAGAACAACTCTTGCTAATGACGCTTATAACAGTGGATTAGCAAGTGCAAATGCAAAAATAGAAGCTGATTACATTAATAATCTATTAAATCAAAGAGAGAAAGAATTGAATAGACAATTACAAGAAAGACAATTCAATGAATCAGTAAGACAATTTAACGAGAATATGAGATTCCAAAGAGAACAATTACAATCTCGTTTTAGCGGTGGTAGTGGTGGAGGCGGAAGGTCCTATGGAGGGTCTTCAAACGATAATGTACAAGCTCCAAAGAAGAGCAAATTACCTGGTTACAATGATGTTAAAAAAGGTCAAATTTATTATGACACAACTGGAAACAAAACTGTAATGCGTGTAAAAGGTGAAGCAATTGCTAAGGCAAGTTTGCCTAAAACAGCAAAGAAAACCGCAGCAAAGAAAACTACAGCAGCTAAGAAAACCAATCCATTCCCAAAAAGAAAATTTTAAATAGGTAGGTGATTATATGGCTATGAAAGACGATAGAATTGTCCACACAACGACCTATAGAGATAAAAAAGGTAGAAGAAAATACTACGATATTTCTGGTATTGCTGTAGACGATTCAGGAAACGGAGTAGGAACAATAAACACACCTACGATGAAACAAAGACAAGATTTTTATAAAGCCTATGATAGACAAAAATTGGGTATTAAGTCGGTTGAACAGACTCAAAAAACCCTACAACAAGCAAACAAAGAATATGATTTAGCAACCAAAAAATACCAAGATGCTTTATCTAGAGAGTTAAAGAAAACTGGTGTTGACTACAGAACAAGATTTGAAGATTTATCTAAGAAAAGAATAAGCTATCAAACTAAAGACAAGGACAAGCCAAAAAATCAACCAACAGCAATTCCTATGGTGGAAACGGCACAAAAATTAAAGGAATATAAAGAAAAAAACAAAGCTGCTGATAAAGTGCTTCGAGCAGAATATGAAAACAATTTAGCAAAAGTTTATGATGAAAAAACAACTAATGTTGATAGACTTTTATATCCTGTTAGAAAAGTTGCTGGTATGTTTGACAATCTAGGAGGAACAAATGCTATTGAAGATGAAAATGGAAATAAAACGTTTTTACCTTCTTACAATGACTTAAAAAATCAAAAAGTTAGACAAGATACATCTGGCTTAGCTGGTGTTGCAATGGATGTTACTGGTGAAGGAGCAAAGATACTTACATCAGCTGGAGTTGATTTATTAACAGGTGGTATCGGAGGTAAAGCTCTATATTGGTCAGATATGGCAGCAGATAATTACAAAAATGTTAGAAATCAAGGATATGACAACACAGCTGCTATTGCTAATACCATAATTAGTACAGGCTCTGAATTCTTAACAGAAAAACTTATGGGTGGTTTAGCTAAGCCTTTAACTGGTGCTAAAATTAGTGATACTCAAAAAGTCTTTGCTAACGCATTTGCTAGAGCCACTAAAAATCCTAAAATTGCAAACTTACTTGGTAGTATGACAAGTGAAGGTTTAGAAGAATTTACTCAAGAGTTTATTGGAGCATTAAACAATAAGATTACTCTAGGACAAGATACCAATATTGATGACCTAGTACAAGATGCCTTATATAGTGGTTTAATTGGTGCTGGAACAGGTGGATTAGTTACTGGTGCTATGGGTAATGTAGAGGGTAATATAGCTCAGCAAAACTACAACGCTATGGGTAATACCTTAGCAGACCTAAATATGCTTCAAGAAACAAATAACTCTGAAAGAGTAAATGAAGCTATAGATGCTGCTCAAAATTATCAAAAAAATGTATTCACAGCTGATTATGAGAAAACAATGGAGAAAGTCAACAACTTAAATGAGGTTGAAAGAGAGGCTTTAACTCAAATAACTCAAAAGAGATTAGCTGGAGAAATATTAGACCAAAATGATTTAGATACAATTAATTATTTAAACAACAGAGAGCAAATGCAAACAGACTTATCTAATAAAGTACAAGAAACTCCTCAAGAGTTAAAACCTATAGATACATCTGATAAGATATTGAACTTTAGAAACTCTGTAGAAAACGAAGGAATACAAGA
>DLBE01000020.1 GCA_002494205.1 Caryophanales bacterium UBA7029
TATTTATTGATAATATCTTTAGATTTACTCAAGCTGGTAGTGAAGTTTCTGCACTTTTAGGCAGAATGCCTAGTGCTGTCGGCTATCAGCCAACTCTTGCAACTGAAATGGGTCAACTTCAAGAAAGAATTACTTCTACAAAAAATGGTTCTATTACATCAGTTCAAGCTATTTATGTTCCTGCTGATGACTTAACTGACCCAGCACCTGCAACAACATTCTCGCATCTTGATGCAAAAACTGTTTTAGATAGAAATACTGCAGCATTAGGTATTTATCCTGCTGTTGATCCACTCGATTCAACATCTAATATTCTTGATCCAAATATTGTTGGAGAAGAGCATTATAAAGTTGCTCGTGAAGTTCAAAAGATTCTTCAAAGATATAAAGAACTTCAAGACATCATTGCTATTTTAGGTATGGATGAACTTTCTGACGAAGATAAGTTAATCGTTAACCGTGCTAGAAGAATTAGAAACTTCTTGTCTCAACCATTCTTCGTCGCTGAAGGATTTAATGCAATTCCAGGAAAATATGTCCCTGTAAAAGATACAGTTCGTTCATTTAGAGCAATTCTTGATGGCAAATATGATAACTATCCAGAAAGTGCATTCCTTTATGTCGGAACAATTGAAGATATTGAGAAAAAGGCTGGAAAATAATGGGTTTTTTGCTTGAAATCATCACTCCAAAAGGAATTTATCTCAACGAGGAAGTTGATTCTTTAACCATAAAATTAGGTAGTGGTTATAGAACATTTTTGAAAGGACACACTCCTTTAATTGGTTCTTTAGCATATGCTCCAATGCATTTAATTAAAAATGGGAAAATGGAAGAATATGCAGTTCATGGTGGTGCAATAAATGTAACTAAAGAAAAAATAAGTGTAGTTTGTAACGCCATAGAAAATAAAAAAGATATTGATAAAAATAGAGCTAAGGCTGCAAAGGAAAGAGCCGAAAAACGTCTTAAAGACAAAAATCCTAATGTTGACATTAAACGCGCTCAACTAGCTTTACAAAGAGCATTAATTCGTCTTGAATTAGCAGGTAAGGACTAAACTTTGAAAAGTTTTATTTGTAAAATTAATTTACAATATATATAATATGGCGTCACAAAAGGAGGATTAGATATGAATTTATGGCATCGTGTTAACCCCGAAAGTATCAAACCAGAAAACTTTTTGGCTTGTATCGAAATCCCTCAAGGATCAAAAAACAAATACGAATTAGACAAATACTCTGGAGCATTAAAGCTCGACCGTATTCTATACACATCAACCCACTATCCACATAACTATGGTTTTATTCCAAGAACCTTAGCAGATGATGGTGACCCACTTGATGTATTAGTTATTTCATCAGAACCAATTGTTCCACTCGCATTAGTTGAATGTAGGCCAATTGGTATGCTTGAAATGACAGATGGTGGAGATAAAGATGCAAAAATCTTAGCTGTTGCAGTTAATGACCCAGTCTATAACGAAATCTACAACATCTTTGATATGTCAGATCACATCTTACGAGAAATCAAACATTTCTTCACTGTTTATAAACAACTTGAAGGTAAAAACACAATCGTTGATAACATCCGTGATCCTGAAAAGGCAAAACGCGTTATTCAAACTTGTATTGATGGTTACACTAAGAAATTCGGAGATGGACCAATCTACGAAGTAAAGAAATAAGGGAATTATTCCCTTTTCTTTTTACTTTGTTATAATTGAAATATGATTCACATTATTCTTTATCATCCAGAGATTCCGCAGAATACCGGAAATATCCTTAGAACCGCAATGGCTACAAATTCTTATGTCCATATAATTGGTCCTATACCTTTTGATATTTCCAATAAAGCGCTGCAAAGAGCAGGCATGGACTATATTAAAGATGCTAAGTTTGATTACTATGATTCTTATGAGACTTTTTCGGAAAAATTTTCGGGAAAAACCATATATTTTGTCACAAAATACGGGAAAAATGTGTATTCAAAAGTTGATTTTTCAGACCCACTTGAGGACGTTTATGTAATGTTTGGAAGAGAGTCTACAGGAATCGATAAAGAAATTCTTAGTGCTCATAAAGAAACAACATTAAGAATTCCGATGATGTCTACTGCAAGAAGCCTTAATTTATCAAATTCTGTCGCGATAGTGGTGTATGAAATTTTAAAACAAAAAAACTTCCCTGAATTGGCAAGTTTTGACATGATTAAAAAATACACAATTTAATCTACTCGTTTTGCTAAAGCAAACTTTTCCTTAGTTTCTTCTCTAATTGAATTTAATTTAATAGTTGTTTGGTTCTTAATAATTGCTTCACCAAGAGTATGTCCACGACGGACATTTTTCTTTTTCGTATAAATTATTTCACCAGTCTTTTGGTGAGAACAAAGTAAAGCAAACTCTGCTGCGGTAAGGATTTCATTTTCAGTTGGTTTTCTTGAACAGATAACTAAATGAGAACCACTCAAATTTTTAATGTGCATCCACAAAAATTCACGATCCATTTTCATAACGAAACTTAAGTAGTCATTTTGGGATGCATTTTTACCAAAATAAATGTAGGTTCCATTTAAGTTATATCGCCATGGACGATTAAAAATCGTCTCTTGTGTTTCTTTCTTTTTGTTTACAGGAAAATATGTCTCAACTAATTTGTCTTTTCCTTTTTCATCAGCAGATTCAAATTCTTTCAAAATTTTGTTATATTCATCAAGTGATTTTTGAGCATTATCAATATTTGTTTGGAAGTGCCTCATTGTCTCTTTAGCTTTCTTAGCTTTTTTATAGAAGAGTTGGCAGTTTTCAGAAAGTGTTTTAGAGGCATCTAGTTTTACAGTTTCACCAGCGAGTTCTAGCACCTCAACTTTTGACCTTAAATTTAGGCCTAAAGTGTAAATTTCATCAGCAAAACCCCTATATTTTTGGTTTTCTTCAGCTTTTTTGAGGTCACCATTTATAGACGAAATTTTCTTATTTGCGGACTTGATTTTATTGTTTAAAAACTTTGTAAACTCAGCGTATTTTTCTTTATATCTTAATTCATCTTCAGTCTTAAAAAGAGATTCCAAAAATTCTTCAGTAATTTCTTGTTCTCCATTAAGCTCAGTTAATGTTTCTGGTAGTTTATAAATAGCGCCATAAAATAGGTCACGATTTTTATTTTTATAAAAAGTTTCTTCTATCTTTTCGTTATGAAGAACAATTAAATTAGGACAATTTGGAATAAGCTCAGCAATAAAAGATCTTTCTTCATCACTCTCATTAGATTGAAGCTTAAAAGAAACAATATTATCTTTATCTGAAAGTTTTAAATTTGTAATGATTGTGCGGTTAAAAATCTTTTTAAATTTCTGAAGAAAAACATTATCGAAAGATTTGAAGAATATGTCACAATTAATTTTATAAATTAAAGGGCATCTATTATTGAGTGAAATCACAAGAGAATTTTTATAATCTTCAGCGAAAGGAAATAAAAGAGTTTCGTTATTGATTAAAATAGGAGAGAAGAGCAATTTCCCTTCAATTTCTTTAGCTAGATTTTGGATGTAATTTTGATAAGAAGAATGTGAAATTCTCATGGAAAATATTATAAAGAAGAATTCAATAAAATTGAAATCTAAATTATGTAATTGAAAAGGCTCTTGCTTTTTAATAAAATTAAACCGTATGGAAAATAGTAAGAAAAAGGGCCTATTATTAATCATGTCCGGCCCAAGCGGTGTTGGTAAAGGAACAGTTCGTGAAGAATTAATGAAAGATAAATCATTAAATCTTTTCTATTCTGTATCCATGACAACTCGTAACATGAGACCAGGTGAAGTAAATGGTCGAGAATATTACTTTGTAACTAAAGAAGATTTTATGAAGCAAGTCGCAAACGACAACCTTCTTGAGTGGGCCGAATACGTCGGTAATTGCTACGGAACACCTAAAGATAAAGTCGAAGATATGCGAAATGAAGGCAAAAATGTTCTTTTAGAAATTGATGTTAAAGGTGCGGAAAATGTCTTTAAAAAAGTTCCTGATGTAATTTCTATCTTTATTGCGCCTCCTTCAATCGAAGAACTTCGCAATAGACTTAGAGGTAGGGGGACTGAATCTGAAGAAGTTATTAATAATAGAGTTTCTGCCGCTAGTAAAGAACTTGAATATAAGAAGTTTTATAAATATGTTGTCATTAATGACAAACTAGAAGATGCAGTTGAAGAGATTCGTCAAATTATCAAAGCAAGAATGTGAGGTAAATTATGATAATAATTACAGTTTATGGTTTAGATCAATACGCTGTTGGTCATTATTCAAAAAACCACAGCGAAAATTTAGCACAATTATTCGAAACCAAAATTGAAAATATCGCTTTTATCGCTTCTGATGAATACGTTTTTCATAATGGTGTAGAGCAAACAAGCTGGCAAGCTTTAGTGAAAGTTGAAGCACCAGAAAAATATGAAGTAATAGAAGATAAAGCGGCACAATATTTACTTAAAACTTTAAGTGAATTTTCTATTCACGTTAGAGTTGTTTTTGATTATTTTCATTCTCATCATGAACATGAATTTTTAAATAAGAGTTATCCTCGTTATATTAAAGAAGATAACTTGGTTAATGTTGAAGATAGCGAAGAAGATGAAGAGCTTTATGAAGGCAACATTTTTGAAGGAATGGAAAAGAAATTAGAAGAAGCATATAGAGAAGGTGAACATCATTGCCATTGCCATGACGAAGATCACGAATGTCATTGCGAAGATGGTGAATGTGATTGTGATGAAAAAGATTGCGATTGTGATGATGAACATTGTTGTTGCCACACTAAACATTAATCTATGATTAATTTATACGGTCAAGAAATAACAAAATTAGAAAAATTATTAATGGACCGTGGTCAAAAGAAATATCGTGCCACGCAACTTTTCACATGGATTTATGAAAAAAAGGCTACTACTTTTGACGAAATGAGTGATGTCTCTAAATTATTTAGAGAAGAACTTAATAGAGATTTTTGTTTAACTTTACCAACAATTTATAAAAAACAAGTTTCCAAAGATGGAACAATTAAGTTGTTACTTGAACTTGAAGATGGCGCAAAAGTAGAAACCGCTTTAATGCCGTATAGATATGGAAATGCTGTATGTGTAACATCTCAAGTTGGATGCAATATGGGATGCGCATTTTGTGCTTCTGGTTTATTAAAAAAGAAGAGAAATCTTGAAACTCATGAAATGGTTGGCCAAGTGCTTGTAATGAATAAACTTCTCGAAGAAAAAGGAGAACATGTATCCCACATAGTTGTCATGGGAACAGGTGAGCCTTTTGATAATTATGAAAATGTGATGGATTTTATTCGTATTGTTAATCACCCAAAAGCACTTGCTATTGGCGCGCGTCATATAAGCGTTTCAACATGCGGGCTTGTCCCAGGCATTATGAAGTATGCACATGAAGGACTACAAACAAATTTAGCAATTTCGCTTCACGCACCAAACGATGAAATTCGAAATAAACTTATGCCAATTTCAAAAGCTTATCCTATGGATAAATTAATGGAAGCTGTGAAATATTATGAAAAAACTGCAGGCAGAAGGGTAACATTTGAATACATTATGCTAGATGGCATTAATGATTCATTAGAATGCGCTAAAGAACTTGTTAATTTAGTTAAAGGCACAATGAGTTATATTAATTTAATTCCATATAACCCAGTAGATGAACATAGTTTTAAAAGAAGTTCAGATAAAAATGTCCACAACTTCTTTTCATATTTAATGCAACATGGTGTCAATACAACAGTAAGAAAAGAATTTGGGAACGATATTGACGCTGCATGCGGTCAACTAAGAGCTAAGGAAATACTAAAAAATGATTAAAGGTAGTTTTGGATCTAAAACTGATATTGGTCTCGTTCGAAAAACTAATGAAGATAAAGCTTTATCAACGATTGATTCGGATGGAAATGTTTTACTTTGTGTTTGTGATGGCATGGGTGGTGCTAATAAAGGTGATCACGCAAGTAAAATTGCAATAGATGTAGTTACCTCTGCCCTTTGTAATAAGAGACCCTGGAAATTTAATTTTCAAGTTAAAAGGTGGCTTGGTAAGCTTGTCAAAGAAATTAATTATGCTGTATATAGCGAATCCAAATTTGATGAGAATTATCGTGGAATGGGAACAACTCTTGTTTTAGCATTATTTTTTAGAGATTTAATCTATATGATTAATGTAGGCGATTCTAGAGGTTACATTTTAGGTGAAGATAGACTTATTCAAGCGACACGTGATCAAACTTATGTTGAATATTTAGCCGCCAAAAAACAAATTAACGAAGAGAAAAAATCTAGTTCGAAAGATAGACATTATCTTATGAATTTTATTGGATTAAAAAAGCATGCTAATTATGAGCTAAAAATCCTAAAAAATGCAGGAAAAACAGTGCTTTTATGCTCTGACGGGCTTTATAATAATGCCTCAAATAAACAGATTTTTTCTGCATTAAATAACGATGATAGACTTGATCAAAAAATATCGACTTTAATTGGTATCGCAAAAGCAAATGGTGGTACCGACAATATTGCTATCTCAATTTGGGAGCCTCGAAAAGAATGATTAGTATCGGTGACATAATCGATAATCGTTATAATGTTTTATCTCACTTAGGAACTGGCGGAATGGCTGTTGTTTTTGAGTGCGAAGATATAATAAATAACGAAATTGTCGCCGTAAAAATATTAAAAGAAGAGCTTTTAGATCAAAAAGGCATGATTGATGACTTTAAAAGAGAAATTAAAGCTGCAGTTATGATGTCTCATCCAAATATCATGAAGATTTATAACGATGGTGTTTGGAATAAGCGTCCATATTTGGTCTTAGAATATCTTAAAAATCAAACACTATTAGACAAGATTGAATTCTATACAAAGTTTAGTGTTAAAGAAGCATGTGAGATTATGCTACAGGTTCTTGATGCTGTTGATTATACCCACAACCATAAAATTATTCATAGAGACATAAAACCTCAAAACATATTTTTGCTACCAAACGGAACAATTAAGTTGGGTGATTTTGGCATAGCTAAAAACGAAAAAGATGCGGAAAATGATGGGAAAATTCTTGGTTCTGTCCATTATTTGGCACCTGAAGTTTTAAGCGGAAAACCATTCACTGTTGCCTCCGATATCTATGCTTGCGGGATTACTTTCTTTCAATTAGTAACTGGGATTTTGCCGTTTGACGGAACAACCGAGGAAGTTGCGAAGGCACATTTAAGAAATGAAGTTCCAAACCCTTCGTTTTTTGTTAATTTAATTCCGAAAAGAGTAGATGAAATTATTTTGAAATCAGTTTCAAAGAATCCTAAAAATAGATTTAAAAATGCTAGTGAATTTAGAAAGGCAATTGAACTTTTTCTTGAAAACAAAGAAGAAAAGAAATCAATATTTAAAAGGCTATTTTAATGAACGGAAAAATTCTTTCAATAGTAGGTGGAATATACAAAGTATATTCAAATGGGCATATTTATAGTCTATTTTCAAGAGGAGTTAT
Organism: Caryophanales bacterium UBA7029; assembly: GCA_002494205.1. Taxonomy (GTDB): domain Bacteria; phylum Bacillota_I; class Bacilli_A; order RFN20; family CAG-826; genus Fiminaster. The sequence goes on from DLBE01000020.1 coordinate 7,541, forward strand.
AAAACATAAAAGTTTTTCATTATGTGCTGGAGATAATATCGAGTTTAATGAAAACGAAAATATTATTGAAAGAGCTTATGAAAGAAGAAACTTTTTAATTAGGCCTCGTTCTGCAAATGTAGATTTGTTGGTTATAACAATGTCTGTTGTAGAACCTGAATTATCTCCCGAATTAGTTTATAAATTTTTAACTTATGCAAATTTAAACAGAATACCTGCTGCTGTTCTTTTCACTAAATTGGACAAATTAGCAGATACTAGCAAAGTTGATATTCTTAAATCAGATCTTGAGAAGTTAGGTTATAAAGTTTTTCTAATTTCTTGTGAAAATACCGAAAATTTGCAGGAAATACGGGACTTTTTATCAGGAAAAACCACGATAATTATGGGTCAGACTGGTGTTGGAAAAAGCACTGCAATTAACTTAATCGATCCTCACTTTAACCGCAAAATTGGTGAATACTCGGAAGCTCTCGGAAGAGGAAAACACCAAACAAAAGAAGTTATCTTGTTGCCATTTAAAGAAGGCTTTATAGGAGACACTCCAGGCTTTTCTTCTCTTGAACTTGATTTATATAAAGAAGACTTGGCCCAGTATTTTCCAGGATACGAAAAATATTATTTAGAATGCTATTTCTCAAATTGTCTTCATCAAAAAGAAAAAGAGTGTAAAATTAAAGAGGAAATAGAAAGTGGTAACCTTTCGAAAGAAGGTTATGAAGTATATATTAAGTTACTAAATCAACTAGAATTCAAATCACAGAGGTATAGAAAATGAAAAATTTAATTGCACCAAGTTTATTATCAGCAGATAAAGCACATCTAAAGGATGAAATTTTAAAAGTTGAAGCACTAGGATGTGAATATATCCATTGGGATATTATGGATGGAATTTTTGTTCCTAATAAATCTTTTGAAGTTTCTGCAGTTAAAGAAAACGCAAAAGTCCATAAGATGGTTAATGATGTCCATATCATGGTTGCAGATCCTATGAGAGTTGCTCCTGAATTTATTGCTGCTGGTGCTGATCTAATTACATTTCATTATGAAGCTTTAGAATGTCCAGTTTGTTGCGGAAAACTTATTAAGAAAATACATGAACTTGGATGTAAAGCTGGTATTTCAATAAAACCAAAAACGAATGTTAAAGTTTTAAAAGAACTTGTTAAACAAGTTGATTTAGTTTTAGTTATGTCTGTTGAACCTGGAAAAGGTGGTCAAGCATTCATTCCTAGCGCTTTAGGAAAAATTAAAACACTTCGTAAGTGGATTGATAAACAAAATCTTAATTGTTTGATCGAAGTTGATGGTGGTATTAATGCCGAGACTGGTGCAAAATGTCGCAAAGCCGGTGCTGATATTCTTGTTGCTGGTTCATATTTGTTTGGTCATGACGATATTAAAGAAAGAGTTGAATCACTTAGATAATGTTTAGTGTTACTTGGATTATTACCGTTGTCCTATACCTATTAAGTTTTTTAGGCATTGTTGTGAGCGCATTAATGTTTGCAAAACCAGTAGATGAATTGAAATTTTCTTTCATGAGAAATTTTCCATTTGAAGTTGGCCGTACTGCTGAAAATAATGCGAAAATATATAGTTTTTTCATATATTTATTCGCTGGATTGTGCTTTTCACCTCTTATAATAATTATGGGCGGAAAGAGTGATTTAGCTGCTCTTAAACCAATGTCTATTTTGACAACTTGTTGCTTAGGTTTGGCTGGTCTATGTTTTATATTTTTAAATATCTTTGATGTGACTCACACCAAACCGCATATTTCTTTATTTACTGTTTTCTCAGCGCTTGTTATTTTGTCTGGTGGACTTGTGTTTGCAAGAGGTTTAACCTCCTACAAAGTTTATAGTGATCACGGACATAAAGAAATTGTATTTCTTGTGACTGAGATTCTTGCAGCAGTCAGTGTAGTTATAACTTTACTTTTACTTCTTAACCCAAAATTAAAAACTTGGCCAAAACTTGATAATGTTGATGGGACCTATAAAAGACCAAAACGATTTGTTCTTGCTTATAGTGAATGGGGTCTATTAACTATTTTATTTTTTAATGAATTAGTGTTTTTCGTCCAATTACTAAAGTAAGGTTAAAAAATGCTAAAAATTTGCGGGAATTCATAGGGATTTCCTTTTTTTATACCAATTTATAACTTTGATTTTTAATCATTTTCCTAATTATAATTTGTTTTACGTAGATAAAAGGAGTAAAATAACGGCACTATGGTAGAAAGAGGTATCATCCGCGACAGAACTGTAGTTCTCGAACTAACAAGTCGCAATATTAAAAAGCAATATCGTGGATCTGTTCTAGGTGTGCTTTGGACAATCCTTAATCCACTTCTAACAATGTTAGTTATGTGGTTTGTTTTTGATGCTATCTTTGGTAGAGGTCAGTATTACCCTTTATATCTTCTTTGTGGTAACGTTTTATTTACTGCCTTTAGAACTTGTACAACAAACTCATTAACAAGCATTCAACAAAATAGAAACTCAATGCTAAGAACAAAAATACACGCTTATGTTTTTCCTTGTTCACTAGCATTTACCAGTTTAATTAATTTCTCTTTAACTTTAGTTGCGTTGATTCCATTTATGATATGGAAGACTGTAGCACTCGGAATTAATTTGTTTACCTGGAGACTTGTTTTCGTTATCATCATGCTTCCAGCATTCTGGTTATTCACTTATGGAATTAGCATATTGCTTGCAGTTCTTTATGTCTTCTTTAGAGACTTAAAGAATATCTATCAAGTTTTCGTTCTTTTGTGGCAATATTTAACTCCGATTTTTTACACATTAGATACAATGGCAGCGAAAAAGTCAGGATTTGCTCCGATTGCCATTAAAGCTATAAAACTTAATCCTATGTTCCATTTCACCACCTATTTTAGACAGTGTGTTTATTTAGGGGCTACAGGACTTGATATATTTAATGTCGGTGCAGAGGCAAATGTCGCAAAAGCATATATACCAAATTTAGGAACACTTGGAATCTTATACGCCTGTGGCATTGTCGCTACTTTAATTGGCGTTGGTGTTTACGAGCTTATGAAAGATAAGATGATGGTGAGGTTATAATTATGAGAAAAGAGAAACTACCACCATTAGAATTAGCGGAAGATGAATTAGTTAACGTCGAAAGTATTTCGATGAACTTTTCATTACATGAAAGAAAATACACAACTCTTAAAGAAAGATTGATATCACTTTTAAGATTTAAAAAGAATCCTATTCAAGAAATTAATGTTCTTGATGATGTAAGTTTTAAAATTAAAAAAGGTGAATCGCTTGGTGTTATTGGCCATAACGGTGCAGGTAAATCAACTCTTTTAAGAATTGTTGCTGGTATTTATAAACCTACAAAAGGAAGAATTGCTACTAAAGGTCATATTGCTTTACTTAACCTTGGTGCTGGTTTCGATCCTGAAGGTAGTGGAGAAGAAAATATCTACCTCAATGGTGCTTTCTTAGGTTTACATAAGAAACAAATGAAAGAAAGATACGAAAATATTGTTGAATTTGCGGAACTTGGCAAATTTATGCAACTTCCTTTGAAGAACTATTCTTCAGGTATGATTTCTAGACTTGGTTTTGCAATTGCAATTGAAACAAGTCCTGACTTAATGCTTGTTGATGAAGTTTTGTCTGTCGGTGATGAAAACTTCAGAAATAAATGTCTAGAAAAGATTAAAGAATTAAAAGAAATTGGAACAAGTTTCTTGTTTGTCTCTCATAATATCAATCAAGTTAAGATGATTTGTGAAAATACTATCTGGATTGAAAACTCTAAAGTAATGGGCTATGGTCCAACTGAAGAAATAACAGAGAAATATCTTGAATATTGTGCAAAATTGCCAAAAAAGAAATAAGAAAAAGTCCTTCGATTGAAGGACTTTTCTAAAAGAAAACTTACTAATTACTTAGCGTTTTTCATTAAGGCACGATGTGCTCTTGCTGTCATTTTAACAGTAACCATTTTGCCATTAATGTTGATTTTATATTTTTGAAGATTTGCGTTCCAAACTCTACGGGTTGCAATCATTGAATGTGAACGTGCATTTCCGCTTTTTGGACCAACGCCTGATATTTGACAAACTCTTGACATAACTTTTCCTCTTTTCTAAAAAGCGAGATATATTGTAGCAAATGAAAGTATTGATGTAAATAATTAAATTTTTACATCTTTGTATTAGGAAAACGTCTTAAAAATTCTTCCTTCGAAATTAAAGGGCACTTATCAAGTGCGATTTTATATATTTCCCAATCCTTATCAAAAATTAAAAGATGTTCTTTTCCTTCTTTAGTGAAAAAACGCATCATTTTCTTTTTTTCTGAAAATTCTTGGTCAATATAAATGATGTTATTGAATGTGTATTCGACAACTTTCCCCATCTTTGAATGAATGAAAGTTGCTCCTTGGATTTCGTAGTAGGTTTGCTTAAGCGAAATGATTCCAAAAATGATAGAAGCAGCTAATAAAGCTGGAGTGTAAAAATAGAATGATTTATCTGGTGGGAAAAATTTACCATTTGCTCCCTGAAAAGAGACATAAAAAACAATCTCAAAAACAACAAAAGCAATTGCGAAAATTTTCACAATTCTCCATGGATTCATTTTCAATTTTTTAGGATCTTTTTTGCTCATCAAAAATGTATTTTACCAAATTATTAATTTGTTTGGTTTATTAATTTCTCCATTGTGTTAGAATATTAATGTTTATTGGACAAAATTAAATTCAATAAAATTTAAGAGGTTACAAATATGGGCAAGAAAATTGTTGCAATGATTCTCGCAGGAGGAAAAGGAACTCGATTACTTGACCTTACCGAGAAAGTTGCTAAACCAGCAGTTAGTTTCGGTGGCAAATATAGAATTATCGATTTCCCATTATCAAACTGTGCTAATTCTGGCATTAATACTGTAGGTGTTTTGACTCAGTATGAGTCGGTGTTACTAGATGAATACATCGGAAATGGTGAAAAATGGGGTTTGAATGGTGTTCATTCATTAACTACAACATTAGCACCTAGACAAACCGATAAAGGAATGGCGTGGTACACAGGTACTGCAAATGCTATTTACGAAAATTTAGAGTTTTTAGATTCTACTGAACCCGATTATGTTTTGATTCTTTCAGGTGATCACATTTATTCCACAACATTTAATGATATGGAATTACTTCATTCTGAATCGAAAGCTGATTTAACAATTGCTGTTTACCCAGTTCCATGGGAAGAGGCACATCGTTTTGGAATTTTGGTTGCAGATAAAAAAGGAAAGATTGTTGAATTCCAAGAAAAACCTGCAAATCCAACATCCAATTTAGCATCAATGGGAATTTATATGTTCAAATATGATGTTCTTAAAGATGCTTTAATTAGAGACGCGAAAAATCCAAAATCAGAACATGACTTTGGTAAAAATGTCATTCCAATGCTTTTAGGCGAAGGCAAAAAGCTTATGGCTTATAAATATGAAGGGTATTGGAAAGATGTCGGAACTGTTTCTTCATTACATGAAGCAAACATGGACCTTCTTCCATCAAATAAGAACTTATCTTTAGAAAAGATATTTAACGGAAATGTTATTTATTCAGAGGATTATTCAGCTGCCCCTCAATTTGTTTCTAGATACGCTAAAATTAAAGATGCATTGATTAATCAAGGAGCATTTATTTATGGTGAAGTTACTCATTCAGTAATTTCTAATGGCGTTTATATCGAACGTGGGGCAGTAGTTGAAAATTCTGTCGTTATGGCAGGCGCCGAAATTTGTAAAGGCGCTGTTGTGCGTAACGCTGTTATAGGTCCAAATGCATTCGTAAAAGAAGGTAAGAAGATTGTGGGCACTAGTAAAGAAATTGCCCTTTTCGTTGAAAAGGAGGAAAAATAAGATGGCAAAGGTCGTTGGTTACGTTAATCTTTATGATTCACCAAGTTTAGGTGGATTGTCTAAAAACAGAACTCCTGCTTCAACATCATTTGTTGGGCGTTATGCTTTAATTGATTTTGCTTTGTCTAATTTCGCAAATTCCAATATTAATAATATTAATATTTTGGTTAAAGATAATTTTAGATCTGTTGCAAAGCACTGTGGTTCTTTGAAGAATTGGGCGAGTAACACTAAAATTGGGAAACAAAATTATTTAGTAAATGAGAAAGGTTTAGCGGATCCAGATTTTAACTCAGACTTAAATTCTTTAAGAGAAAATGACTGGGTTTTATTTGATACAAATGCTGACTTTATAGTCATTCAACCTGCTCATATTCTCACAAAAATTGATATTGCTGATTTAGTAAGAACACACCAAAAATCAGGCGCAGCCATAACAATGGCTTATACAAAAATTAAAGATGGTGATGAAGCTTTCTTAACAAGCACTGTATTGGAGCTTGAAGGAGATAAGGTTGTTTCATCACTTAATAATGATGGCAAAAAGAAAGAAGTCAATGTTTCTTTAAGAACTTATGTATTCTCTAGAGAATGCTTTGAGAGAATGCTAAGACATAAAGACTATCGAAAAGCACTCTCTCTAAGAGCTCTTATTAATCACATTGTTAATGAGCATTCTGAAGATGTTAGAGGGTATAAATACGAAGGATACGCAAGATGTTTTGATTCACTTGAACATTTTGTTCAATATTCATTTGAATTATTTGATCCAAAAATTGCCAAAACACTTTTTAGAAATGGTGGTCGTGCATTTACAATTTCTCGAAATACGCCTCCTGCATCATATGGTGAACACGCAGATGTAAGAGAATCTTTTATTGCTAATGGTGTACAAGTTGACGGCAAAGTTGAACACTCAATTATTTCTCGTTACGTAAAAATAGAAGATGGTGCATCAATTAAAAATTCAATCATCTTAACAAGATGTGTAATAAAAAAAGGCGCTGTTATTGAAAACGCCGTAGTAGATAAATACTCCACTATTTCGGGAGAAGTGAAAGGAACAGAATCTGAGATTTTGTTTGTAAAACAAGGAAGTAAAAAATGAAAATTGTAATGGTTGCAAGCGAGTGCAATCCACTTTGTAAGACTGGTGGTCTCGCTGATGTTATTTATTCTTTATCTCGTGAGCTTGTAAATAATGGTCACGAAGTATTCGTGTTTTTGCCATATTACAAACTTTTAAAAAATAAAGGAATAAAGGCAGAATACCAATATTACGATTACATTGAAATGTCTTGGAGACATCAATACGTCGGAGTTTTTAACTACGAAATTGATGGAATTAAATTTAAACTAATTGATTCAGAACAATATTTTGGTAGAGATAATCTTTATGGTTATAACGATGACGGCGAAAGATTCGCCTATTTCTCAATCGCAGTTCAAAAGATTATTCATCGCGAAAACATGCGACCTGATATTGTACATGTACATGACTGGCAGCCAGGAATGCTTCCTGCACTTATGAAAGGCGCTCCTCTAGATGATTGGAAAACACATTTTGTTCTTACAATTCATAATGCCGCATTTAAAGGTTATTTAGATAGATATGCACTTGGAGATTTATATAATCTCAGCGATGATATGTATGATTCTGGCGCGGTAAGACTTGAAGGAATGGTGTCAACACTAAAAGCCGCTATCTATTTCTGTGACAAAGTCACAACAGTTTCTCCAACATATCGTGAAGAGATGTTAACTAAAGACTTATCTCAAGGACTAAGTGAAGTCTTAGAATTTAGAAGAGACGACTTTGCAGGAGTAGTAAACGGAATTGATGTTAAAGAATTTGACCCCGCTAATGATAAGAAAATAATTAAAAATTATTCGGAAAAAGCATATAAAACTGGCAAGAAAGCTTGCAAAAATGATTTGTTAAATTTCTTCCATCTTCCAAATAAAGATAGACCAACATTTGGTTTGGTATCTCGACTTACATGGCAAAAAGGAATTAGTTTAATTCTTCAAAATTCTCAATACATGCTTGATAGAGGAGCGAATATTGTCATTCTCGGTAGTGGGGAATCTAATCTAGAAGTTGGTTTCCAAAGTCTAAGAGACGCTCATCCAGATCAAGTTGGAATTTATATCGGTTATTCGGATGACATTGCTCATAAGATCTATGCCGGTAGTGACTTCTTCTTAATGCCATCTCTATTTGAACCTTGCGGTATCGGGCAATTGATTGCCCAACGATATGGAACTCTTCCAATCGTAAGAGAAACTGGTGGTTTAAAAGATACGGTTCACCCAGAAGTTGATGGATTTACATTTTATAGCTTTGATCCAGCTAGTATGAAAGGTGCATTAGATGTTGCCTTTGGTTACTACTACGAAAACAAAGATGGCTTAGACAAAATGATAAAAAATGCTCTTAAACTTGATAGAAGTTGGGGTGAATCTATGAATAGATATTTAGGAATTTATAAGGATGCGATGAGAAAATGAGTTACGATCACAAGAAAATAGAACAAAAATGGTTAAAGATATACGAAGACAAAAAGCCGTTTTATTGTGATGTCTACGATTTTTCTAAACCAAAATACTATGTATTAGACATGTTCCCTTATCCTTCAGGACAAGGTTTACATGTCGGACACCCTTTAGGTTATACCGCTAGTGATGTAGTCGCTAGAATGAAAAGAATGCAAGGATTTAATGTCCTTCATCCAATGGGATATGATGCTTTTGGTCTTCCTGCAGAGCAATATGCTATTGCAAACAACAAGCACCCATACGAATTTACAAAGAAAAACATTGATCACTTTAGACAGCAAATTAAAGCCCTAGGTTTTTCTTATGATTGGAGCAAGGAAATTGCGACATGCGAACCAGAATATTATAAGTGGACTCAGTGGATTTTCTCTTTGTTGTACAAAGAAGATTTGGCATATGTTTCAAATATTCCTGTTAATTTCTGTCCAGAACTTGGCACAGTTTTAGCAAACGAAGAAGTTATTGATGGTAAATCTGAACGTGGTGGTTATCCAGTTATTAAGATGCCAATGAGACAATGGGTTTTACGTATTACTAAATATGCAGATAAACTTATTGATTCATTAGACACATTGGATTGGCCAAAATCAACTCTTGTAATGCAAAAAAACTGGATTGGTAAATCTTTAGGTGCTGAAATTAATTTTAAAGTTGATGGAAGTGATGAAAAGTTCACTGTTTTTACTACACGTGCAGACACATTATTTGGCTGTACATATTGTTGCTTAGCACCTGAACATCCACTTGTTAAAAAGCTTGCTTCAAAAGAGCAACTACCAAAGGTAGAAGAATACATTAGACAAGTTCAATCTAAATCCGATATGGAAAGAACTGAACTTAATAAAGACAAAACTGGTGTATTTATTGGAGCTTATGCGATTAACCCAATTAATGGCAAAAAAGTACCTATATTTGCAGCCGATTATGTCCTTTATGGATATGGTAGCGGTGCCGTTATGGCGGTTCCTGCTCACGATCAAAGAGACTATGAATTCGCAAAGAAACATGGACTTGAAATGATCCAAGTTCTCAAAGGTGATATTTCTGAAAAAGCAATGGAAGAAGACGCTAAACACATTAATTCCAGTTTTGCTAATGGTTTAAATATTAAAGACGCCAAGAAAGCTATCATTTCAAAGCTTGAAGAAATGGGTGCTGGAAAACTAAAAGTTAACTATAAGTTAAGAGACTGGATTTTCTCAAGACAAAGATATTGGGGAGAGCCAATTCCTGTAGTCACTTTTAATGATGGCTCAACATATTGCTATGGTAAGGATGAACTTCCATTAACTTTACCTGAACTTGATAAATATGCTCCAAGTGGTGATGGAAAATCACCTCTTGCTAATGCAAAAGAATGGTTAAATGTAGAAATTAATGGTAAAAAAGGCGAAAGAGAAACTAACACAATGCCTCAATGGGCTGGTTCGTGTTGGTATTATATTCGTTATTTAGATCCACATAATTCAAATGCAATTGCAGATGAAAAATTAATTAAACATTGGTTACCAGTTGATCTTTATATTGGTGGTGCAGAACATGCTGTTCTTCATTTACTCTATGCAAGATTCTGGCATAAGTTCTTATTTGATCAAAAAGTTGTTTTCTGCGATGAACCATTTAAGAAATTATTCCATCAAGGAATGATTTTAGGCGAAAACGGAGAAAAGATGTCTAAGAGCCGCGGTAACGTAGTTAATCCAGATGATATTATTAGAGACTATGGCGCTGATTCCCTTAGATTATTTGAGATGTTTGCTGGACCTCTAGAAGAAGGCTTTGCATGGTCTACAACTGGTTTAGGTGGTGCTCGAAGATTTATTGAACGTGTTCATAGGCTATATACTGATCCAGAATTTACAGGACGTTTCAGCGATGAAAACTCTGGTGAATTAGACTATGTCTATAACGCCACAGTTAAGAAAGTTACTGCTGACTTTGAATCACTTCAAATCAACACCGGCATTGCTCAAATGATGATTTTTGTGAATGCTTTATTTAAAGCAAAATCACTTTATAAGCCATATATGGTTAACTTCTTAAAGATGTTTAGTTGTGTGTGCCCATTTGTTGGCGAAGAGTTATTTGAACTCACAACTGGTAAACAACTTATCACTTATGAAAATTGGCCAGTTTGTGACGAGTCAAAACTTGTTTTGAATACTGTTAAAATCGCTGCTTCAGTATGCGGCAAACTTAGAGATACATTTGAAGCAAGTGTTGATGCAAGTGAAGAAGAACTTACAAAACTTGCCTTACAATGTGAAGGCGTTAAACGTCACACAGAAGGAAAAGAAATCAAACGCGTAATTGTTGTTAAAGGAAAAATCGTAAACATTATTGCTGTCTAATGAATAACAAAGTTTTAATTATTGATATCGGAAATACATCGACTGATTTTGCAGTCTTTGAAAATGGAAATTTAAAGGATTTCCTAGGGTTTTTTCGACTTCCACTAGAAATTAATAAGGCAAAAGAAGCACTAAATTCATATAAAAAAAGTGGCGGTTTTATTGATGATGGAGTGATTTTTTCTGTTGTTCCGAATAACGATGAAGCTGTTCAAAAATTGGTAAAAGAAGTTTTTGATAAAGATATAAAAGTTTTTGATTGGAAACATTATAAACTTGCAAAGAAACTTCCAGTTATTAAAGAAGCAATTGGTGCAGATCTTTTAGCAGATTTAAGGCAAGCAGATGTTGAATATGGTGGACCATGTTTAATTGCAGATTTTGGAACTGTAACAAAATTACTTCAAACTGATAAAGATGGGAATTTCATTGGATTGTCTTTCATACCAGGTATTGAAATTTCGCTCAAACTATTTAGTCAAAATACTGCTTTGCTTCCAGAATTTAATAAATTTCGAGTTAACAAAAATCGCTTAGGTTTAAATACTTTTGAATCAATGAATCATGGGATTTATTATTCAACTGTTTACTATGTAAAAGAAGTATTTAAAAACCTAAAAGAACCTAACACTAAACTAATTATTACTGGCGGAAATGCCCGCTATATCAAAGATGAATTTAAAGATGCAATTATTGACCAAGAACTAACCTTAAAAGGAATGTATGTTTTATACAAGGAGATGAGCAAATGAAATATCGTGATTTTCTAATTTCTGAAAAAGAAAATATGATTGAAGAACTTAAAAAGTTCCTTTCAATTAATTCTGTTTATGATGAATCAACTGTTTCGAAAGAAAAACCTTATGGAAAAGGTGTTGATGATGCTTTGGAATATGTTGCAAAACTAGGAATTCAACATGGTTTTAGCGTTGATAGATGTGATGGACATGCAACAGAGTTAACAATTGGTGAAGGCGATAAAATGATTGGTATTTTTGCTCACGCTGATGTTGTTCCTGCAACAGGAGTGTGGAGCCAACCTCCATTTTCTCCTTATGTAAAAGATGGAAAACTTTATGCTAGAGGTTCTTCTGATGACAAGGGACCTTTTATGGCAGCATTTTATGCTGCTTTAGCACTGAAACAAGCTGGATTAATTAAAAATTATAAAATTCGTTTTGTTGTAGGCGGCGATGAAGAAAGAGGTTCTAGTTGTTTAGATTATTATTTCAAAGATTTGAAAAAACCATCTCCAACTTATGGATTTACTCCGGATGCTGACTTCCCTGTTATTTATGGTGAAAAAGGAATTAATGATTTCTTTCCTGAAATTGATGTAGAAATTCCACATGTAAAGAAAATTGTTGGTGGTGCTGCAACAAATGCAGTCTGCGACAAAGTAGAAATTACTTTTGACGACCCATCACCTGTTGTTGAGTATTGCGAGAAAAATATTGTTGAGCACAAATGTGAAGGCAAAGTTGTAACTATTTTCGGCAAATCTGCCCACGGTAGCACTCCTGAAAAAGGCGTTAATGCTGCAATCAAAGCTTTACAAATTTTAGGGGAAGTTTATGAAGTTAGAACCCTCTTAAATTTAGCAGAAGGATTATCTGACACTAGTGGTGCAAAATTTGGTTGTTTTTGTGAAACAAAACTTATGGGTCAAACAACTTATTGTGTAGGTTTAATTTCATACGAGAAAGGTCACTTAAAATTTAGTGTCAATTTCCGTTATCCTGAAACTGTTAAACCAAATGAATATATTGAAAAATTTGATGCATATTTTGGTACCAAATCCAAAAAGGGAGAGGAAAGCAAACTTCTCTTCTTTGATCCAAATAGCAAATTAGTTAAAACATTAATGAAAGCATATGTAAAAGAGACAAAAGATTACTTCCATGGTCCAATCACAATTGGTGGTGGAACTTATGCTAAACATTGCGAAAACACAGTTGCCTTTGGTGCCTTGTTTCCAGATAGAGAATACGTTATGCATCAACCAGATGAATATATGATTGTAGATGATATTTTAGAATCGGCAATTATTTATGCTAGAGCAATTAAATCATTAGGAAAACTTAAATAGTGAGAACAAAATATAAACAATGGGCCGTCGACTATGTTGACGAGCACCCAGAAATTGCTATTCAAAAAATTGATATAAATTCCGATTTTTTTAAGGAAAAACCGGTGATTTTTGAAGTTGGCTCCGGAAAAGGTGACTTTATTGCCGCAATTTCTTTAGCTCATTCAGAATATAATTATCTTGCTATTGAACGGGTTAAAACTGTCGCAGGAATTATGTGTAAAAAACTCGTTGAACAAGGTAACAAAAACGTTATGGTTTTTCCATGGAATGTAGAAATTCTTTTTGACGAAATTAAAGAAGGATTTGTTCATTCCATTTACGTTAATCACGCAGATCCTTGGCCAAAGAAAAGGCACGAAAAGAGAAGACTTACTTATATATCTTTTTTAGAACAATATTATAGAGTTCTCAAAAATGGCGGTCGTTTATATATAAAAACTGATAATGATGGCCTTTATGAATATACAAAAGAAGAGCTTAAGTTAACTAAATTTAAAGTTGTGTCGGATGAGGAAAATTATGCTTTTGATTCCGAAACCGATTTTATTACAGAATACGAAAACAAGTTTAGATCTGTAGGGAAAAGTATTCATAGAATAATACTTGAGAAGTAGGGGTGAAGATTATGGAACTTGAAATTAAATTAAAAGAAGAAGGAAAAATCTCTAGACTTACAAATAAAACATTTCAGTTTGATCCTAGATTAAAAGATGGCTTTTTTGCTGCAAATTATTTTCTAAAATCTAGGAAAATTGTTGAGAAAAATGCACCAAATCACATTGTAACAATGCAATTTTTCCAAAGAAGAAATGATACAAAACTTTGTGGAGTAGATGAAGCAATAGCACTTGTTCATACCTTCGCTGTTCATCCTGAGGAATTAGAAATCGAAGCTTTAAATGATGGCGATATTATTCAATATGGTGAACCTGTTTTGAAAATTACTGGAAAATACGAGAACTTTGGTTTTCTTGAAAGTATGATTGATGGCATTTTAGCTAGAAGAACTTCGGTCTGTACGAATGTTTATGAAGTTATGAAGGCTTTAAGAGGAAATGATTGTTTCTCAATGGCTGATAGACAAGATGATTATTTAACTCAAATTGGTGATGGCTATGCTACTTATGTAGCGGGAATAAGAAAAGTTTCTACTGATGCCCAAGGTTATTGGTGGGGCGGAAAAGGTGTTGGAACAATGCCACATGCCTTAATTCAAGTCTGCGGTGGAGATATTTGCAAAGCTGCAGATATTTATCACAAAACATTCCCTGAAGAAAAAGTAACTGCTCTTATCGATTATAACAATAACGTTATTGTAGACTCTTTAAAGCTAGCCAAACATTTAGGTGAAACATTAAGAGCTGTTCGTGTCGATACATCTAAATCATTGATTGACCATTATTTTGATGATAAAGATACATCTGGATTTGATCCTCATGGCGTTTGTAAAGAATTAATTTTTGCATTAAGAAAAGCACTTGATGATAATGGGTTTAACTTTGTTAAAATTATTGTTTCATCATCATTCACTGCATCAAAAATTAAAGAGTGGGTTGATTTAAAAGTTCCTGTTGACACTTATGGTGTTGGAACCGCCTTAGTGAATAACACGACTGTAGGATTTACAGGCGACTTAGTTATGTTAGACGGAAAACCTCAAGCAAAAGAAGGAAGAGAAAATATCCCATCTACAAGACTTAAAAAAGTTCCTTATCCAATTTATTAATTTAGAGAGAGGGTTACCTCTCTTTTTTAATCTTTGGTGTGAATAATACTCGCTCTAATTTTAAACTTTTATATCTTTGATATAATTGGCACTTTAAGCATGAGAGTGCTTGTCTTCTTCTTCTATAATTTAAAGCAATGAAAGGAGAATAAATTGATGGAAAAAGTTGTGAAAACTGCCCGTAAAGCGCTTGTCCCACTTCTTATTAGAGACATTCTTGCATTTGTCATTATTGTTGGTGTTTTCTGGTTAATTGGTGACTTACTTTCCTTTGCTTCCAACAAAATTGTTCTTTATGAAGGACATATTGAAGGAAAGACAGGTATCATTCGTACCAAAAAACTTAACAGTCCTCTAGACAAAGTTCAAAGCGTTTCAGTTTCTTCAGGATTATTTGGAAAAATCTTTGGCTATGGCACAATTACAATTACCACAGCTGCCTCAACAATTGCATTTGCCGGAATTAAAGGCGCAAATAGATTAAACGAATTAATCAATGAACAAGTTGAAAAAGCTAGCGAAGCAAAAATGATGAAACAAGCACAACTCATGGCGCAAGCAATGAAGCAATAAGTTTTGATCATTTATTTAACTTTAGACGATGCTTATGGCGTCGTCTTTTCTTTTCATTCTTTTCATTAAAATAAAGATTTATCTTTATATATTTATCAATGTAAAACTTTTCTTGTTTATGAAAATATTTTCATATAAAATGAAACCACGCAAAGGACAAAATTATGGAAAATTTAAAAGAAAGAGTAACTATTTATGAAGTTGCAAAAGCTAGTGGTGTTTCACTCGCTACCGTTTCTAGAGTTATTAATCATCAAGGAAACGTTACAGAAGCAACACGTGAAAAAGTTCAAGCAGTTATTCAAAGACTTGGATATAAACCATCAGGTCTAGCCCAAGCATTAGCTACAAATAAATCAACTACTATTGGTGTTGTTATTCCGAAAGCAAACTATGTTTATATAGCTTCGGTTTTAAATGGTATTGCAGAAGTTGCAAAAGAGAAGAATTTCTTAATCTCTTTATTTTTAACTTCGCATTCAAAACAAGATGCACTTTCAGCAGTTGAAAAAGTTATTACTTCTCACGTTGATGGCGCAATCATTTTTGATGATGAATTAGAAGAAGAAGATATCTCAAAAATTACATCTTATTACGTGCCAACTATTGTTATTAACAATAGAGTTGAAGGTGAAAGATGTGGTTGTATTGTTTTTGGTTATGAAGGAAATTTAAGAAAAATACTTACCGAAAAATTAAACAAAGATAAAGATGCAACACCTGTTTTCTTACATGTCCATGATTGTGGTAGATTGCTTGCAAGAACCGAAAAAGCATTTATTTCAGTTTGTAAAGGTTTAAATAGAAATTATTCAGTTTTAAATGTTGATGATTCTTCATCAAGAACTTATGAAGATTTTGTTGAATATTTTAAGAAACATAAAACTGGTTATTTTGTTGCTTATCGTGATTCTATTGCCGCCGCTATTGCTAATGCTGCAACAGATTCAGGACTTAGAATTCCAGAAGATGTTGAAGTCCTCTCGCTTATTGGAACAAAATATGCTAATATTACTCGTCCGACTCTGTCGAGTTTCAATATTAACATGCAAGATGTCGGCAAAAGATCAGTTTATATGCTCATGGATTTAATGAAAAATGAGCTTGAAAAGAAAACTTATAGAATTGAATCAGTTTACAAAAAACGTGGTTCAACAAGGGAGTAGTTATGGCAAATATCGTTGAAGAATTAAAAGCACGTGGCCTTATTAAAGATTTTTCTAATGAAGAAGAAGTCCGTGAATTATTAAAAACAAAACAAACAATTTACTGTGGTTTTGACCCATCTGCATCATCGATGCATGTCGGTAATTTTGTCATGATTTCACTTCTTATGAGACTTCAAAGAGCAGGTCATAAGATAATCGCGATTGTTGGTGGCGCAACTGGAATGATTGGTGACCCATCTGGCAAATCAAAAGAAAGAAATTTACAAGGTGTAGAAACATTAAAAGCCAATACTCAGTGCATTAAAGAACAACTCGAAAGATTCATTGATTTATCTGATCCTGAAAAAGGTATGATTCTTAACAACTACGAATGGTTAGGAGCAATGGATTTACTTACATATTTGAGAGATTATGGTAAATATTTTCCTGTTAATTACATGCTTTCAAAAGACATTGTTGCTTCTAGATTAGAAGCAGGTGTTTCCTATACTGAATTTTCGTACATGATTCTTCAATCAATTGACTTCCTAAAACTTCACCAAAATTATGGATGTTCATTACAAATTGGTGGTGGTGATCAATGGGGTAATCTAACCTCTGGTCTCGAACTTATTCGCAAGATTGAAGGACCTGAAGCAAAGGTTGGTTGTTTTACTGTACCTCTTTTACTTGATCAAAACGGCAAGAAATTTGGTAAGAGCGAAGGTGGTGCTTTATACCTTGATGCAAAGCTAGTTTCTCCTTACAAAATTTATCAATATTTCATTAATGTTGGTGATGACGATGCAGCAAGATATATGAAAGTATTTTCTTTCAAATCTCTTGATGAAATTGCCCAAATTACTAAAGATCACTATGAACATTTAGGTGCCAGAATTGCTCAAAAAGCTTTAGCTTACGAAATAATTGAACTTATTCATGGAAAAGAAAAAGCTGAAGAATGCAAAAAGATGTCAGAAGTTCTCTTTAGTGGTGATGTTAAGTCTCTTTCTAAAGAAAATATCGAAGAATTGTTTGGAGATTTAAAAACCGAACAACCTAAAGGATTGCTTCTTGAAGACCTCTTAATTGTAATCAAAGCAGCCTCATCAAAACGTGAAGCTAGAGAGTTTATAAACGGCAACGCAGTTTCCATCAATGGAGAGAAAGTATCTGACTTAACTCACATTGTTGATGAAAAAGATGCACTTTTTGGTGAATATGTTGTTATCAAACGCGGAAAGAAAAATTACTATTTAGTAAAACTAAATTAATATGACTGAAAGAATCACAAATTTTTATGGACAATGTCTTGGCACAATCGAGACTGACGGAAACGGAAATAAAACTGTGAAAGATTTCTATGGTCGAATTCTTGGTCATTATGAAAGATCTTCAAATGTAACAAAAGATTTCTATGGGAAAATCTTATACCATGGCGATATGGCCGCGGCTCTACTAATAACGCAAAGATAGGCACAAGAAAAGGGAACCAATTGGTTCCCTTAATTTGCTCATATTCAGTGAATGATTATAACATTCTGTTATAGTATTCAATGACTTGGGCTTCGTTGATGTCTGCTGGAAGTTCGCTTCTTTCAGGAACTCTGACGAATTCGCCAACGAGTTTTGAAGCATCAACTTTGACATAACCAACTGAAGCTGGTTTGCTTTCAAGAGATTGTTTGACGACAGCTAAGTCGTGACCTTCTTTGATAGCAATCTTGTCACCAACTTTGCAAAGGTATGATGGAATATCAACTTTTGCACCATTAACGGTGATGTGACCATGGTTGACGAGTTGTCTTGCAGCTCTACGAGTTCTTGCAAATCCCATTCTATAGACAAGGTTGTCTAATCTGGATTCGAGAATTCTGAAGAATGCAATGCCAGTAACTTCGTCTGATTTTAAAGCAAGGTTGAATAAACGACGGAATTGTCTTTCGTTAACGCCATACATTTGTTCGAGTTTTTGCTTTTCAATCAATTGTTTGCCGTATTCGGATGGTTTTTTCTTACGTCCATTACCGTGTTGGCCAGGTCCGTATGGTCTCTTTGCGAGTTCTTTACCAGTCTCTAAGACTGAAAAACCGAGACGACGTGATCTTTTGTAGTCTGAACCTCTATATCTCATGATATATGTTCTCCTTTCACTAAATGCATTATTTAGCAAGAGGTGTAAATTCCATAACTCCGGATGTTCTCTAATTTGGCTTTCACTTATGAGCGTAGCTACTTACCCACGATAGTTGAGACATCAGTCGAGCTGTATTTACATGCTGCAACAATGCGGTTAATATTATTAACTAATAGATTTTAGATGTCAATAAAAATCATTCATTAATATTTATATTAAGGCGAGAAAATGATCAAAAACACTAATATAATGATTATTCTTGCAATGTTTTTTATTTAAAAACACAAAATAAATATGTTATTATATTGCAGTAATTATGAAGGTTGGCGGAATTCTAGCTCTTGTCTTTGGATTATTGGCGGGTTTAGGCATAATTGCTGTAATCCTCTATTTTTTTGTTTTCAGAGAGAGAATTTGCAAAAGACAAATCCGTGAAATTGATCGTAGGGTTCAATTCTTACATGCATTATTGATTGGCCAGGATGCTCAATATGTTAAAAGACTAGAAATTATTTCTAGAACAAATCTTTTATATGTTGATATTCACACCAAATTCCTTAAAAGATTTAAAGATATTCGTAATAAGAATGATGGAGACGCATCTCAAGCTGTCGATTCTTTAAGAGATTTTATTGATGATAAAGATTTCAAAGCATATAAAGAAGCTTTACCTAGAGTAAATGAGATTGTTGATGAGTACGATGAATTAGTAAACTCCCTAAATAGCGATCTTTTACAAGTAGTAAAACCTGAAGAAGACTGCCGTCAATCCGCACTTACTTATAAAGAGCAACTTCGTAGAATCAAACAAGACTACTATTCTAAAGAAGCTGATTTAGTTTTAATGTCTCAATCATTTGATGAAATTTTTAATTTCATCGATAAGAAGTTTGAAGACTTTGAATCACTTGTTGAGTCTGCTCAGTATGATGAAGCAAATTCAATTCTTCCAAATATTGATGAGATTCTTCATGAACTTACAATTCATATGTCTGAGCTTCCTGCATTATGCACAAAAATTTCCGATGTTATTCCAAATAAAATTGCGTCTGTTCAAACTGCTTATAAAGAACTTTTATCTCAAAAATACCCACTTTATCATCTTTCTGTAGATTCGACTATTGAAGAATTTGAAAAGAAACTTGAAGAAATTACCCATCAAATCCGTATTTTTAAAATTGCTGGTATAGAAGAAAAACTCGAAGCAATGAGCAATAAACTTGACTCATTTTTCACTTCTTTTGATGAAGAAAAAGCTGCTAGAGCAGCATTTGAAGAAAATAACGAAAACGTTTATAGCACAGTTAATTTAATTGAAAGAAACTTCATTAAACTTCGTAATACAATTCCTGAAGTAAGTAAGTTTTTCATTATTAATGAAGAACACAAAACTAAAATTAACAACATTCAAAATAACATCAATAAAGTTGGTGCTTTAAAACGATCATTAGATACATTTATTCATTCTGCAACAAAACAACCTTATTCTCTTTTAGTGAATAAGATGAACGAATTATCAACTGCATCGAACGCTATTATTTCAGATATTGATGAATATAACTCATATATTTCATCATTAAAATCTGATGCTGAGAATGCCTACAATGTTGTTTTTGAAGCTTATGACAAAGTCAAAGATGCTGAATATCAAGTTAGAAAAATAAATGTTCAGAAAATTAAAGAAAAATATGAACCTCAATTTGAACAGTTGTATAAAACTTTAAATGAAATTTATGGTTCATTAATTGCTAACCCAATTGATATCGATAAAGTCAATACTTTACTTCATAGTTATTATGAAATCGCAAACCTCATTTTGGATGATGGAGAGATTTCTAACGATTACAACGTAATGCTTTTGGCAGAAAATGCTATTTTGTTTGCCAATAGACATAGATATCAACTTTCAGATGTTGACACTCAACTTAATCAAGCTGAAACATATTTTGAAAATGGTGATTTCCAAAATGCCTACGTTTTAGCAGGACAAACTCTTAAACGAATTAGAGAAAATAATGGAAAATAAAACTTTTATTTATCTCGATAATGCTGCGACAACCATCCCAAGTAAAGAGGTTGTCGCTTTATATAATGAAATAGAATTAAACCATTTTGGCAACAGTGGTTCCAATCATGCGCTTGGTTATGATGCCTTAAAATTTTTAAATAAGGCAAGAGAATCAATATTAAATAGTTTTGGCGTTAAAGGATACAAAGTTTACTTTGTATCGTCTTCTACTGAAGCAAATAACCTTGCTATTAAGGGTGTTGCTAGAAAGTATTCAAGTAGAGGAAAACATTTAATTACCTCTAATATTGAACATCCTTCTGTTTTAGAATCTTTTAAGCAACTTGAAAAAGAAGGTTTTGAAGTCACTTACCTTAAGGTTAATGAAAAAGGAATTATAGAACCGAAAGTATTAGAAGAGGCCATTAGGAAAGATACAATCTTAGTCTCTATAATGGGAACAAATAATGAAATTGGTTCAATAAATCCAATTAAAGAGCTTTCTAAAATAACTCATAAATATCCAAAAATTATTTTTCACGTCGATACAACTCAAGATGTAGGCAAAACTGATATGGATTATTCAGACGCTGACATGTTTGTTGTAAGTGGACATAAGATTCATGGTTTAAAAGGAAGTGGTGCATTAATTGCTAAATCAAACATTTCTTTTGAACCGCTATTAAGTGGTGGAGTTCAAGAAGAAGGAGTTAGAGCAGGAACAGTTTCGGTGGCTCTTGCCTGCTCACTTGCTAAAGCAATAAAAAATTCTTTCTCAATAAAAAATCTCCAGGAAAAACGGGCTTTTTTAGTAGAAAATCTCAAGAAAATCCCTGGAATTTCAATGAATTCTAACGAAAATTGTTCGCCATGCATCACGAATTTTTCGCTAACTGAAAAGAAGGCTGCAGTTGTTGTTGAAGGTTTATCAAATAAAGGTATTTACGTGAGTTCAGTTAGTGCTTGCCATTCTAAAGGCGAATCATTTTCTTACGTAGTTAAAGCACTAGGAAAAGATGATAAAGATGCCCACAATACAATCCGTGTTTCAATTAATGAATCTACAACAATAGAAGAGCTTCAAATATTTATAAAAGAACTGAAAAATTTATTGGAGACAATAAAATGAAATACGATCATATAATGGTGCGTTTTGGTGAGCTGTCTACCAAAGGAAAAAATAAGAAAGAATTCATTAAAGTTTTAGCGAAGAATATTCGTGGTGCTTTAAGTGAATTTAAAGACATTGAAATCATTTCAAGATTTGATCACATTTATGTTAAATTGAATGAAAATAATCCTTTTAGGATTATAGAGATTCTTCAAGATGTATCCGGAATTCAAGGTTTATCGCTTGTTTTAAAAACTGATGAAGACATAGAAAATTTAAAAAAAGTTTGTCTTGAATTAGTGAAGCAAGAAACCGGAAATACTTTTAAAGTTCACGCTAAAAGAGCAAATAAAAATTACCCAATTATTTCAGATCAAATTAATCGTGAAATTGCAAAAGTTATTTTACAAAACACTGACCTTAAAGTTGATGTTCATAACCCTGATATTTTAGTTTCAATTGAAGTTAGAGATGAAGGCGCTTATGTCTTCACCCACACTTATAAAGGGGCTGGAGGTTACCCTCTTGGAGTAGGCGGCAAAATAATGCATATGTTAAGTGGTGGAATTGATTCACCAATTGCTGCTTATCTTCTTATGAAAAGAGGCTTAAAAATTGAATGTATTCACTTTGCCTCCCCTCCTTATACAAATGTTGGAGTTATAGAAAAACTTAAGGATTTACTAGGGAAATTGAATAAATATCAACCAGAAATCCGCTTGAATATTATTCCTTTTACAAAACTTCAGGAAGAGATTTATAAGCAATCTGATGAATCTTACGCAATTACAATTATGCGAAGAATGATGTTTAGACTTGCTGATAGACTTGCCAAAAGAAGAAGATTCCTTGCAATATCTACAGGCGAATCAGTTGGTCAAGTCGCATCTCAAACGCTTGATTCGATGAATGTTATTAATGCTGTTACAAATATCCCAGTTCTTAGACCTGTTGTTTGCTATGACAAAACTGAAATAATAGACTTAGCGAGAAAGATTGATACATTTGATATATCAATTAGACCATTTGAAGATTGTTGTACTATTTTTGCTCCAAAAAATCCTAAGACAAAACCATCAATGGATGAAGTTCTTAAATTCGAAGCTAAATGGGATTATGAATCAATGATAAATGAAGCTCTTGATAATGTAGAAGTTATATACGTTAAAAAAGAGGAAAATTTATTCTAAAAAAAGAGAACCTGATGGTTCTCTTTTTATCTGAAGCTTTAACTTATTTTGCTTTCTTTGCAAGTTTAACTAAATCTTCGAATGCTTTTGGATCGTTAATTGCAAGTTCTGCTAACATCTTTCTGTTAACTTTGATGTTTGCTTTGTTAAGACCATTGATAAATCTTGAATAAGAGATATCGTGTGCTCTACAAGCAGCATTAATTCTCTTAATCCAAAGTTTTCTCATATCGCTCTTTAAATTCTTACGATCAATATAAGAATAACGGAGTGATCTTAAGACTTGTTCTTTTGCTGTCTTGAATAAGAGGTGTTTACTTCCAAAGTAACCTTTAGCTCTTTTTAAGACTTTTGCACGACGTGCACGAGTTTGAACTGAATTTTTTACTCTAGCCATTGTTACTTACCTCCTATTGAATTAAAGTCTTTACTCTCTTTAAGTCAGTCTTATCGACGAGTGAAGCCTTTCTTAAGTGTCTTTTTTGTTTTGTTGTCTTGCGTGGTGCAAGGTGTGATGTGTAAGCACTGTGTCTTTTTAATTGGCCAGAGCCAGTCTTTTTAACACGTTTTGTGAGTGCTTTTTTTGATTTCATTTTTGGCATTGCTAGTTCCTCCTACTTTTTACATTTTGATGCTAAAACTGCATTTAACCATTTGCCCTCCATAAATGGAGCTCTTTCGACAGAGGCGACATCTTCTAAAGAGGCAATAAACTTATTCATAACTTCTTCACCAATTTCTGCGTGAGATAATTGTCTTCCACGATATCTAACGCCAACTTTAACCTTGTTACCTTCTTCTAGGAAGCGTCTTGCTGCCTTTGCTTTGGTATCAACGTCATGTTGTCCGATTTGTGGAGTTAATTGAATCTCTTTGATTTCAACAGTGTGTTGGTTCTTACGGTTTTCTTTAGCTTTCTTTTGTTGTTCGTAACGATATTTTCCATAGTTAAGTAATTTACATACTGGTGGATTTGCGTTAGGTGCAACACAAACTAAGTCTAAATCAGCTTGAACTGCTTGTTGATAAGCTTCCTTTGAAGACATTTTTCCTAATTGTTCACCATTGATGCCAATAAGAAGTACTTCAGGGAATCTAACTCTCTCATTAATGAGATCTTGGTTTTGTTTGTTTGGACGTTGTTGTCCTTGATTTGGATAGTTATTGATAAGTTTGTCCTCCTAAGACAAGAAAACGGGCACTAGAATGCGCCCGTTTTAAATAACTTTTCTAATCAGTTATTGTAGCAATGTACCAATCGATTAGTCGATCTGGTGAGAAGCAAGGGCGCTCTTCTTTCTACGTTATCTGCGAGAAATATTTAACTACACTTATAAAGTGATGTCAACATTAATTATTCAGAAAGTGAAATGTCAAAATTAAAGTCAATCATTTTGTACCATCTTAGTAACTTGTCTCTTTTCAATTCAAGATTTTACTTAATAAGCTTTTCAATCGTAATAAATAGTTAATACTTCGATGTCAATATTTTTAATGTGACAAGTGATGGTTACATATAAACAAGATGATATTTCCTCACTTTTTTCGTTTAGAATCAAATAACAATTTTCTAACCATTCTTGTATTTGTGCTGGTGTTAAATCTGTTAATTTGTATGTTTCGTCTTCTGGATTAGGATTTTTTGACAAGAAGTCTTCATATTCTAATTCCAAGAAATTTTGAATTGCCCAAGCGCCGTATGTGCTAGCATATTTTTGACCACCTTCGATTTCGTAAGTGGTATTTGCAATAACCTTTCCATTAAGTTTTCCATATTCAGCGGCTGATGGACCTGTTTTCTTTTGAAGAAAATTACCTGTTTCTGTTTGGTCGTATATAGCGTTCATTTGGTTGATGTCGTTATAATCGATTTTTTCTTCTACGGTCTCATTTTGATTTTCTTTTTCGACAAAAGAACAAGAAGTTAAGAAACAAGGAACAAATAATAATGATAGAAATAACACCAATGGTTTTTTAATTTTCATAAACTGGTAGTTTTTTGTTCTCAATTTCCTCTTTAAGAAGTTTAATAAATTCCTCAAGTTTAACATTGTGTTGGCTCTTACAACCAAAGTGTCTATAAGTGACTGAGCCTTCTTCTTTTTCTTTATCTCCAACAACAACGGTGTAAGGAACTTTATTAACTTGGCTATTTCTCATTCTATAACCAAGCTTTTCTTCACCTGCATCTAAAGATGCGCGAATTCCATTTTTCTTTAAAATATCCACGATTTCCTTGGCTTTTTCGAGATGGAACTCATTATTTACTGGTAAGACTCTAACATGTTCTGGTGATAACCAAAGTGGGAATGCACCTCCGAAATGTTCAGTAATAATACCAATAAATCTTTCAATAGAACCGAATATAGCGCGGTGGAGCATAACTGGTCTTTTCTTTTCACCATCAGAATCAACATAAGTGACATCAAATCTTTCTGGTAAGTTCATATCAAGTTGAATAGTTCCACATTGCCAGATTCTATTCATAGAGTCTCTAAGTTTAAAGTCAAGTTTTGGACCATAGAATGCGCCATCACCTGGATTAACTTTGAATTCTCTTCCTGAATTCTTGCAAACTTTTGCAAGGATTTCTTCACTTCTTCTCCAAATTTCTTCATCTCCAATAGAGCCACTTTCTGGTCTAGTAGATAATTCGATGTGATAACTTAATTTGAAGATTGAATAAATCTTGTCGAAAAGTGCTAATAACTTGTTAATTTCATCTTCAAGTTGATCAAGAGTACAGAATACGTGAGCATCATCTTGAGTAAATGCTCTAACTCTAAATAAACCTGCTAAAGCACCTGAAGCTTCATATCTATGGACATGTCCAAGTTCACCCATTCTAATAGGTAAATCTCTAAATGAATGGAGGTCATTCTTGTAAACAAGAATTGAACCAGGGCAGTTC